>CAZOJP010000026.1:24405-30403 GCA_964580155.1 uncultured Intestinibacillus sp. | reverse complement strand
GGCGCGAATGCCTTCAACTGGATCGACGAATACATGAAGGCGCAGAGCAAGACCCCGCGCGGCGGCACGGAGCAGTTCCAGATTGCCATTTTGGAGGGCACGGTCGGTTCCTCTGTCGCGGCTGACCGCCTCAAGGGCTTCCACGATGCCATCGCCGCGGCGGAAGACGGCAGCAAGTACAACGTACTCTGCTCCCAGACCGGCGAGTATACCCGCGCAAAGGGCAAGGAAGTCATGGAATCCTTCCTCAAGTCCGACGGCGGCAAAATCGACATCCTGTTCGCCGCGAACGATGACATGGCGCTCGGCGCAATCCAGGCAATCGAGGCTGCCGGCCTGAAGCCGGGTCAGGACATCGTCATTGTGTCCATCGACGCCGCCAAGGGCGCGTTCAACGCGATGATCGAGGGCAAGATGAACTGCGCGGTCGAGCACACGCCCAACTACGGCAAGCTGCTGATGGATACCGCTATGCAGATTGCAAGCGGTGAGAGCGTCCCCGCGACCATCGAGGTGGAAGAGGGCATCTTCCCGGCGGACATCGCGGCGCAGGAGCTGCCGAACCGCACCTATTAATCTGCAAACGACTGTTGCCACCCCGCGGCGGGAATGGGACGCGTGCCGTCCCTCCCGCTGTCGGACGTGGTTTTCTTTTGGCAAAATCACAGAAAAAAGGGCGTGAATTTGATGACAGGACATGATTTGGTAACGATGCGGGGAATCTCCAAGTATTTTCCCGGCGTGCGCGCATTAGAAAACGTTGATTTTACACTGCGCGCGGGCGAGATCCACGCGCTGATGGGTGAAAACGGCGCGGGGAAGTCAACGCTCATCAAGGTGCTTACCGGCGTATATCCCCGGGATGGCGGCGAGATTATGATGGAGGGAAAACCCATTTCCCCGTCCAGCCCGCTTGAGGCGCAAAAGTGCAATATTTCCACGGTGTATCAGGAGGTCAACCTCTGCCCGAATCTCACCGTGGCGGAAAATATCTTTGTTGGTCGGGAGCCGCTCAAGGCCGGCCGTATCGACTGGAAAACAATCAATAAACGGGCGGCGCAGCTGCTGCGCCGGCTCAATCTCAACATCGACGTGACCAAAACGCTGGACAGCTACTCGGTCGCGGTGCAGCAGATGATCGCCATTGCGCGCGCGGTTGACGTGGATGCAAAGGTGCTGATTTTGGACGAACCGACCTCCTCGCTGGACGAAAACGAGACGAGCCGCCTGTTCGAGGTGGTGCGCAGCCTGAAAGCGCAGGGGCTGGGTGTGGTCTTTGTCTCGCATTTTCTCGACCAGATTTACGAGCTGTGCGACCGCGTGACCGTGCTGCGCAACGGCGAGCTCGTGGGCGCATACGACATTGACAAGCTGCCCCGTCTGGAGCTCATCTCCAAGATGATCGGCAAGGAGCTGGGCGACATCCAGAGTATGGGCAAAAACGATGCCGGCGAGGGCGGCGAGGTGCTGCTTGAGGCGGCGGGGCTGTCCGCGTTCGGACGCATCAAGGATTTCGATTTGACGATTCGCCGGGGCGAGGTCGTGGGCTTCGCGGGCCTGCTGGGCTCGGGCCGAACGGAAACCGCGGAGCTTCTGTTCGGCATTGCCAAGCCGGAGCAGGGCACACTCAAGCTGAGCGGAAGCGAGGTCTCGCTTTCCTCCCCGCTTGACGCCATGCATCACAAAATCGCATTCTGCCCCGAGGATCGCAAGGTGCAGGGCATCATCGGCGACCTGTCGGTGCGGGAGAATATCATCATGGGCCTGCAAGCCAAAAAGGGCATGTGGAACCACATCCCGATGAAGGAGCAGGAGCGCATTGCGGACGAATACATTAAGCTGCTGCAAATCAAGGTATCCTCCCCCGAGCAGCTCATCAAGAACCTGTCCGGCGGCAACCAGCAAAAGGCGATTATCGCCCGGTGGCTTGTGACCGCACCCGACCTGCTCATCCTCGACGAGCCGACGCGCGGCATCGACATCGGCACCAAGACGGAAATTCAAAAGATGATCATCCGGCTGGCGCGGGAAAATCAGATGTCCATCGTCTTCATTTCGAGCGAAATTGACGAGATGACGCGCACCTGTACCCGTCTGGCGGTTCTGCGCGACCGGGTAAAGGTCGCGGAGCTTTCCGGCGACGACATCCACCCCGACCGCGTCATGGCGGCGATTGCAGGAGGTGTGTAACCATGCGTAACTTTAAAAAGCTGACCGCGCACCATCTGTTTCTGCCGATGTTCGCACTAATGCTGCTGCTGGTTTTCAACGCGTTCGCCACCCCCGGATTCTTTTCGATCCAGATCCAAAACGGGCAGCTCTTCGGCCGTATCATCGATATTCTGAACCGTGCCTCCATTTTGGTCATTCTCTCGATGGGCATGACCTTCGTGATTGCAACGGGCGGCATTGACATTTCGCAAGGCTCGGTCATCGCGATTTCGGGCGCGGTCTGCTGCTCGCTCATCGGCGGCGCGGGCGACGGCACAGCGCGCATGCCGCTGCTGCTTGCCTGTGTGATTGCGGTTGCCGTGTGCGGCGTATGCGGCGTGTGGAACGGTTTTCTCGTGTCCAAGCTGAAAATACAGCCCATGGTCGCCACTTTGATTCTGATGACCGCGGGACGCGGCATCGCCATGCTGATTACCAAGGGACAGAACATCACGGTCTATTACAAGCCGTTCACCTACATCGGCAACACCATCCCCGGCAGCCCGCTGCCGACGACGATCTTCATCGCGGCCATCACCGTGCTGCTCGTGGTGCTGATTCAGAAAAAGACCTCTGTGGGTATGTTTGTGCAGGCGGTCGGCATCAATTCCGAGGCCTCCCACCGCACCGGACTCAAGGTCACCGCCATTATCTTTATGGTCTATGTGTTCTCGGGCATGTGCGCGGGCATCGCAGGGCTGATGGAATCCTCGATGATTGCGGCGGCAGACCCGAACAACGCCGGACTGAATATGGAGCTGGACGCGATTTTGGCGGTCGCGCTGGGCGGCACGATGCTGACGGGCGGCAAGTTCTATATCGGCGGCTCGGTCATCGGCGCCATCACCATCCAAACGCTCACGACAACGCTGTATGCGCTCGGCATTTCCTCGGAGCAGCTGCCCGTGTGCAAGGCGTTTGTGGTTATTTTGATCTGCTTGATGCAATCCGAGCGCTTTAAAAAGATGGTTGCAAGCAGAGCGGCGAAAAAGGCGGTGAAACAGGCATGAAAAATATGAAAAACCGAATGATCGGCTCGCGGCATTTTTCCTTTGGCGTTACGGCTTTGCTGTTTGTCGTGCTGTATGTCATCGGCATGATGAATTACAAGGGCTTTCTCAAGCCGCAGGTTTTCTGCAACCTGTTTATTGACAATGCGGCGCTCATCATTGCGACCATCGGCATCACCTTTGTGCTGCTGATCGGCGGAATCGACATCTCAATCGGCTCGGTTGTTGCGCTGACCTGCATGACGACCGCGCAGCTGCTCGCGAACACCTCGCTTAGCGCGGGCGTGGTCACCCTTCTGGTGCTCGCCATCGGGCTGCTCTTCGGCCTGGTGCAGGGATGGCTCATCGCGGAGTTCGATATGCAGCCGTTTATCGTCACCTTAGCAGGGCAATTTCTCGCGCGGGGCCTGACCGCGATTATCTCACGCGAGACAATCGATATTACGAATTCGACCTATACCGCGATCGCCTCCGCGCGCATTTACCTCGCGCCCAAGGCGTTCATTTCGGTCGGCGTTGTCATTGCGGTCGCCGCGCTCATCATCGCCACGCTGGTGCTCAAGTACACCCGCTTCGGCCGCAACATCTATGCACTCGGCGGCAGCGAACAATCCGCGCAGCTCATGGGTCTGCCCACCAAAAAGACGAAAATCGCGACCTATATGGTATCCGGCCTGTGCTCCGCGCTGGCGGGCATCGTCTATTCGCTGATTATGCTGTCCGGCTATCCGCTGCATGCGCTGGGCATGGAAATGGACGCGATCGCCTCCTCCGTCATCGGCGGCACGCTGATGTCGGGCGGTGTGGCATTCCTGCCCGGCACGCTGTTCGGCGTGCTGATTCAGGGCATCATCCAGACCTTTATCACCTTCCAGGGCACGCTGTCCGCATGGTGGACACGCATCATCATCGCCCTGCTGCTGTGCGCGTTCATTGTGATGCAGACGGTGCTTGTCCGCATCCGTCACCGCATCAACTCTTCGGAAACGTAATCTCCTCTTTTCTCTCTTCTTTTGCGGAAGCCCAGCGCCGTTTGTGCGGTCTGGGCTTCCGCGCGTTGTAAGGAGCGCTATCTATGCAAGGTTTAATCACCAAAACAGGCGGATTGCTGCTGATTCTCCTGCTCGGCTATCTATTGAAGCGGCGCGGCGTATTCCGCACGGAGGATGCGCGCCTGCTTTCCAAAATCATCATCAACCTGACGCTGCCCGGCGCGCTCATCGCAAGCTTTGCTTCCTTTACGGTGAACGTGGGCATGCTGTCGCTTGTCGCGGTGGCGGCGGCGGCCAACTGCGCGCTGCTGCTGATTGCGGCGCTGCTCTCGCGCGGACGGGACGGGGCGACGCGCGCGCTCTATATGCTCAATGTGCCGAGCTATAACATCGGCACCTTTGTTTTGCCGTTTGTGCAGAGCTTTTTGCCCGCGGAGGGGCTGCTGGCGGTGTCCATGTTCGATGCGGGCAACAGCCCGATGAACAGCGGCGTGGCCTATGCGGTCACCTCCGCGCTGATCGGCGCAGAGCGCATGTCCGCGAAAACGATTGCAAGCAAAATGCTGCATTCCGTGCCGTTCGTCACCTTTCTTATCCTGATGGTGATGGGCTTTGGCGGGCTGCACTTTCCGCCCGCGGTTTATACCATCGCGGCGATGTTCGGGCAGGCGAATGCCTTTCTTGCCATGCTCATGATCGGCCTGATGTTTGAACTCAAGCTCGAGCGCGGCGATCTGCACGACGTCGTGCGCATCGTCGGCCTGCGCTACGGCTTCGGCATTGCCGCCGCCGCGCTGTGCTGCGTCCTCCTGCCGCTGCCGGAGTCCGCGCTGCAGGTCGTGACGCTCAGCCTGCTCGCGCCGATTCCCTCGGTTACGCTCGCGTATTGCGATAAATGCGGCTGCAATCCCTCGGTCGTGGGTGTGATTCATTCGATCTGCATCCCCATCAGCCTGATTGCCACGCTTGCGCTGCTGTTTTTCTGGCAGTGAGACCGGCGCCGCAAAACAGCCCCCTCAACCGCTTTGGTTGAGGGGGCTGCCGCATTGAATCGTTCAAAGCCTGCGCGCGGGAGCGGCCTTCCGCCGCCTACTCCCTTCATTCATAGTAATATTTGAAGCCGTAGCCGTCCAGATAGAGAATGATGGCTTTTTTCGCGCCGGCTGTGCCCTTGAGCGCCTTTTCCATTTGCAGGGTGCCCTGATATGCCTGCACAATGCTTTTCCCCTCCGGTGTCACAAACGAGAGGTAGGACGAGGTACCGCCGCCGGGATTGATCGTGTCGTTGTCGAAGTGGATGTTCATCGTGCCGATGCCCCAGGTCGCCTCCACCACGCGGTCAATGGTGATCACGGGCCTGTCGGTTCCGCTGAAGTATGCGGGCGGATCGGTCCATTTGGTCACGACCTTGCCCAAGGTGACGGTTTTTCCGTCATTGAATACCGCGCCGCTGTCGTCTGTGCGCGTGTGCGCATAGGTGAAATCGTTCTTTTCTCCGGTTCCCTTGTGGGTATCCCAGGTGCTTCCTGTCTTGCCTATCACGCTGCCTTTGAGCGCACCGACAAGGGAAAAATCCTGGGACAGGATGACGTATTCCCAGCGGGTGAGATACCAGCCGGGCGCGGCGGATCTTGTGATCAGCACGGTTTGGGTGGCGTGGTCCCAGCCGATGCCCAGCCCCAGCAGATAGCCCATCGCGCGCACGGGCAGATAGGTTGTGCCGTTATAGGAAATCGGCAGCACGGGGGTGCCGTCGTCCCCCACGGGAACTACCGGTTTTCCGTC
>CAZOJP010000026.1:0-24305 GCA_964580155.1 uncultured Intestinibacillus sp. | reverse complement strand
AAATCGGCAGCACGGGGGTGCCGTCGTCCCCCACGGGAACTACCGGTTTTCCGTCCAGCCTGAACTTGAGATCGCCATTGAGCTTTGCCCCCGCAATCGGGATCAGCGTGTTGCTTTTTGCCGTTGTCACAGCTTTGGGCGCGGCCTTTGTCGTCGTGCGCGCAATCAAGACCGTGTTGGTGGCGCCCTCCCAATCAATGCCCAGCCCCAGCAGATAGCCGACGGCACGCACGGGCAGATAGGTTGTGCCGTTATAGGAAATCGGCAGCACGGGGGTGCCGTCGTCCCCCACGGGAACTACCGGTTTTCCGTCGAGCTGAAAGCTGAGCTGGCCGTTGAGCACCGTGCCCGATATGGGCAGGCTGGCGGCCGCGGCCGGAGCCGCCGTCAGCAGGGAAAACAGCATGGCCAGCGCCAGGAGCATTCCAATCTTCTTCTTCATAAATGCGCACTTCCTTTCATACTGCGATGCAAAACGCGGTGTGGCTTTATTTGATTTTAGCACGGGGCGCGCGCGCGGACACCACCCGAAAGGGCTAGTTTGCGCAAAATGCCCCCTACCCTTTTCGGGTAGGGGGCGCAAAACGGCTGTTTTCGCGGAAATTCACGCGCGCGGAGGCATATCCCCTTGTTGCAGACTGATATGAATCAGCTCGGCGCGGCTTTGGATGCCGCATTTGGAATAAATGTTTTTCACATAATACTTGACCGTATTTTCGCTGATCTCGAGCTCGGCCGCTATGGTTTTGTAGGTCTTGCCCTGCAGCAGCAAAAAGGTGACCTGCCGCTCCCGCTCGGACAGGTTGCCAAACCGCGCCGCGCGCGCAATCTGTCCGGTCTGCTCCTGCGCGGGCAGGGCGGCAAACGCGGAGAGATAGGCATGGTCCTGCAGCAGGGCGGAAAGGCGGCGGTGCAGCGGCGGCAAAAGCACCAGCGTGACGCAAACCACGGAAAGCGCGAGCAGCGCGGGGCTGAACGCCTGCGCCCCTGCGGAAGAAAGCGCGCTGCCGACGAGTCCGCCCAGCAGCACACCCAGCACGTTTGCCGACAGCCCGATTCCGAAGATTTTCGCGGGATTATTGTGCAAATCCAGCATTTCACCGAGGATGCTCCACCAAAACAGATCGTACACGCCGCAAGCACCCAGCATCAGCGTGTTGACGACGAGATAACCGGTCGCGGTGCGCTCCATGCCGACAAACGCGATGAAGGAAAAGCCGATCATCGCAATCCCCACATAGAGCAGATAGGCGCGGTTTGTCCTGCGCGGCAGGTTGCGCATGACAACCAGCGCGGCAATATACGGCATCGCCCAGTACCAGCTTGTCAGCCATGTGAGATGCGCGTATGCAGGATTCAGCACCTCATACATGAGGCCGGAGTTCATCGTGAGGACGAGCACGAACACATACAAAAACGCAAGCGGCCGTGTGATGCCGACAGCGCCACCCGCGGGCGCAGCCGGTGCGTCTTCGGCTGTGTCCGCGGTTTCGTCCAGTCCGAGCGCGCACACAAACGCGCCTGCAAGCACGAGTATCGACAGCAGCAGTCCGGTGCGCGCCGACAGATGAACCGCCGCCATATTGAGCAAAATCATCAGCAAATTGGAATAAATAAGCCCGTCCGCCGCGGTTTTGATGCGCTCGTTTTTGGGGGTGCCGCTGCGCAAATAAAAGCCCCATGCCGCCACGCAGCAGCCGGACAAAAAAGCGCCGGAAACGAGCGCGCCCATCTAAAGGCCGGAGGGCGGAAACAAAAACACCGCCGATGCAAGCGCGCAGTACGGAAGGGCGCCCAGCATCAGCCGCTTTGCCGCCCGCATGCTTTTGATGAAAAAGCCGCAGCAAAGCAGGCCGCAGAAGGTGGCGGCAACCGCGGCAAACACCAGCGCGTGCGGCTCGATGCGGTAATCCTGCGCGCGCGCATAGAGGATCTGCCCCTCAAAAGGAAACGCGAGCACCCAGGCGAACAGCAGCGCAAACACGAGAACCGCGCGTCCCCGCGCGCTGCACGGCAAGCGTGGCGCCCGATACTTTCCGATTGTCATTGCGATCCCCTCCCTGCGGCCTGCAACCCTGTGCACGAAAACCGTCTGTATCCTGCGTTTATGAAAAATCCGGGACGGCGCATGTGCACCGCCCCGGATTGTTGTGCCGTATTAGTAGTTTTCCTTGCGAACCTCGAAGTAGCTCTGGCTGTAGCCGCAAACAGGGCAAACCTCCGGAGCCTTGGTGCCCACCACAAGGTGGCCGCACACGCGACACTCCCACATGGTCTGGCCGCTCTTTTCGAAGACCTGCTTCATCTCCACGTTTTGCAGCAGCTTGCGATAGCGCTCCTCGTGGGTCTTTTCGATGTCGGCTACGCGGCGAAAGCGCGCGGCAAGGTCGTGGAAGCCCTCTTCCTCGGCATCCTTCGCCATGCGAACGTACATATCCGTCCACTCGTAGTTTTCGCCCTCGGCGGCAGACAGCAGGTTTTTCGCCGTATCGCCCAGATGACCCAGCTCCTGGAACCACAGGCGCGCGTGCTCCTGCTCGTTGCGGGCCGTGCTCAGGAAAATTTCCGCCAGCTGATCATAGCCCTCGCGCTGCGCGATATGCGCAAAATATGTATACTTATTGCGCGCCTGGCTTTCGCCGGCAAAGGCCTCCTGCAGGTTTTTCTCGGTCTTCGTGCCTGCATAGGGGTTCTTGCCGTCCGGCGTCGTCACCTCCACGAACTTGGAAGCGGGTGCCTTGCACAGGGGGCAGACGAAATCATCCGCCAGGCTCTCCCCTTCGTAGATGTAGCCGCAAACCGTACATTTCCACTTTCTCATCGTTTTGATCTCCTTTTCCGTTTCGTTATTGGGTAATAGGCGCAGCAGCTTTTCCGCCGCGGCCTTTGGAAACTCCGCCGAAGGCGGATTTTCGACCAGATTTTGAAGGAGCGCATGCGCGTTTGCGCTCTGCGGCAGCATATAGCCGGCCTCGCGGACAAGATCCTCGGCCTGAATGCGGCCGGACTGCTCGAGCGCGGCGGCAAGCGCGCCGGGGAGGCCCGCGGCGATGCGTTCCTGCTCGGTTTTGGAGCGCAGCAGTGCGTTCAAGGCTGCCGTCACCGTTTCCGTGTGCTTTTGCTGGGGCGGCATATCCTTGGGCACCATGGTGATGGCGCCCGAGGGACAGGCAGCCGCGCACACGCCGCAGCCGATGCACTTTTGCACATCGATGATGCTGTTTTCCGTGTCGGTTGCGCCCGTGGGGCAGACGTACAGGCACAGACAGTCCTTTGTGCAAAGACGAAGGTTTCGAACCGCAAATACTTCACTCATGACTGTGCCCTCCCCTCGGCTTGTTCAAATTTCCAGCTGGGCACCTTGCACACCGGGCAAAGCGCGGGCGGCTCGCTGCCGATGTAGATGAAGCCGCAGGCGGTGCAAACCCACACGCCGGTGTTTGCCAGCATGGCCTCGCCCTCGGCCTGCCAGCGCTCCAGCAGCGATTTGTGGATGCGGGTGACCTTTTCGCTCCAGGTCAGGGCGCGCAGCGCACCCCTGTCGCGCGGCTCGGCCTCGGCGGCCGCATGCGCCGCAGGAAAGCTCTGCTCCAGATCGCGGTTTACGAGCGCGAGCAGCTTTTCCGTGTCGGGCTGCTCCGCCGGCGCGGACGCCGCCTTAAAGTACTGCGCCAGCTCGGCAAAGAGCGCTGCTTCCTCCGCCTTGTACTGCTTTTCGCAGCCGCGCGCCAGATTGGAGCACAGCGCGCTCATTTCCATCGGGGTCAGCTCGCGGAGATCGTCGTCCGCTTCCAGAATCGGCACGGCCTTGGGCGCGGCAGCCGGCGCGCCGACCTCGCGGAAATCGGACTTGGGTGCGCCGCAGAGCGGACACTTCCAGTCTGCAGGCAGCTCCTCCCACCGGGTGCCCGGTGCAATTCCCCGTGTCCCCTTGGCCTCATCATAGATGAAGCCGCAAACGGTACAAACAAATTGTTTCATCGGTTCGCCCTCCCTTTTATGATTGCGTCCTTCTATGCGCCCCTGCGGGCATGATGCAACAGGCAGGCCGCCCTGCGCAACTCTGCGTCGGCGGCTACCCGTAAAACGCCTTATTCGTCCCGTTTCTGCCGAAAATTTTCCGCTTAATGCGCGTGATGCTCGCCGCACGAAGCCTCATAGGCATGATCGTGGCAGACCGCGTCCGTCGATTGGAGCGCACCGCGCAGATAGGCCTCCGCCGCGACGCGTGCCGCGCCCTGTGCGCCGACCACGACCTCGATGCCGCGCTCGTTGAAAATTTCCACCGCGCCGCCGCCCATGCCGCCGGCAATGATGACGTTTACGCCCAGATCCGCCAGATAATTCGGCAGAAAGCCCGGCTTATGTCCGGGGTTCGGCACGCTGTTCTCCGCGGTGATCGCACCGTTTTCCGCGTCAAAGAGCATAAAATTCTCGCAGTGTCCAAAATGTCCGAAGATTTGATCCCCTGCGCAAGCTACTGCAATTTTCATGATTGTTCTCCTTTTCTATTGTAGAATGATCGGGTATGAATTGTCAAGCCAACCGGCGGCAAAACTTTCTGTTTGCGCCGCCGCTGCGTTTATAGCTGCACGGTCTGTCCGCTGTGCAGCGCGTGCAGCTGCGTGTGCATGCGCTCCTTGAGATAGGCATACTGCGCGTTTCCCGTGCAGTGGCAGGTGTAATATTGGGTTTTGTGCCGCAGCAGATGCTGCGCCGCCTCGTCCAGACGGTGCTTTTCCGGCCCCTCCGGATCGATTTTCATAAAGTGGAAGCCGCCGATCAGCACATCGGGTTCAAACCACTCCACGAGATTGCGCACGCCCTTGTGGGAGCAGCCGCTGACAAGGATGCGCTTTGCGTTTTCCTCAATCAGCAGATACTGCTCGTGCCGGAAATCCTCGGGCGCGGTCTGTCCGTTCGCCTGCACGGTGAGTCCTGCCGCATCCACCGGGACGTGCGGCGCGCGCTCCGCGCAGGAAAACAGCGTCAGCCCCGCGCCGATTTGGCAGCGCTCCCCGGTGAAAATCAGCCGCGGATGGGCGGCAAGCGCCGGATCCAGCCCGATTTCCTTGCCCGCCGCATTGCCGTGCTTTTCAAAGGCATAGCGGCTGATATAGACCGGCGCGTGGTCGTTTATTTCCAAAAAGGTGCGCAGGCCGCCGCCGTGGTCATAGTGCCCGTGGGACAGCACCGCGGTGTCCACCGCGTCCAGATGAACGCCCAGCTTGTGCGCATTTTCTGCAAAGGCGGCGCTTTGCCCCATGTCAAACAGGATTTTGCGTCCGCACGTTTCCAGATACAGGCTCAGCCCGTGCTCCGCGTGAAACCGCGCGTCGCACGCGGTATTTTCCATCAGCACCCAAACGATCATGCGCGCGCTCCTTCCATCAGCTCTGTCACCCGGTCATACACCGCGCGCAGCGCGCGGGACGCCGGACAGTCCACCTCCGCGATGCTTTTTCCCGCATTAATCGCGGCAGATGCCTGGGTGTCATAGGGGATGCGCCCTGCAAACGGAATGTCGTTTTCCGCGCAGAACCGCTCTATTGCGGCGGTTTTTTCCGGACTTGTGTCCCATTTATTGACGCAAACGACCGGCTTTGTCTCAAAAACCGCCGCCGTTTTCAAAATGCGCTCCAAATCGCTGATGCCCGAAACCGAGGGCTCGGCCACAATCAGCACGAGATCCACGCCGCTCATGGACGCGATGACCGGACAGCCGATGCCCGGCGCGCCGTCAATGATGGCCAGGGGCTCGTCCTTTGCCGCATCCGTCAGCGTGCGCTTCACCTCGGACACGAGCTTGCCCGTGTTGCCGCGCCCCATTTGAAGCTCGGCCGTGGCAAAGGTGCGCGCGCTCCGATGCAGCCGCACCTCGCCTGCCACATCGTCCTGCATCGTGACCGCGCCCTGCGGACAGACCGCCATGCACACGCCGCAGCCCTCGCACGCAAATTCATTGACCGCGCAGCGTCCGTTCTCCGCGCGGATGGCGTCAAACCGGCACGCGTTCCGGCAGGCGTCGCAGCCGGTGCACAGCGCCGGATCGATTGCCGCCTTTTGTGTGCCGAGGAAGTCAAAGCGCGCCGGCTCGCCCAAGTCGCGCGCCACCAGATGCAGGTTGGGCGCGTCCACGTCGCAATCGGCAAAGGCGCGCACGCCGGAAAAATGGATGAACGCGGCGGCGGCGGTGGTCTTGCCGGTGCCGCCCTTGCCGCTCAAAATCAACAGCTTTTTCATCGGGCGGCCTCCTCTCGCACCTTGTCCAGCAGACCGCGAAAGCGCGCGGCGAGCGCTTCGTCCTGCCGCACGGCGACCTCACCTGCCGCAATGCGCGCGGCGAGCGCGGCGCTATACGGAATGCGCAGCAAAATCGGCGTGTTCGTTTGCGCGCAAAACTGCTCGAGCGGCGGATAGGGCGCGCTTTCCTTGCTGATTACAACGCCGCAGCGCTTGTTCAGCAGGCGCACCAGCTTGTGCACCATTTTGAAATTGTGAAAGCCGAAGGCCGTGGGCTCGGCGACGAGCAGGCAGTAATCCGCCGCGGACACGCTTTCCATCACCGCGCAGCCGCTGCCGGGCGGGCAATCGATCACGGTGAGATCGTCCTCCCCCCTTTGCAGCACCGCCTGGATGACGGGCACCGCGGCGACCTCGCCGGTATTCAAAATTCCGGTCACAACGCGGATGCCGTCCGACTGCCCCTGCTCCACGGTGCCGACCGGACGCGGCACCTCGGTGACCGCCTGCGTGGGACAAACCAGCATGCAGCCGCCGCAGGAGTGGCAGACCTCCGGAAACACGAGCGGCTTATTCTTCACAAATACCAGCGCATTAAAACGGCAGAAATCCACACATTTGCGGCAGCCGATGCACTTTTCAGACGAAAATACCGGCAGCGGCACCTCGACGGGCGCGGCGGCGACGCGGTCGGGCTTCCAGAACAGCCGCCCGTTGGGCTCCTCCACGTCGCAGTCCAGATAGGCCGCGTTTTGGGCGGCCGCGGCAAGATTGACGGAGACAAAGGTCTTGCCCGTTCCGCCCTTGCCGCTGAGCACCGCGACCGTCATCTCTTGCCGTGAAAGCCCGCGTGAAAGCTTGTCAGCTCGCCGAGCTTGCCCTGTTCCAGCGCCGCCAGATTGTCCTGCGCGCTGCCGTCCTGCGCCTTGAAAATCCGGATGTCCGCCGCCTTGCACACCTCGCCCGCATTTTGACCGCAGCGCGGAGTAATCAGCGCCTGCGCGCCCGCGTCCACAACGAACTGCGCCGCCTTGAGTCCTGCGCCCTCCGCTGCCTGCGCCGCCGGATTGGCGCGGACCTCGCCCGTGCCTGTCTGGGTGTCCTGGACTAAAAAATACGGCGCACGGCCAAAGGACGCGCAAACCTGCTCCTTGTTTTCCTCTAACGGTATTACGATTTTCATGTTGTTTCCTCCTGTATTTCCTGTCTCGCACATGCGCGGCGCTGCTTTCCGCAGCGTCCGCAGTGCTCTCCCTGTCCGTCGCACAGGCGGTAGTCGCCGCCCGCAATGTGGAGCACCTTGCCGCAAATCAGCGATTGACCCAGCTTCTTGCGCGCGCTGTCATAGATTCCCTGCACCGTGGTGCGCGAAACCTCCATGCGCGCCGCGCACTGCTCCTGCGTCAGCCCGTCCACGTCGATGAGGCGGATGGACTCAAATTCGTCCACCGTCATGGTCACTGCGTCCTCGGGCGGAGCGTCCAGCGGGCCGAATCGGCTGCTTTCGGGCAGGCAGCACACCCTCCTCCATTTTCTTGGCCTTGCCACTGCTTCACCCCCTGTTGTTTCCGGCATATGTCGCTTACGGTTCTATTATACCCCATATCCGGCATATGTCAATAACTTTTTCAACCGATTGTTCCAGCCGAATACGAATCGATTTGCGCGCAGAAAACCCCCGAAAATCTGACGATTTTCGGGGGTTTTGTTGTGCTTCATCGCGAAAGGAGTGCTTGTCCGTGCTTATTTGGAGAAATGCTCCTTGGCAAACTCCATGTCCTGTACCAGCTCCACCGTGCCGATATACGCGCCGTTCTTGTCGCGCACCGCCATATAGTTGACGAGCATGGTTTTGCCGTTCTTGTCCATCCAGATCGGCACGCTGTCCCGGCGGTTGTGGCGGAAATCCTCAATGATTCCGCGCACGATCGGCTCCACCTTGGGCGGATGGCAGGAAAATACGTCGCGGTCAATCGCCATGCCCGGACGCTTGAACGCCTTGTGCCCCTCGTTAAAGAAGCGGTTCATGTTATCCGCGTCCACGAATGTGATTTCCATCGGAATCGTGTTGAGCAGCGCGGTCAGCTGCTCGAGCGTCATATGGCCGCCGGGCAGCACGACCTCTCCGCTTTGGGATGCTCTTTGCGCGGGCGCGCCCGCTTCCGCCTCGTGCCACGCGACATCCTCCACCCCGAAGCACACGGCATAATCCTTGCTGTCGCGGTAAATCTGCTGCCACTCCTGCTCGGTGAAGTTGACCGCGCAGATGGGGAACAGGATGTTTTCTTCTTTATAGATCATTTCCTCCGCGCGCAGCAGCACGGCCTTCACCTGCTCCTCCCACGCCTCGTCACGGTTCTCCGCGCGCAGCAGGGCGGACAGTGCGTCGCGAATTTCATCATCCACCGTCCACATAACGTCGGACGGTCCGGAGATACTATACTGAACCTTCAGGTGCGGATAGAGCAGGTCGCCCTTTTTCGCATAGTGGGCGACGACCTCGCGGATTTGGGGCAGCAGCGCGCGCAGTGCGGCCGGGCCCTCCTTGGCCTTGGCAAGCAGGGCGGTCAGCGCCTTGTTTTCCTCGGTCAGGGTATAAAGCGGATGGCCGGGGATCGCGATGAGCGCGGCCGCCTTGCTCATTTTGTTGCCGTAGGCCTCCGCGGTCGCTTCATCCTTTTGCAGGGAAGCCTGCACCGCGCGCTCGGCATTTGCGATCTGCTCCTCGCGCGTTGCGCCGTGAAACAGGGCGGAATGCACGTCGCAGAGCTTTTGCACCTCTTCAAGCGGTGTGCCCTCCGCCATGAGCTCCTGCTCGGCCTGCATGATTTCCGAAGCGTCTACATCGCCGAACTCGCGCACGAAGTCCGCGCGCACGCTGTCCAGCGATTCGCCCGCGCCCAGCCGCTTTAAATACGCCTTGAGCTGCTCGCGGTTCGTGTCCGGCGCGGAAACGGGTGTAGAGACGGGTGTTGCCGGCTCCGCCTGGGCCTGCGGCATCTCGCCTGCCAGCGTAAAGCCGTTTTCTATCAGCGTCATGACGATCTTTTCCATCGGAATCTGCTTCATGTGCGCGCCCTTGGGGATGGTTGTGATTTTCCCGAGGGAGTGCAGCACCGCTTTTTTTGTGATTTCTCCAAAGCCCAATCCGGCCATGATGTCAATCAGCTCCGGATATTCCGTGGCAAGTTCGTATACAGAACGGTTCAAATCGATTGTTTTCATGGAAATTCTCCTTTCGCTCGTTGCACCCAGTATAAATTGTGCAATCTTAAAAGTACGTTGTTTTAACCACGCAGTTTGTTTTGCGGCGATGGTATAATTGAAAAAAAATCAAGAAAGGGGCGGTTTTGGTGAAGGTGCCCGACGGAACGCCGTTTTCCCTGGCAAAAAGCAACCCTGCCATTAAAGGCTGCACGGTATCCGAGGAGATTTTTCAGGCGGAGGGCTCCGCTGTCACGATTTTCTCCATGGATGCGCACACGGACATCAGCGCGGAAAGCTATGAAAACCCCAAGCTGCTGCTTGTGGCGGAGGGCGCGCTGACGGTCTACACAAAGGACTGGCGCAAAACGCTGAAGCCCGGACAGGGCCTCTCCGCCCCCACCGGTATTCCGGTTGGAATGGAAGCGGAGACCAACGCGGTTTACATTGAAATCAGTTTGAGGAGGAATGCACCAATGAACCATCAGATTGAAGCGGGCGAGGTATTCACCCTTGCCGAGCTCGTGCCCTATGCGGACGGGAAAATCGTCAATATGGACGTCATCCGCGAGCCGCACATGAAATATGTTTTGATGAGCTTTGACGCGGGCACCGGTCTGACCGAGCACGCCGCGCCGGGCGAAGCCCTGCTGTTTGCACTGGAGGGTGAGGGTATCATCGGCTATGAGGGCAAGGAATATTCCCTGCGCGCCGGTGAAAACTTCAAGTTTGCAAAAAACGGAAAGCATTGGGTTCGGGCAGACAGCCGCTTTAAGATGGCGCTGCTCATGACGCTGGAGTAAATAAAGATGAAGCTGGATGATTTATATCGCAAGGTGCTTCGGGAAGCCGTGGACGGCAATTCCCAGTTCGAGGAGCCTGCCGAGCCGCAGCTCATGCACTGCCTGACAAATCCGGAGCAGGAGCCGCTCGTATGGCGCGTGAAGCCCTGCATCTGTCCGCCCGGCGAGCGCACGGACTGCCAAAACGCGTGCACATGGGACGCACTCTCCTTTACACAGGAAACCGGCATCACGGTGGACATGGAAAAGTGCGTCGGCTGCGGCGCGTGCATTGACGCGTGCAAAATCCACGCGTTGCAGGCAGGCAAGGATTTAATTCCGGTTGTGCGCGCGCTGCGCGAGCACACGGGCAGCGTTTACGCCCTGATTGCGCCCGCCTTCTCCGGACAGTTCGGCGCGTCGATGACGGCGGGCAAAATGCGCACTGCGCTCAAAAAGCTCGGCTTCACCGGCATGATTGAGGTGGCGGCGTTTGCGGACATCCTCACGCTCAAGGAGGCGCTGGAGTTTCATGCGCGGGTGCACGAGGACACGGATTTCCAGCTCACGAGCTGCTGCTGCCCCATGTGGATTGCGATGATTCGCAAGCAGTTCCACGAGCTGCTGCCCAACGTACCCGGCTCCGTCTCCCCCATGATCGCGGGCGGACGCACGGTCAAGGCGCTGCATCCGGACGCGGTGACCGTATTCATCGGCCCCTGCGTCGCCAAAAAAGCCGAGCGCCGCGAGCCGGACATCGCGGACGCCATCGACCATGTGATCACCTTCCAGGAGCTGCGCGATCTCTTTGACGCGACAGACCTCGACCTGGACGCGCTCGAGGAGGAAAGCGTTCCGCACGCCTCCTCCACCGGTATCCGCTATGCGCGCAGCGGCGGCGTCGCGGAGGCGGTCGCCAAAACCGTGGAAAAGCTCAATCCGGACCGCGCGATCAAGGTGCACACCCGCCGCGCGGACGGCGTGCCCGATTGCAGGGCGATGATTCAGGATATTTTGGACGGAAACCGAGAGGGCAACTTCTTTGAGGGAATGGGCTGCAAGGGCGGCTGCGTCGGCGGCCCGAAAACGCTGATTCCGAAGGAGGCGGGCGCGCGCTTCGTGGACGATTACGGCGACGAGGCGCAATGCGAAACCCCGATCGAAAATCCGTATGTAATCGAGCTGATCAAGCAGCTGGGCTTTCCGACCGTAACCGAATTTTTGGGAAGCAGCACGATGTTTGACCGCAATTTCGATTGAAAAGGAAATTATGAAGGCTTATGTCGACGCAGGTATTTGCATGGGCTGCGGGCTTTGCATCGGAATTTGCCCCGAAGTATTTGAACTTGGTGACAGCGGCAAGGCCCACGCGGTCGGTGCGATAACACCGGACAACGAAAATGCCGTACGGGCAGCAATCGATTCCTGCCCGGTGTCCGGAATTTTGGAGGAAAACTAAAATGCGCAAGCACATTAAAAACAATGTCAGTTGGGTCGGCTATATCGACTGGGAACTGGAACATTTTCACGGAGACGACTACTCGATTATGAACGGCTCCAGCCAGAACGCGTATCTCATCGAGGAGGAAAAGACCGTCCTAATCGACACGGTGTGGCTGCCGCACCGCTTTGAATTTGTCGAAAACCTGAAAAGCGAAATCGACCTTAAAAAGATCGATTTCATCATAGCAAACCACGGAGAATGCGACCACTCGGGTTCGCTGCTCTCCCTGATGGAGGAAATTCCGGACACGCCGATTTACTGCACCGCCGCCGCCGTCAAAAGCATCGAGGGGCAGTACGGCAAGCACGGCTGGAATTTCCGCACGGTGAAAACCGGAGACAGCATCGACATCGGCAACGGCAAGCAGCTCATTTTCGTTGAAATGAAGATGCTGCACTGGCCGGACTCGATGGCGACCTTCATGACCGGAGACAACATCCTGTTCTCAAACGATGCCTTCGGCCAGCACTACGCCGTGGCGGAGCTGTTCAACGACAAGGCAAACACCTGCCTGCTGAACAAGGAAGCCATGAAGTATTATGCCAACATCCTGACCCCCTTCTCCGGCATCCTGCTCAAAAAGCTGGATGAAATCACCGGTTTCAACCTGACGATCGACATGATCGCACCGTCCCACGGCGCAATCTGGCGCGAAAACCCGATGCAGATTGTGGAAAACTATGCCGCGTGGGCGAATGCCTATCAGGAGGACCAGGTCACCATCGTGTATGACACGATGTGGGACGCCACCGCAACGCTTGCGCACCGCATCGCTGAGGAAATACATGTGCAAAGCCCGGACACGGTCGTCAAGGTCTTCAACATCTCCAAAACGGATAAAAACGAGATCATGACCGAGGTCTTCAAATCCAAGGCCATCGCGGTCGGCTCCCCCACGGTCAGCAACAGCGTGCTTTCGAGCGTCGCGGGCTGGCTGGAATTCCTAAAACAGCTGCGGTTCCAAAAGAAGCGCGCCGCTGCCTTCGGCTGCTATGGCTGGAGCGGTGAAAGCGTGAAAATTCTGCAGCAGCGGCTCGCCGATGCCGGCTTTACGGTTGTCGACGAAAATATCCGCTCCCTGTGGAACCCGGCGGAAGAGGATTTCACGCAGATTCCGGCACTTGTCAGGAGTCTGCTGAATATCGAAGAACACACCACGGAAAATCAAACAACGGAGGTAACAAAAATGAGCAAGTATGTATGCGGACCCTGCGGCTATATCTACGACCCGGCGGTGGGCGATCCGGACAGCGGCATCGCACCCGGCACGGCATTTGAGGATCTGCCCGATGACTGGTGCTGCCCCATCTGCGGCGTTGGCAAGGATATGTTTGAAAAAGCCGAGTGATCCCTTGCGTGAAAACGCAAAAGCACCTATAATAAAAGCGTGGCTTCGGCCACGCTTTTATTATAGGGAACGGGGTGATGTGCTTGGACATTTCCTTTCTCGCCAGAACCGCAATCTTCCGGAATATGACGGAAGCGGATATACAGGAGGCGCTGCACTGCTTGCGCGCGCAGGAAAAGCAGTACCGGAAGGACGAAATTATTTCGGCCGCAGGCAACCACATCGGACAGATGGGCATGGTGCTTTCCGGCAGCGCCACGATCGAATCAAACGACTATTGGGGCAACCGCACGATTTTGCAGCGCATCGAGCAGGGGCAGTATTTTCTCGAAGCCTATGCGTGGATGCCCAAATCGGTTTCGCCGGTCGATGTCCGCGCGAACGAAACGTGCCGGGTGCTGCTCTTTTCCGTGTCCCATCTGCGCGCGGAATGCACCTGCTTTTCCGGCGGCGCGCACAAGGTGCTCGTCAATCTGCTGACGATCTCGTCCAGCAAGAACATGACGCTCACCGTGCGCAACCTGCAAACCTCCCCCAAAACCATTCGCGAGCGGGTGATTTTATACCTCAACACCCTGCGCATCCAAAATCAGTCCAACGAGTTTGACATCCCCTTTGACCGCCAGCAGCTGGCGGATTATCTGAACCTTGAGCGCACGGCGCTGTCCAAGGAGCTGAGCAAAATGCAGGCGGACGGCCTGATTACCTATCACAAGAACCATTTTATCCTGCACCGCATTCGGGATGAAAGCATTCTGGAAAACGGATTTTTGTAATATTCCTATACAATATGCACAAAATCAGCACCTCGTATTTGGGTTTAAATTTTTCCCTTCATATTTTGTATAACTTGTCCAAACTCGTAACCTTGTTCCCCTTTTTGTACAGAACACATATTTTTACACATCAAATCGGCTCCATTTGCGATTTTCGGGGAATCTCAAAATTAAGCCGACCTTTTTGTGCACTTTTGATTAAACACTTGTGCTATAATAAGCTGGGATGTTTGGCGCATACGCTTTTAGGGGAGGCGCACGCCAGCTCAGGAAAATGAGGAGGAATGTAAGAGATGAAGAAACCCTTTCGGCGCATTGTGTCTATGCTGCTGTGTGCAGCACTGCTGACAGGCGTCGCCCCGCTTTCACTGGCGGCTGACACCGGCGCGGCATTCAAGAACGGGCCGTACCTGCTTGCACCCAAGACCGATGCGATGACGATCGTGTGGGAATCGACCGCAAAGGCGGACGCAACCCTCGCCTTCGGCGACGCAGCGGACGCACTCGGCATACCGATCACGGTCGAGTCGGATGCAGATGCACCCGACTTCCAGGGTGCCAAGATGAATCTGTACCACTACACGATGTCCGGGCTTCAGCCCGGCACCCGCTATTATTATGAGGTCAAGCTTGCGGGCGGCGAAAGCTGTAAGGCCAGCTTCCGCACGCTAAGCGACAACCCCGAAGAGATCAACATGATCACGCTGTCCGACTCTCATGTTTTTGCCACCCGCTCCGAGCTGGACGAGGCGGTCAAGGGCTATGACCCCGACCTCATCCTGCACTGCGGCGACCTCGTAGAGGGCACCGGCGCGCAGGCGGAGCAGTTCAGCTTCTGGTTCCAGGGCAAATCGGAGGATGATTTCATTCACTCCTATCCGGTCTATTATGCCAGCGGAAACCACGATCAGGGCGGTGTTTACTTTGACACCTACGTCTACAACCTGCAGGATACCGCTTACGGCGCGACCGTAGAGGGCAACAGCTCGCTCAACTACGGCGGTCTGCACATCATCTCGATGAACTCCAGCCCCTGGGGGCTTTTCCAGATGAACTCCGAGGCGACCGGCAACAAGGCGGATCAGGCAACGCTTGATACCATCGAAAAATCGCTTGCATGGCTCAAGGCGGATCTCGCCTCGGGTGCGGCGAAAAACGCGGAATTCCGCATTGTTTTCCTGCACCATCCGGTGTCTGACGCGTACACCAAGCGCTATATCCCCGCCATTATCGAGCCGGCGGGTGTGGATCTGCTACTGGCCGGCCACACACACAGCTATGCGCGCGTGGTATCGTCCAATCCGGCGATCGGCGCGGGCACGATCTACCTGACCCATCAGGATGCGCGCACCTACAACAAAAAGGGCGACTTCTTCCACATCACAGGCACACCCGGCGCGGGTCTCCTTACAGTTGATGCCTATGGCGCGGAGGGCGCGGGACAGGCGTCCAAGCTCGCCGCGACCACAAAAATCGCATCCAAGAAGCAGCAGCTTTCCTATTCCGATATCTCCATCACACCGAGCACCGTGCTCTATAACGATTCGGTCACCGTCAAGGCCACCGTCAAAAACGAAGGCGCGGGGCTTGCCGCCGCCGTCCTTCCGGTGAGCGACAACGGCACCGTGCGCTATCTCTACGAATTCGACGGCGGAATCAAAACGCTCGATCCGGGCAAGTCGATCACGCTGTCCGCCACGCTGCCTATGCCCACGCTGGGGCAGCATACCCTGACGCTTGCGGATAAAACCGCGAATGTCACCGTGCAATACCGCAAGGCGGCATTTTCCTTCGACAATCTGCGCATCAAGCAAGGAAGCGCTGCCACCAACGATATCGACAGCAACGTTTTGAACGTCAAGGCGGCCGTCACCAACATCGGCAACGAGGCGGGCGTCGCGTCCGCTGCGTTCAAGATTAACGGCGAAACCATCGCGGTGCAAAACTACAAGCTCGATTCCGGCAAGTCCAAGACCGCGGAATTTACTTATACCTTTGATAAGGCGGGCGATTACACCGTGACGATCGGCACCGCCGCGCCGCGCACGATCCACATCGAAGGCTCGATCCAGGGCATGCCCATTGTCAAGGACAAATCCGGCAACGGCAACCACGGCTACATCCACGGCCAGCCCGAGCTGGGTACGGACGACAAGGGACAGCAGAGCCTGATTCTGGACGGCAAGCGCGACTACATCGAGGTGCCCGACAACGGCGGCTACACCATCAAGGACGGTGTGAGCGGCATGGTATGGGCAAATCTGCCGAGCGCCGGCACGACCAAGGGCGGCGTTTCCGAGCTGACCGAGCAGTACGTCGACCTGGACGGCAAGGGCGCAATCCCCGACCACAACCCGCTGCTTGTCAAGGGCATCGGTCTGGGCTGGGGCACCCCCTATCTGTTCCGCATGGCGGTGCGCGAAACCGGCAAGGTGACCTACGGTGTTTGCCTGCTCGACGACAACGGCGAGTTCAGCTGGAACGACGGCAGCCAGCCGGAAGCCGGCATCACAAAGGACACCTGGGTGCAGTACACCAGCACCTTTGACTTTGCAAACGGCGGCGACGCATACCAAAACGGCTACCAGAGCGCGCACGTCGACAAGCCCGCATACACCGCACCGGTCAAAAACTGGGAAGGCACCCCGCTCTACATCGGTCTGGGCTTCAAAAACACCCTGCTGACCAAGCGCAACCGCGGCATGTATCACACGATGCTGCCGGGTGCGGTTTCCCAGGTGCGTTTCTATGCCACCAAGGTCTCTGCGGCCGAAAATGACGCGGCGCGCACCAACCCGACCGCTGCCGGCGCATCGGCCAAGGAGCTCAAAGTATGGCTTGATTTTGCCTCCGCAAACATCGACACCAAGGGCACACACACGACCGAGTGGGTCGCCGTGACCGGCGCACCGACCACACTCGCTTACGACGCATCGTTTACGGGCGCAGCCTCCGTCCAGGCGACCGTGCAGACCTCGGATGACGGCAAGACCGTCAAGGAGGGCAAGGCGTTCGCACTGGCGAGCGGCACGAATTCCCTCGACCTGACCGGTCTGGCGCAGGCAAAGTATGTGCGTGTGCAGACGGCGTTCGTTTCCGATCTCAACAAGACCGAATCGAGCGTGCCCGTGCTGAACGAGTATGTGCTCACGGCCGGCGACACGGTCAAGTGCTGGAACACGCTGGTTGACTGGAATGCCGGCACCTTTGAGGGCGCGGCAGGACACCAGTCCGCCGATGTGTACATCAACCACGCCACGGATTTTGACGACTATTCGGGCACGGCGGACGTCCCCGACACCATCACCTTCACGGACATTGCAACCCACTGGGCAAAGTCCTCCATCGACTATGTCGTTCAAAACAACCTCTTTAACGGCACCTCCGCGACGACCTTTGAGCCCGATGCAAGCATGACCCGTGCGATGTTCGTCACGGTGCTCGGCCGCCAGGCAAAGGTCGACACCGCTTCCTACAAGGACAGCGCGTTCTCCGACGTCGCCACGGGCGAATACTATGCGCCTTATGTCGCATGGGCGGCGAAGAACGGCATCGTGACCGGCACGACCGCAACGACCTTTGAGCCGAACGCAGTCGTCACCCGCGAGCAGATGGCGGCGCTGCTGCACCGCTACGCGCAGTTTAAGCAGTATGATACCGCGCAGGGCGGCATGGCAATCCGCGAATTTGCCGATTATGGCCGCATTTCATCCTACGCACTGCCCGCGCTGGGCTGGACCGTCAATGCCGGCCTGATGCAGGGCAGCGGTGGCAAGCTATCCCCTGCCGCAACCGCAACCCGCGCCGAAGTTGCAACCCTCCTGCAGCGCTTCGCGCAGAAGGCGGCCGGCTGACAGCAAAAAAGGAGAAAGCACAAAGTGCTTTCTCCTTTTTATGTGGCTCAATCGTCCTCTTCCGCCCAGCGGTGCCCGAACCGCTCGAGCAGCGCGCGCGCCGCGTCCGGTCCGCGCATGCCCGGCTCATAGGGGTGGACGGGCAGACCGGTCTGCGCCGCCAGTGCACGCAGATGCTCGATAAACTTCCAGCTCAGCTCGATCTGATCCCACTGGGAGAACCACGCGCGCTCACCGCGCAGGCACGCGGTCAGCAGGCGCTCGTATGCCTCCGGGGTGTTGATGTGGTGCTCCAAGATGCAGTTCTGGCAGAAATCCATCTTAGCCGGCACGGTTTCCTCGGTTTCGCCCGGGCGCTTGATGTTAAACCGCAGATACACGCCCTCCGTCGGCTGCACCTTGATGATGAGCACGTCGGGCTCGGCTTCGGGTATCGAGCGACGGAACGTGATTGCAATTTCGGTCTGACGCGTGCCGGTCTTTTTGCCGGTGCGGATATAAAACGGCGTGCCGCGCCAGCGGTCGTTATCCAGAAAGACACGCAGCGCAGCGAAGGTTTCGGTCGTCGATTCGGGCGACACGCGCGGCTCCTCGCGGTAGCCTGCATACTGTCCGAGGACGAGCGTATCCGCAAGCGAGGACGCATCCACCGGACGCAGCGCACGCAGCACGCGCAGCTGCTCATGATGCATCTGCGCACTCGTGAAATTCTCCGGACGCTCCATCGCGAGGATGGACAGAATCTGGAACAGGTGGTTTTGCACCATGTCGCGCAGCGCGCCCGCTTCGTCATAGTAGCCGCCGCGCGTTTCCACGCCCACGTCCTCCAGCGCTGAAATTTCGATCGATTCGATGGACTGCGCGTTCCACGCGTTCGCAAAAATGGGGTTGGCAAAGCGGATGGTCTGCACGTTGCGCACCATTTCCTTGCCCAGATAGTGGTCGATGCGGTAAATGTTCTCCGCGCCGAAAAAGCGCTCCAGCTCGCCGTTTAGCACGCGCGCGGATTCGAGCGTTTCACCGAACGGCTTTTCAATGACGACCTTGCTGCCGGACAGGCCGGGCAGGGTTTGAAGCCCTGCGGTAATCGTGCCGAAAAAGGTGGGCGCGACCGCAAAATAGAACAGATGCGCGCGGATTTCGTGCTGCGCATAGAAGTCCGCCAGTCCGCCGTATGCCGCAGGGTCGGCAATGTCCATGCGGTAGTAGTGCAGGGACTGCGCAAACGCGTCCCAGTCCGCCTCGGTATAGGGCAGGCGTGAAAACTGGCGCGCCCAGTCGCGCGCAAGCGTGCGGTAGGCATCGTCCGTATAGGCGCGGCGGCCGACAATCACAATGCGCGCGTCCGGCGCGAGCTTGCCCGTGCGCCGCATCATATACAGCGCGGGGACGAGCTTGCGAAACGTCAGGTCGCCCGTGCCGCCAAAAATCGTTATATTGGTGCTGATTTTCATGACCCTGCGCTCCATTCGTGGTGATAGGTGCCCTCGCGGTCGGTGCGCTGGTAGGTGTGCGCGCCGAAGAAATCGCGCTGCGCCTGAATCAGGTTTGCGCCCGCCGCGTGTGCGCGGAAGCTGTCGAGATAGGACACCGCCGCAAGCACCACGGGAAGGGGCAGGCCGGCGGACACGCCGAGCGTCGCCGCCGCGCGCAGGCTGTTCTGGTATTTGTTGATGCGGGACAGGAAAAATTCGTCGAACAGCAGGCTGCTCAGCGCGGGCTGCTTGTCATACGCGTGCGTGATGTCGTTGAGGAACGCCGCCTGAATGATGCAGCCTGCGCGGAAGATCGCCGCAATCTCGCCCAGGCGCAGGTTCCAGCCGTAGCGTGCGGACGCATCGTGCAGCAGCGCGAAGCCCTGCGCATAGGCGATGATCTTGCCTGCGTAGAGCGCCTGCCGCACGGTCTCGATGAGCGCGTCACGCGTGAGCGGATTGCTGCCCTCAGGGCGCGCAATCAGGCTGTAGGCACGCTCGCGGCGCGCAAGGTCGTTTGACATCACACGCGCATTTGCCGCGCCCGTAATCATGGAAATGTCCACGCCCTGCTTGAGCGCCTCGATGCTCGTCCAGCGGCCCGTGCCCTTCTGGCTCGCGCTGTCGCAGATGCGGTCGACAAGCTCGCCTGCGGTCAGGTCGTCGTGCGTGCGGAAGATACGCGCGGTGATGCCGATGAGGTAGCTGCGCAGCTCGCCCTCGTTCCACGACTCATAGACCGCGGCAAGCTCGGTATTCGTCAGGCCGCCGACGTACTTGAGCAGCAGATAGGACTCCGCAATCAGCTGCATATCCGCGTATTCGATGCCGTTGTGCACCATTTTGACATAATGCCCCGCGCCCTCCGGGCCGATATAGGCGCAGCAGGGGGTGTCCTCCGCCTTGGCGGAAATCGCCTCCAGAATGGGGCGCACCGCCTCGTACGCGGCAGGGTTGCCGCCCGGCATGATGGACGGGCCGTGGCGCGCGCCCTCCTCACCGCCTGAAACGCCCACGCCGAGGTAGTGGATGCCGTGCGGCGCAAGCTGCTGCGCGCGGCGGCGGGTGTCCTCAAAGAACGAGTTGCCGCCGTCCAGAATCATGTCTCCCTCCTCCAGCAGCGGCACGAGCTGCTCGATCACCGCGTCGACCGCCTTGCCTGCCTGCACCATCAGCATGACGCGGCGCGGCCGCTTGAGCGCGGAAACCAGATCGAGGAGCGTATAATACGGATGCAGCTTTTCGTGGGGGTGCTCGCGCATCACCTGCTCGGTGACCGCGCTGCTGCGGTTGTACGCGCCGACCTCAAAGCCGTTGTCCGCCATGTTGAGCGCAAGGCTGCGCCCCATGACCGCCAGACCGACCATGCCGATATCCATTTTCTTTTCCATAACAGGGTTCCTTTCTAAAATGCCGCCGCAGGGCGCGGTTCGGCTCCTTCTTCCAATACGATGCTGACCGCTTCGGGCGCGGGCACGCGCGCACATGGCGCGCCCAGACAGCCGCTTTGCGCGTCGCGCGGAAGCACGACGAGTCCGCCGTCCTCGCGATGCGCGACGAGCGCGAACCGCCCGTCCCGCGTCAGGACAAAGTCGCGCGGATGCTTTCCGCCGCTGTCCACCTGCTGCACGCGCTGCGCGCCCTCGGGCGTCACGCGGAACACGGTGATCACATCGGCAAAGCGCGTCGATACATAGACAAAGCGCTCGTCCGGCGACAGCCGAATGGCGGCCGAGGCCGGCGGCTTCCGCCAGACCGCGTCCTGCGGCAGCAGATCATAGACCGCGCGCTGCCGGAAGCCCGCTTCCCCCTCGGTATCGAACACGAAGAGCTGATTCGACAGCTCGCTGACCAGATACAGCCGCGTGTGCGCGCGGTCAAACACGCCGTGACGCGGACCTGTCCCCTTGGGAAGCCGCAGGCTGCCTGCAGGCGCCCAATCGCGCGTGCGGTCAAACAGCAGCACCTCATCGCGCAGCAGGCAGATCGCGAGCAGATAGCGTCCGTGCAGCAGCAGCTGATGGCAGCCTGCGCGCGTGCCGCTTTCCAGCCGCCGCAGCACCGTCATGCGCGCGCGGTCGTAGATATAGATGCCGCTCTCGTGATAGTTTGCGGTGTAAACGTGCGTTTCATCCTGCAAAACGAAGCAGGCGGCAGCGCGCTCGCCGTAGTGCACACCGCGTACCGCGCCGGTGCGCGTGTCGAGCAGGCACACGCCCGCTTTGCCGTCCCGCGCAAGCGGTGCGGCGAGCAGCCCGTCCCGCAGGGACAGATACTTGCTGTCCGGCGCGTCATACCACAGCGTGGGGGCGTGCAGCGCGCCGCTGTCGGAATCAAACGAAAAGCGATAAATTCCCGCGCTTTCCGGCGAAAAATAGGTGCCGAGATACCCTGTAACCATCGTTTGCTGCCCTCCTTCTTTTTGCTTCGCATTTGCGGCCGCGAAACGGGCTTCTCTGATTAAATGTAATTATAAATATTACAGTTCCTTCTGTCAAGCGCTTTTCGACCTTTCTCCCCCAAATTCTTTGTGCAAAAGTTCCGTGGCAATCGCATTTGCAATCCGCCGAAAAATGTGCTATAATATATTCAGAATGTGTGGCTGCGCCGCTTGCATAGGGTTATCCGGTTGCATGTTTTGTGTTTTACGGATCTGCTCCGACAGCGGAGCACGGGATGCGGAAAGGGTGGTACTGCATGAGGAACGAACAGTCAACAGTGGGACACTTTGTTGTATATAAGAGTAACGGGGTGTGCAAGGTCGAGCGCACGGAGCGCATGCACATTTCGGGGGAGGCGCAGGACTATTATGTGCTCGCGCCGATCAGCAAGCCGGATTCGATCATTTATGTGCCGATCAACAATCCCCGTCTGTGCGGCGATATGCGCAGCGTGCTCAGCCAGGCCGAGATTCGCTCCATGCTGACGCAGTGCCGCGGACGCGAGCTGTGCTGGAACCCGGATCGCAAGGAGCGTGCAAACGCCTTCCGCGACATCCTCGCGGGCGGCATCAGCATCGATCTCATCGGCATGGTGCGCTGTCTGCACGGGCGCAAGCGCGAGCTTGAGCAGCAAAATAAGCTGCTGCCCGCGCAGGACGATACCGCGCTGCAAACCGCGGAGCGGCTGGTGCGCGAGGAATTTGCCTTCTCCCTCGAAATTCCGGAGGAAACCGTCGCCTCCTATATTCAGGACATCATCGAACCTGCGATGTAAAAAAACCGCCACAGAATATGCTTCTGTGGCGGTTTTTGCGTCTTTTGGCGGTGTGATGCGCCG
Source organism: uncultured Intestinibacillus sp. (assembly GCA_964580155.1). Taxonomy (GTDB): domain Bacteria; phylum Bacillota; class Clostridia; order Oscillospirales; family Butyricicoccaceae; genus Intestinibacillus. The sequence continues at coordinate 1,840 of CAZOJP010000026.1, read as the reverse complement.
CGGCTTATTTGCCCAGCTTTGCCTTGAGGGCGGCCAGCGCGTCGTCCACCTCGGTCGAGGCGGCGCCTGTGTACTTCTTTTCCAGCTCTGCGGCCTCGTCCGCGGGCTTTTCGTTGAGCTCCGCCATCGCGTTCGCCTGGTCGAGCATGCGGTCCGCCTTGGACTCCATGCGCTCGAACGAGTTCATCATGTCCGAGGTCGACTGCATCGTGCCCGCGACCTTGTTGAGCTTTTCCTGCGTCTTGGCGACCGCAACCTTGGCGTGCACATTCCGGCGGCGCACTTCAAGCTGCGCGATGTCGCTTGTCAGCTTGTCGTGCATCTGGCGCATTTTTTCCGCGTTCTGGTGCGCGATGTCATAGGTTTTGTGCAGATCCGCGCCGCTTGTCTCGAGCGCCTGCGCCTTCGCAAGGAACACCTTGGCGTCGCCGTCATTTCCGGCGAGCACCGCCTTTTCCGCAAGACCCTGATAGCGCGCAACCTCGCGCGTATTTTCCTCCACAAGGCGCGCCGCGCGGGTTTCCTCCGCCATGACGCCCGCGGTCTCCTTTTTGACCTCGGCGAGCTGCTCGGTCAGGTCGCGCAGATACTGGTCGATCATCTTGGCGGGGTTTTCACTGCGGTCGAGCAGCGCGTTGATGTTCGCCTGCATGATGTCGGTAAAACGAGCGATGATTCCCATAGAAATAACCTTCTTTCTTATGTTTGGTCGTGATCTGTATATTTTTTGGATAGTTCTTCTGCTGCATCCGTGCCGAATTTTTCAAGCGGCGTGTTGAGCACGCTCTCGGTGTACGCTTCGTGCTCCTTTTTGCGCTTGGCGCGCACCTTGACCATGATGACGGCGCACACCGCCACGCCGACCACCATGACGACGAGCATACCGGTCTTGGCGAAGTCCCAGCCGTTCGTCGGCGCGCTCATAATGCGCTCCGCCGTCGCGGAAAAGGTGTTCGCGAGCATGCTCTCCGGCGTGATCGAGGTGTTATAGTAGTTCTGGTTGAAGTAGCCCCAGAAAATCTTGAGCGCCTCCCCGTCCATGATGGTATCCGCCGCGTAGCCGCTCATGTAGCGAAACGCGCCGTCCATTTCCGATCGGGTGTCGTTCTGCGCTTCAAAATAGGCGAAAACAAAGTGCGCTTCGTCGGTAAAGTGCGCGTTATAGTAGCTCTCCAGATAGGCATCCGCCGCGGACGCGCTGATGTTGCCGCCCGTCCAGTACTGCGCATCGTAGGGCACGAGCAGCACATAGGGCTGCACGCCGGTTCGCTTGTAAAAGGTCTCGAGCCCGCTTTCCAGCGTGCGCGCGTCCTGAATCCACGACAGGCCGTCCTCATACCAGCCGCTCTTGTCGACCTGTCCCGTGAGCGCGGTGCGCTGCACGGTGTTGCGCGGAATATCCGAGCTATCGCCGCGCGGCGGCATCATCACGGCAGCGATGATGACAAGCACAATCACGAACACCACAAGCTGCGTCAGACAGCCGCCCGAGCAGCCGCCGCCCCTTCTTCCGCCGCCGCCATAGTAGCGGACCGGGCGAAAGCCGCCGGGAACGCCGCCGCTGCGCGACGGTCCGCGCGAGCTGCTTCCTCCGCCGGAAAATCCGCCGCCGGACGATCTGCCTCCGCCGGAAAATCCGCCGGTTGACCGTCCGCCGCCGAAGCCTCCGCTGCTTCTGCCTCCGCCGCCGCTGCTGCCGCCACCTCCGCCGCCGCTTCTGCCCATATCGTTGTCTCCTTCCCGTATCGCATGTAAAACACATCTGCTGTTCTTTTCATTTTAGAGCCTGGCCGCATGAAAAGCAAGCCTTTTGCCGCAAAGTAAAAGGGTCGAGGTGCTT
>CAZOJP010000025.1:21097-30728 GCA_964580155.1 uncultured Intestinibacillus sp. | reverse complement strand
CAAGGTGGCGCTCTACCAGATGAGCTACAGCCGCATATGCGATTTTGCCGCGGTTGACAGGTCGTGTCAACGTTGATTATTATATCAACTGGTTCGCGGTTCGTCAAGTATTTTCGCAAAATATTTTAAAAAGAATTTGGGGAGCGCAGGGATGCGCTCCCCAAATGCGTGCACGCGGCGCGGCCAATCAGTAGCCGAGCGGCTGCCCGATCAGCACCAGCTCATACTGCGCAAAGCCGAACGGCGGCGCAAACAGCACGCTCATCGCGCGGCAGATGCGCGCAGGGCTTGCGCAATCGTGACAGATGCCATCGCGCGCGCAGGGTGTTTTGCATTGCAGCCGCTGCGCGTTGCGGGGCGCGGCAATCTCGCGCGCGCGGTGAATCGCGTCTTCGAGCGTGGGCGCGAGCTTGTTGATGCCGCACACGGTGTAGCAGCGCGCAGGACCGTAAATCGCCGCGGACACCCGGTTGCCCGTGCCGTCTAAATTGACGATTTCACCGGTTTCGGAAAGTCCGTTCGCCGAGGTCACATAGATTTCGCTGTCCTGCACATGCACGCCGCCGTTTTTCCAGTGCCAGTGCACGGTTGCGCCCGCGCCGGTCAGCGCGTCGTATGCGCCGAGCGCGTCCAGCGTCATCGAGCCGCCGAACGTGACGGTGTGCCCTGCGCACGCTGCCGCCAGATAGTCGACCGCGTGCGCGCCGGTCTCAAAGTAGGTCACGGCGAAGCCGTGTGCGCGGAACGCCGCACAGATGCGGTCGAGCGTTTCCTGCTTCATAGCTCGTCTAAAAGCGCCATCGGCGTGTCGATCAGCACATCCGCGCCGTTTTCCAGCAGGACTTCGCGGGAGCGGAAGCCCCAGGTCACGCCGACGGCAAACAGCCCGGCGTTTTTGGCGGTCTGCATGTCCACACCGCTGTCCCCGATGTAGAGTGTGTGCGCCGCGTCCGCGCCCCAGCCCGTGAGCATGGCGTGCACCGCGGTGGGATCGGGCTTGCGCGGCACACCGTCGCGCTCGCCGCGGATGTCGGAAAAGCAGGACTGTCCGAAATAGTGGTGCACGAGCGCGCGGCTCGCAGGGTCGTATTTGTTGGATAGCACGCCGAGCGTCATGCCGCGCGCCTTGAGCGCATCAAGCAGGGCAGGGATGCCGTCATAGGGCGCGGTGCGCACGGTCATGTGCGCGTTGTAATAGGTGCGGAAATCCGCAAGGCAGTCCGCGCATTCGTCCGCGTGTCCGGACGGCAGCGCGCGCTCGATGAGCTTGCCGATGCCGTTGCCGACGAATTGCAGCACCTCCTCAGCCGTGCGGAGGGGATGACCGCGCTTTGATAACGCAAAGTTAACAGCATCCGTTAAATCACCAATGGTATTCAAAAGAGTGCCGTCCAGATCGAAGATTGCATGGGTGTAGTGCAGGTCGCTCTTCTTTGCATCGCGCTTGTAGGTGGCGGTGATTTCATGCAGCATGGACGCGACCTGCGGATTGATCGCGTCGCGCCGCACGCGCCAGCGCCAGTTTCCGCCCACGGTTGCGGGCAGATTCATGCGCGCGTCCGCGCCGAGGGACAGCAAATCCTGCATGGTGGTCATGGCGATGCGCGCGGGCGAGGCAAAGACCGATTTGATCGCGCTCCAGCCGAGCGCTTCGGACATGGACGAGCGCAGATAGCGGTAGGCAAAATGCCGCTGCGCGTCCGTGCTTTCGTCCATAATCTGCGCGCAGATGGTCGGGGAGTCGTGCGTCGAGGTGTAGACGATGGAGTGGGGCGGATAGTTGTGCGGCAGGTGCTCGCTGTCGCTCTCCTCGTCAAAGCCGAAGGTGAGCACGCGCATGCCGGGGAAGCCGCATTCCGCAAGCAGCGCGCGCATGGGCGCGGTCTGCACGCCCAAATCCTCCGCGATGAAAGGCACATCGCCGAGCGCATCGTGCAGCGCGCGGAAGAGCTTCATGCCCGGGCCGTCCTGCCACACGCCGTTTTCCGCGGTCTTTTCGCCCGCTTCAACCGCCCAGAACGCATCAAAGCCACGGAAGTGATCCAGCCGCATGATGTCAAACAGCGCCATATTGTTGCGGATGCGCCAGATCCACCACGCGTAGTCCGTGCGCTCGTGCGCGCTCCAGTCGTAGACCGGATTGCCCCAAAGCTGTCCGGTCGCGGAAAAATAATCGGGCGGCACACCGGCAACCAGACGCGGACTGCGATCGGGATGCAGCGCGAAGAGCGTGGGATTCGTCCACACATCGGCGGAGTCGGGCGCGACATAAATCGGCAGATCGCCGATGATGCGCAGCCCTTTTTTGTTGGCATAGCGGCGCAGCGCGTCCCACTGCGCAAAGAACAGGAACTGCAAAAAGGTGTAAAACGCGATATCGTCCGCGAGCAGCGCGCGGTAGGCCGTGAGCGCCTCGGGGCGGCGCTCCACAATCGAGGGATCGTCCCAGGCCCACAGCGCGCGGCCGCCGAAATGATCCTTCAGCGCCATAAACAGCGCGTAATCGGGCAGCCAGTCCGCATGCGCAGCGCGGAAACGCTCGAGCTGCGTTTGCAGGGAGACTGCGCCGCGTGCCGCCGCGCGGCGCAGCAGGGGAAGGCGCGCCGCGGAGAGCCAGGCGAAGTCAATCCGGTCGGGCGTCGCGTCAGGGGGCATGGAAGCGTCCGCCACGGCGACCTCGTCCGCGGTCAGCAGACCGTCGCGCACGAGAAAATCCAAATCGATGAGGTAAGGGCTTCCAGCAGCCGCACTGTAGCACTGATAGGGCGAATCCCCGTAGCCGGTGTGGCCGAGGGGCAGCACCTGCCAGTAGCGCTGGCCTGCGTCTGCGAGAAAGTCGACAAAATCAAAGGCCTCCTTGCCGAGGGAGCCGATCCCGTGCGGCGAGGGCAGGGACGTGATGTGCATGAGCACACCGCTGGAACGATCAAACATAGTGTGTCCTCCAATGGGCGCAGGGCGCCGCAGGTGATAGGGCTATTATACCATCGTGACAACTGAAATCGAGGTGTAATATCCGTATTCTGTGTCACGATGGTGTAATTTTTAAATAGGTGTATAATAGTCGCCTGAGACTATTATACGCGTGTTTGCATCAGACTGTCAATTTGTACCGCTGCACCCTGCGGATTTTGCTTGCAAAGCGTTTTTGAAGTTAGTATAATAGAAAAAATAACAAAAAACGACACGGGGGATGCCGCAGCTATGAGAATGAGAAAGAAAAAACATCTGGAGGAGCGCCTGGCCGCGTGCGAAGCGGTGCTTGTGAGCGCGCCGCCCGCACACCGCGGAAAGTGGCGCGCACTGTTCGGCAACGACCATCCGCTGCATGTGGAAATCGGCTGCGGCAAGGGGCGCTTCGCGCTGGGCATGGCGGCGCAGCATCCGGATATCAACTTTATCGCGATTGAGCGTGAGGAGGGCGCGCTCATCATGGCGACCGAAAAGGCGATGGAGACGCGTCCGGCAAACGTGCGCTTTCTGTCCTATGACGCGGCGGCGCTCGGCGAGGTGTTCGCCCCCGGCGAGGTCGACCTCATCTATCTCAACTTTTCCGACCCGTGGCCGCCCAACCGGCAGCGCAAGCGCCGCCTGACCTGGCGCGCCTTCCTCGATGTATACGACACGATCCTCACCCAGACCGGCGCGCTCTACTTCAAGACCGACAACCAGCGCCTGTTTGAGTGGACGCTCGGGGAGATCTGCCAGTACGGCTGGCTGCTGCAAAATATTTCGCTCGATCTGCACGCGTCCGACTTTGCCGGCAACGTCATGACCGAGTATGAGGAGCGCTTTTCCTCGCAGGGCAGCCGCATCTATCGGCTGGAGGCGCGCCGCCGCCTGCCGCAATTTCTCAAGAAATAGACCGAAAAGCCGCATACCGCATGCTGTCTGCCGCGCCGCTGTGCGCTGCGGCTGCTGCGGCGCGGCTTTTTTGCACGGGCATCGCGGAAAAACGGATGGCGAGGGGGATGGACATGCGGATAGAAAAGAGACGGATCGCGGGGGTGCTGTCGCTGCTCGCCGTCACGGCGGCGCTGCTTTACGCGGCGCGGATACCGCCTGCGGAGATGGGAGCGCCGGTCATGGGCGTGGTGTATGCCTCGTCCGAGGATGAATGGAAGGACGCGCAGTACGCCGCGCTGACCGAGGCCGCGCAGGCGGCAGGGTTTTCCATCATACGCATGCCGGTCGAGCGCACGCAGGCGGCGCAGATCGGTGCGCTGCGCGCGCTGACGGTGTATCAGGTCGATGTCATCGTATTTTCGCCGGTTGTGGAAAGCGGCTGGGACAACGTGCTGCGCGAGGCGCACGAAGCGGGCGTGCCCGTCATCGCGATGGACAAATCCGTGCGCGGAACCGGCATCTCCTATGTGGGCTTTGACTATGAGGGGCTGGCGCGCGAGGCGATGGCGGCGCTGCTGCACCGTCCGATGCAGAAAACCGGCATCGCGGAGCTGTACGGCACACTCGGCTCGTCGCCTGCGCGTGAAATTGCGCGCGGCTGCCGCGAAATTGCGGGCGCGGTGCGCGAAAGTCTGTGCGGAGACGGCATGCGTTCGCGCGGATACGAAACGATGGAGAGCCTGCGGCTGGACGAGGTCGGCTATGTCGTGTGCCACAACGACGCGATGGCGCGCGGCGCGGTCGATTATTTGCACGACAACGGGCTGGACGGCGACATCGCGGTCTGCGCCTTCGGCGGCGGACCGGATGTGCTGGCGCTGCTGGACGAGGGGGACATCGCGGTGGTCGGCGTGTGCGACAACGCGTCGCTCGCGGAAAAGACGGTCGAAACCGCGCAGCAGGCGCTGGTTGATCCCGCGCGCACGGTGCGCCGCTTCGCCCGTGCGCAAGTGCAGGTGGCACCGTGAGCCGCGCGCGCGGCACGCGCAGCATCCACGACATTCTGCGGCGGTCGTTCACCCGGCTGATTGTCGGTCTGCTTGTGCCGACCGTGCTGCTCGCGGTGCTGCTCGTGCTGCTGACGCAGCGGTATGACGCGGTCATCGCGGACACCTCGCGCGCGGCGGTCGTGGGCGAAACGCTGGAAAATGAGCTGCCGGACGAGATTTGGCGCGTCATTTCCGGACGGGTGCGCTTTGAAGAGGGCGCGCAGGGCAGCATGCTTGCAGGTGCGGAGAGCGAACTTTCCGGCATGCTGGCGCGTGCGGACAACGACGTGCAGCGGCGCACGCTCGGCGCGGCGCTGCGCGCGGTGAGCACGGCGCGGCGCTATGTCGCGCAGCTGGGACTGCAGATGGCGCACGGCGGCGCGGTCAGCCGCAACGAAAGCCTGTACCGCGAAATCACCGACGTGTCCAGCCTGGCCGCGACCATGCTGCGCCGCTATGTGTCCGAGGAAACCGTGCGGCTGGGGCGGCTCAATGCGCGCATTCAGCTCGCCACGGGGGTTACGGTGCTCGCGCTTGTGGTGCTGCTCGCGGTGCTGCTGCGCTATGCAGGGCGCTCGCTGCGCACGGTGGACGATGCCATCCGCGATTCGCTTGCGCGGCTGGAGGGCATGGCGGCGCGCATCGCGCAGGGCGATCTGACGGCGCGCGTGCCGCCCGCGGGCGTCGCCGAGCTGTACCGGCTGACGGGCGACCTCAACGAGATGGCCGGGCGGCTCGAGCGGCTGCTCGCGGAGCGCGCGCGGCAGGAGGCACGCACCCGCAAGGCGGAGCTGCGCGCGCTGCAAGCGCAGATTACACCGCATTTTGTCTATAATACACTGGAAACCATTGTCTGGCTTGCCGAAGGGGGCAAAAACCGCGAGGTTGTGGAGATGACGATGGCGTTCACCGACTTTTTGCGCATTTCGCTCAGCCGCGGACAGGACTGGATCACGGTCGCGCGCGAGGAGCAGCATGTGCGCAGCTATCTTGCGATTCAGTCGGTGCGCTACGGCAGCATTATGCGCTATGAAATCGACATCGACCCCGCGCTCGATCACTGCCCCATGCTCAAGCTGATGCTGCAGCCGCTTGTTGAAAACGCGATCTATCACGGCATCAAGGGCAAGCGCGGACGCGGCTGTTTGCGCATCACAGGGCGGCGCGAGGGCGCCTATATGCGCTTTGCCGTGGAGGACGACGGCGTGGGCATGCAGCCCGAACGGCTGGACAGCCTGCGCCGCAGCCTGCGCGATCCGAACAGCCGCGCGGGATACGGGCTGCGCAACGTCGATGAGCGCCTGCGGCTCTACTGGGGCGCGGGGCTGACCATCGAAAGCGAATATCGCCGGGGCACGCGGGTGAGCTTTGTCGTGCCCTGCCGGCAGGAGGAGGGATGAGCATGCGCATTTTTATTGCGGACGACGAGGACATCATACGCGACGGCATCCGCCGCTGCATCGAAAAGGAGGGCTTCACCTTCGCCGGGGAGGCGCCCGACGGCGAAATGGCGCTGCCCATGCTGCTTGAAATGAAGCCCGATGTGCTCATCACCGATGTGCGCATGCCGTTTCTCGACGGGCTGGAGCTTGCGCGCGCGGTGCGCCGCGCGCTGCCGTGGACGCGCATTGTGTTTTTAAGCGGTCACAACGAGTTTGAGTACGCGCAAAAGGCGGTGTCGCTGCGCGCGGATGCCTACCTGCTCAAGCCGGTCGACTCCGTGCGGCTCACGCACACGCTGCGCGAGATCGCCGGGCGCATCGAGCAGGAGCGGCAGAGCTATCTGCGCGCGGCAGACCGCGGAGAGCAGGATATTCTGCACGGCTACTTCCTCAACGAGCTGCTGTCCGGCCGCGTGAGCACCGCGACCGCGATGGAGCAGGATTGGGGGCTGTCGCTTGCCGCGCGCCGCTACATCGTGTGCCAGAGCAAGATCGGCGGCACGGCGGAAACGCTGGGACAGGTGCGCGCGGTCGTCACGCGCGCGTTTGAGGAGCGCGCGGAGATCGTGTGGTTCTTTCGCGGCAGCCGGCTCGTGCTGCTCATCAAGGGCGAGGACGGGGACGAGGTGCGCGAGCGCGCCTACGAAATCGCGCAGGCGCTGCGCCACGAGCTGGAGGCCTTCCTCGGGCTGACGGTGCGCGTGGGCATCGGCACCGCGGTCGACCGGCTGGGCGCGCTGCCCGAATCCTACCGCCGCGCGCGCGAGGCCGAGGCCGCCCCCGGCTCGATTGTCGGCTATGCCGATCTGCCTGCCGAGCCGCGCTTTGACTTCACCGCGAACGTATCGCTCGAGGAAAAGCTGCGCCACGCGACGGCGGAGGACGTGCCGCGGCTGCTCGCGGCGTATTTCGGCTCGGCCGAGGAGGACGACGTGCAGAGCGTGCTCTATCGCAACTATCTGCTCATGGATCTGCTTGTCACCGCCGCGCGCATGCCGAGCGCGGGCGGCGAAAGCGCGCATCCGCCCGATCCGCAGGAGGTGCTGCGCCGCGCCGCGACGCTCGAGGGCGCAAGGGAGTGCGCCGCGGAAACGCTGACCGCGCTGCTCGGCAGCGCGCCGCAGCGCAAAAACGTGCGCTACGGCGAGGAAATCCGCCGCGCCAAGCGGTTCATTCAGGAAAATTATGCGGACGGCGGACTTTCGCTGCACACGGTCGCCGCCGAGGTCGGCTTCAGCCCCAACCATTTTTCCACCGTGTTTTCGCAGGAAACCGGCGAGACCTTTGTCGAGTGCCTGACCCGCGTGCGCATCGAGGCGGCGTGCAGCGCGCTGCGCGAAAGCGATGCGCGCATGGGCGATGTCGCGTTTGCGGTCGGCTATCACGATTCGCATTATTTCAGCTATCTGTTCAAAAAAATTATGGGTATGACCCCGAGCGACTACCGCCGCAGCGCGCGCGAGGGGTAAAATATTCTCGTAAGAAAACACACGTCCCCGCCGCGCAGGTGCGATTTTATCGGATTGTCCCCTGTAGAAGACGGGGGCGTGTTTTGCTATACTGACAGGGAGGAAGAGATTCCCCCCTCTTTTATAAAAGGAGAGGAAGTCCATGAAACGTCAGCCAATCGTGCGCCCCTGCGCGCTTGCTGCCCTGATCGCCTGTCTGCTGAATGGTTGTGCCGCGCACGCCCCCGCGCCGCCGCCGATTCAAACGCCAGCCGCCCGGGAGGAGCAGGTGTCGCTTTCTTATGACGGGCTGACAATTTATAGTGCGCTGCCCGATGACGAGATTCCGGTCTATCTCAACGCCTTTCGGCGCGATACCGGCATCAAAGTGACCTATGAGCGGCTGAGCGCGGGCGAGATGATCGCGCGCGTGCAGCGTGAACAGGAGGAGCCGCGTGTGTCCGTCCTGCTGGGTGGTCCGGCGGAGAGCTATGCCCAGGCCGACGCGGAAGGGCTGCTCGAGCCGTACCAAAGCCCGGCGCTGTCCTATGTCCCCGAGCGGTATCTGGACAAAAGCCGCGTATGGAACCCCATCTATATCGGTGTCATTTGTTTTGCCTGCAACGAGGACTGGTTTCGCGTGCGTGGTGAAGCGCTGCCGGACAGCTGGGACGGACTGCTCGCGCCCGCGCTGCGCGGCCAGATCACAATGGCGTCGCCCGAAACCTCGGGCACGTCGTACACGATTCTGGCTGCGCTTGCGCGGCAGTTTGGCGAGCGCGAAGCCCTGCGCTATCTGCAGGCGCTTGACGAATCCATCCCCGCGTACACGCGCTCGGGCATCACGCCCGCAGAGCAGGTGCGGCGGGGCGAGCGCGCGGTAGCCGTCGTGTTTTCACATGACGGCGGACGCGTCGCGCTCGACGGCTACCCCATCGCGCTGCGCTATCCGCAGGACGGCGTGCCGTATGAAATCGGCGCGTGCGCACTGGTGCGCGGCGGCCCCGCGAAGGAGCGCGAAAATGCCATGCGTCTCATCGACTGGATGACGAGCGAGCGCGGGCAGGAGTGCTACCTCGAGGCCAAAAGCAGCCGCCTGCCCACAAACGCGAACGCGCGCGCCGCGGACGGACTGTCCGACCCGGACACGCTGCCGCTCATCGAGTGCGACCCCGCGTGGGCGGGCAAAAACCGAACCGGTCTGACGCAGGCGTTCCGTCAGCAGACCGACGAAAGCAAGCTGCCGTAAAGGCACAAACGGGAACGCAAGAAGCAAGAAGAGAGAGAATTGAGGGAAAACAACACATGAAAAGGCTTGGAAAACGCATAGTCAGCGCGCTGCTGACCTGCGCAATGCTGTTTATGATGCTGCCGACTGCGTTCGCCGCGGAAGCCGACAGCTTTTTAAACGGCCCCTACCTGATGGCACCGAAGTCCGACAGCATGGTTGTCGTATGGGAGTTGCCCAAGGCGATGAAATCGACGATCACCTATGGCGTGCAGGGCGAAGAGACCACGAGCGTCGAGGTGCCGGTCGAGGACGGCGCCGTCTACAAGGGCGAAAAGATGCATATGTATCGTGCGCGCCTGAACGGACTTGCCGCAGGCACGACCTATAGCTATACAATCGCGCTGGAAAACGGAAAAACGACGCAGGGCAGCTTCCGCACGCTGCCGGCAGACCCAAAGGAGCTGCGCTTCGTCGTTGTCAGCGACAGCCACCGCTTTGAGACCGCCAAGCAGGTGTCCGACGCGATCGCAAAGTTCGATCCCGATTTTATCCTGCACACGGGCGACATGGTCGAGGGCACCGGCTCGCAGAAGGAGCAGTTCTCCTACTGGTTCC
>CAZOJP010000025.1:0-20997 GCA_964580155.1 uncultured Intestinibacillus sp. | reverse complement strand
GTCAAGGACGGCGTGCTGACCTATGCCAATGTCGGTCTGAAGAGCGGCAGCGAGGAGGTCTATGAGACGATTTCGCTGACCAAGGACGCGCCCAAGCTCGATCTGACCGATGTGAAGATCGCGCCGAACGCCGTGCAGTCGGGCGACGAGGTCACCGTGTCGGCCAAGGTCACGAACAGCGGCAAGGGCCTTGCGGCAGTCGCACTGCCCGTTGTGGACAACGGCGAGACGCGCTATCTCTATCACTTCGGCAAGCAGGGACGCGTGGTTGCGCTCAAGCCGGGCGAATCGGTCGAGCTGTCCGCCGGACTGCCCATGGTCGCGCTCGGTGCGCACAAGCTGACCCTCGGCGGCGTATCCACGACGGTCAATGTTGCGTTCCGCAAGGCGGATTATCAGTATTCCAACCTGCGCGTCAAACTGGGCGACGGCGAAGTCAGCGATCTGACGAGCGACCGCATGCATGTGCGCGCGGATGTCAAGAACATTGGCAACGAAGCGGGCACGGCGAGCGCGACGCTCTATGTCGCGGGCAAGGCAGTCGAGACCAAGCGCGTTGCACTGACCGCAGGACAGAGCCGCACGGTGGAGTTTGCCTATGACTTCGCGCAGGGCGGCACCTATCAGGTGCGCATCGGCACCTCGGCGGAGCAGACCGTCACCGTGCTGGGCGATATTCAGAGCACGCCCATCGTGCGCGACAAGTCCGGCCTCGGCAACGACGGCATCGTGCGCGGCACGCCGACCCTCGTCAAGTATGACGGCGGCTACGGCCTGAAGCTCGACGGCAAAAAGGATTATGTCGAAATTCCCGACCGCGGCAACTATCAGATTGATGACGGCCTGACCGGCATGGTCTGGGCGAATGTCGCGCGCCTTGCGGAAAAGGGCGAGTGGGACCACAATCCGCTGCTCATGAAGGGCGCGTCCATCAGCTACGGCACAAACTACCTGTACCGCATGGCGGTGCGCCAGACCGGCATGGTCACCTACGGCGTGGGCTTTGACAACGAAAACGGCGAATATTTCTGGAACGATGCCGACGAAATCAAGGGCGCGGGCGTGCAGCTGGGCAAGTGGATGCAGTACACGGGCGGCTTTGACCGCGCGACCGGCGGCACAAGCTGGGAAAACGCGGTGCTGAGCGGCGAAATTGACGCGCCGGACTTCGATTCCGCAATCAAGAACTGGGAAGGCAAGTCCATGTATGCGGGCTTCTCGTTCCACCGCCATCTGCTGGCGGAGCGCGGCCGCGGCAAGACGCACACCATGCTGACGGGCGACCTCGGCCAGATCCGCTTCTATAAAACCAAGCTGACCGCAGCGGAAAACAAGACGATCTATGCCGCACCGGCGGCAAAGGGGCCGCAGGGCGACAAGCTCGTTGTCTGGCTCGACTTTGATCCCCAGAACATCGAAACCGCGGGCACGCACGTCACCGAGTGGCGTCCGGTCGTGGGCACGCTGACAGGCATGCACTATGACGTATCCGTACCCGGTGCGGCACGCGCCGAAGTGACCGTGGAAGCCTCGGCGGACGGCAAGAGCGTGCTGTCGAGCGTGAGCGCCGCGCTGCAGGACGGCAAGGGCACGATCGATCTGTCCGCGCTGACCGGCGCAAAGTATGTGCGCGTCACAACCGCACTGCACGCGTCCGTCACCGAGCAGGCGACCGACATCCCCGTGCTGCACAGCTATCAGATTGACGCGGGCAACCGCAACACCTGGGCCACGCTTGCGGCATGGAACCGCGGCACGCTGACCGGCGCGGTCGGCTATGAACCGATGGACGTTTTCACCGATCATGCGACCGATTTTGACGATTTTTCCGGCACAGCGGATGTTTCCGCCGCGCAGATCGGTGCGGATGTCGCCAAGAGCCACTGGGCATATGCCAACCTGCAAACCATGATTCAAAAGAACATTGTGCGCGGCGACGCGGGCACGGGCTTTGTCCGTCCCGATGCGCGCATTACCCGTGAGGAGGTCGCAACCGCGCTGCTCGCGACACTGGGCGTGCAGCCCGACGCGGCCGGCACACTCGCAGCGGGCGACCCGTCGTCCGCCTGGGCACAGGGCGTGCTGTCCGCCGCCAAGGCGCGCGGCATCCTCAAGGGAGACGAAAAGGGCTTTATGAACGGTCAGGCGACCGCGACCCGCGCCGAGGTCATCACGATGCTCGCACGCGTTGCGGATGTGCACAGCGACAAGGCACTCACCGGCTTTGCCGATGGCGCGCTTGTGCCGTCGTGGGCGGCATCGTCCGTGGCAGGCATGGTCGAAAACGGCCTGCTCGCCGGCTATGAGGACAATACCCTGCGCGCAAATGCACCCATTACACGCGCGGAGACGTTCACCCTTTTGGCAAAATTCAGCGCATAACAGTGAAGCCGGCGGCCGCCGTTCACGGCCGCCGGCCTCTTTTTGTGCGTGTGTGCACAGTCTGCTGCAACCGGAGAGGCGCAAGACGCGGCGGTATACGCCAGGATTCTGCAAGAATTTCATCAAACTGTAATCTTTGTTTGCACGAAATAACACCGTAATATAACCAAATGACTCACGATTTAACTGCAACTTCCTTATGAATCTTGTTCAAAAAATCTGGAATTGCACAATGCACAGTGCTTTTTAGCGGGGCTTTCGTGCGTTTTTCTGTAAACTTGCACAAATCACAACCACGACAATCTGCACATATGACGAAAATTTGACCGTATACTTGCCAAAGTGCACGGATTGAATTAGAATGTAAATCAGAACGCGAAGGCGTTACAGAGGACCTTACAACAGAGTAAGGAAAATGAAGGAGAGAGGTATTCACATGAAGAAGAGATTACTGGCACTTTTGATGGCAGGCGCAATGGCAGCGAGCATGACGGCTTGCGGCTCTGCAAAGACCAACGCACCGGCGGGCGGCGACGCACCGGCGGGCGGCGACACACAGGCGGGCGGTTCCACTGCGGCGGACACCGTCAGCGTTGACGTGATCCTCAAGACCACCGCTTCCGAGTACTGGGGCTATGTAGTCGCCGGTGCAAACGCCTACATGAAGGACAACGCAAACGTCAAGGTTGACGTCAAGGGCGCTACCTCGGAGACCGCTTACGACGAGCAGCTCAACATGATCGAGACCGACCTGGCATCCGACAAGTATGACGGCTTCGTCATCGCTCCGCTGCAGGCTGACATGGTCGCCAACAAGATCAAGGGCCAGACCAAGCCGATCGTCGCGGTTGACACCAACATCGACGCTCCCGAAGTGCTGGCGTTCGTCGGCACCGGTAACGAAGCTGCAGGCGCACTCGGCGGCGCTGCTGCTGTAGAGGCTGCAAAGGCTGCAGGCTGGACCGACATCAAGTGCATCGAGATCGCAGGCGTCCAGGGCGACTCCACGAACTCTGCACGTATGAGCGGCTACAAGAAGGGCGTCACCGAAGCGGGCGGCACCTTCCTTGACGCTGAAGTACAGTACGCGGACGCGGTTGCGGATAAGGCTGTAGCTTCCATGGAAGCCATCATGCAGAACCATCCGGATGGCATCGCGATCATCTGCGCGAACAACGACGACATGGCAATGGCAGCAGCGCGTGCCGCAAAGGGCAACGCAGCATACGAAAAGACCATTTTCCTGGGCTTTGACGGCATCCAGTCTGCTTGCACCGCAATCCTCAACGGCGGCCTGACGATGTCTGTTGCACAGCAGGGCTATGACATGGGCTACAAGTCTGTAGACGCGGTTGTGAAGGCTCTCAAGGGCGAAACCCTGGATAAGTTCATTGACTCTGGTGCAGAAGTTGTTGATAAGGACAATGCCCAGAACCGTCTGGACACCCTGAAGAGCTACCTTGCCTAATTTCCAGATAGTCAAGAGCTGAGAACGCGAGAATAACCGTGCGCCCCTGCTCCGATTTATGATATAAATCGCGCAGGGGCGCCTTATCTCAAAACAGCCTTTTGTGGATCGGCTTTCGATTGACCGGCACGCTCAGCGTCGCGCGGCAGTATTTTTCAAGACCCGCGCCGAGAGCGGCGATTGACCAGAGCCCGTCCTCACTACCCTAATCTCGGAGAAAAAGGTGAATGCAATGAGCGAATATGTAGTAGAATTGAAAGACGCGGTCAAGCGATTCCCGGGCGTCGTTGCATTAAAGAACATGCATCTGGCAGTCAAACCGGGCGAAATTCTGGGTTTGATCGGCGAAAATGGCGCAGGTAAGTCGACGCTTATCAAGGTGCTGACCGGTGTACATCAGCCGGACGAGGGCACCATCCTGGTCGACGGCAAGCAGATGGCCTTTAAAAATCCGAACGAGTCCGCTGCGGCGGGCATCGCATGCGTTTATCAGGAGCTGAACATCGAAAAGCTGCTGAGCGTAACGGATAACATCTTTATCAATAAATGGATCCGCAAGGGTGCGTTGCTTGATTATGACACCATGCACAAAAAAGCCAAGGAAGTGATGCTCTCCTTGGGACAGGACATCGATCCGCACAAGGCGGCAGGTACGTTTGGCATGGGCGTACAGCAGATGATCGAGATCGCAAAGGCGGTTCTGATCGACGCAAAAATGATTATTATGGACGAGCCGACCTCTTCGCTGGGCGAAAAGGAAGTGCAGCAGCTCATGAAGACCTGCCGCGACCTCAAGTCGCGCGGCATTGGTATCGTCTTTGTATCCCATAAGCTCGAGGAGCTGTTTGAGCTGTGCGACCGCGTCACGGTTATCCGCGACGGCGAATATATCGACACCAAGCCGATCGGCGAGTGGAACAACGACTCCCTGATCACCGCAATGGTCGGACGCACACTGGAAAACCAGTTCCCGAAGGAATTCGGCGTCAAGGGCGAATGTGCGCTGCGCGCGGAGAACATCTGCGAGGCGGGCCTTCTGGACAATGTCAGCTTTGAAGCATATCGCGGCCAGATTCTGGGCTTTGCGGGCCTGGTCGGCGCAGGCCGCACCGAGGCCATGCGCGCCATCTTCGGCGCGGACCCGATCGACAGCGGCAAGGTGTACATTCACGGCAAGGAAGTCCACATCAAGGATCCCCGCGCGGCAATCCGTGCAGGCATCGCCTTCCTGACCGAGGACCGTAAGGGGCAGGGTCTGGTTCTGGCGCAGACCATTCGCACGAACCTGGTTCTTGCCAACATGAAGGGCTTCTCCAAGGGAATCTTCCTCGATGAGAAGCGCATCCTCGAAAGCGGCCAGAAGAATATTGAATCGCTGCGCATCAAGACCCCGTCGATCGATGAGATTGTCGGCCAGCTGTCCGGCGGCAACCAGCAAAAGGTTGTCATCGGCAAGTGGGTCAACACCGACGCGGAAATCTTTATTTTCGACGAGCCGACCCGCGGCATCGACGTCGGCGCAAAGGTCGAGGTATACAACGTGATGAACACCCTCGTCAAGCAGGGCAAGTGCGTTATCATGGTATCGTCGGAAATGCCCGAGATCCTCGGCATGTCGGACCGCGTTGTGGTCATGCGCGGCGGCAAGGTCATGGCGACGGTAGAGCGTGACAGCAAGCATTTCAATCAGGAATCCATTATGAAGGCCGCATGGGGAGGAACATTAGATGACTAAGGCAAAAAAGGACAATAAAATTCTGTCCCAACTCGGAACGCTGATCGCGCTGCTGCTGCTGTGCACCGTGCTGGCGATTGCATCTCCGAACTTTTTGAAGTTTTCCAACTTTATGAGTATCCTGAAGCAGACATCGTTTAACGCGATGCTGTCCACCGGCATGCTCCTGTGCCTGATCACCGCGGGTATCGACCTGTCGGTTGGCGCAAACGCAACATTCTGCGCGTGTATGGCAGGTATGATGGTGCAGAAGGGGATCACAAACACCCCGATTATCATCATCACCATCGTCATCAGCGGCCTGCTGATCGGCTGGATCAACGGCATGCTGCTGACCCGTCTGCACCTGCCCCACCCGTTCGTATCCACCCTGGGCATGAAGAACACCCTGTGGGGCCTCGCGCTGCTGGTTACCGGCTCGCAGATGGTCTCCGGCTTCCCGGCCGGTGTTACGTGGCTGGGCGACGCCACCCTGCCGGGCGGCTTCCCGGTCAGCTTCCTGCTTGTCATCGTCCTGTTTGTCGGCATGCACGTCTTCCTGTCCCGCACCGCACTGGGTCGCTCGATCTACTGCGTCGGCGGCAACCCGGAAGCCACCCGCCTGTCCGGCATCCACTCTGAAAATGTCCTGACCTTCTGCTACACCGTATCCGGTGTGTGCGCAGCGGTCGCAGGCCTGATCTCCATCGGCCGTTCGGGCATCAGTAACGGTGCAAATGCGGTTCAGCCGTTTGACACCGACGCCATCGCGGCGTGCATTATCGGCGGCGCATCCTTCATGGGCGGCAAGGGCACCATGTGGGGCACCATGGTTGGCGCACTGATGATCGCGGTGCTGCGCAACGGCTTTACGCTGCTGTCCGCTCCGTCTTCCATCCAGAACATCGTACTCGGCCTCGTTATCATCTTCGCGGTATTCATCGACGTTACCCGCGAGCGTATGGAAGCCAAGGCACGCCGTCTGGCTGCGAAGTAAGGGAAGCGCTTCTCTCTGACAATCATGGAAAAAGTCGCTCCCGCACATTGGCGGGGGCGACTTTTCTTATTTGGGCAAATGCGGCGGATTTCGGCACAAAGCCCCCGCCGAGGCAGAACTTTTGCGCCGTACGGCGAAGGGAGGGGATCCGTGCATCCATAAAATCGGGCAATCGGCGCGGCATAGGCGTGCGTTCACGGCATGCTGCCGACAGGGGCAATGGGGCACGCGCGCCCGCATAGCCCTCGGGTATGCGACTTCCGCCCCGCTGCGCGGAACAGATCCGGCATCAGCAGCTGCAAAGCAGGCTTTCAAGGGCAACATAAAAGCCGAAACACAGGACGGGAAAGGGGTTTGTGCAATGGGTGTGATAACTTGGGTGGACCTTTTATTGCGGATACTGTCAGCAATGGCGGTGGGTGCACTGGTGGGGGGGCAGCGTGCGCGCGCCTCGCATCCGGCAGGGCTGCGGACGCATATGCTGGTGGCGCTGGGCGCGTGTGTGGTCATGATAACGGGCGTGCTCATCTATCACGATACGCACATGCTGCACGGCACCGCACCGGACCCTGCGCGTCTGGGTGCGCAGGTCATTTCCGGCATAGGCTTTCTGGGCGCGGGCACCATCATGAAGGACGGCTCCTCTGTGCGCGGACTGACGACCGCGGCCAGCGTTTGGATCGTCGCATGTCTGGGTCTTGCTGCCGGCATGGGCTATTACCTGCTGACCTTCATAGGCGGCGGCGCTATTTACGCCACCCTGACTGTATTTGACAAGGTGCAGTACCGCATGCGTCTGGGCAAAAGACCGGAGATGGACATTCAGCTGGAGTGTGAAAACACGGGCGTTGTCATGGTCGAGCTGGAATCGCTCGCGAACAGCTATTCCGCCACGCTTTCCGAGCTGTCCTTCCAAGGCACCAAGAGAAATACATATATGGTGAGCTTCTGCATCAACTTCCCCAGTAGAGATTGGATTTTTGTAAAAACCGAGTTTTTACAGAAACTTGCAGGGATACAGGGCGTGTTGAGTATGGAGAGCCGCCTAGACGGTTAAAATCGTAGCATGCGCACCGCTGGGTGCGTTGCGTATCTAACCGCAGCAGGCCCCCAAAAGTGTGCTTTGGGGGCCTTGTTTTCGCACAAAACGATTTCATAAAACCTTAGCGTCAAATCCACTTGACTGTGTATCAAAATGTGATATAATGACAATGTAAACGTTTGTGGAGCATAAGTATTGTTTCGAGAAGGGAGCACAATCTATGTATAAAATTGAGACCCATCTTCATACAAAAATAATCAGCAAGTGCGGCTGGATGTATCCGGAAAAACTGGCAGAGCTCTATCATGAGGGCGGTTATGCGGCGATCTGCGTAACCGACCACTACAACAGGGAATGCTTCGACTATGCAGGCATCGACCTCACCGGCACCGGCGACAAAATCCACGCCTTTTTAGAGGGCTATCGTCAGCTCAAAAAAGAAGCGGAAAAGTACGGTATTCTCGTATATGAGGGCGCGGAGCTGCGCTTTGATCAGTGCAAGAACGACTATCTGCTGTACGGCTTCAGCCACGAGCTGCTTGCCGACCCGGAGCGCGTGATGAGCATGGGCGTACATGAATTCAGCGGGCTTTCCCGTGCTGATGGTGCCATTTTGGTGCAGGCGCATCCCTTCCGTCCGGCCTGTATCGCAGCGCCTGCGGAATACTTAGACGGGGTGGAGACCAAAAACGTAAACCCCCGCCACAACAGCCACAACGATTTGGCAAAGGCCTATGCCGAGCGCCACCGGCTGATCATGACAGGCGGATCGGACTGCCACCGGCCGGGTGACGAGTGCAAGAGCGGCATTATCAGCGAGGTGCTGCCCAAGGATTCGTTTGAGTTTGCCGCACTCCTGCGCTCGGGCAACTATGAGATCATTTGACCCGAGCCTTTACGATGCATACCAAAAAGGACTGTAGATTTTCTACAGTCCTTTTTGGTGTTTAACCGATATTTTCTTTTGGCTGCAATTCATCCAGGTACGCTACAATCTCGGAGAACTCATGGATGATATGATCCGGCTGATACGGCTGGTCGGCGACCGTTGTGTCGCTCAAGCCGGTCATAAAGGACCGGATTTGAACCGCCTTTGCAAAGTTTGCCTTTTTGGAGCCGATCACATCGCGCGACATGGTGTCGCCGACGTAGACGCAGTTTTCCGGACGGACACACATTTGGCGTGTGGCAATTTCAAAGATGCCCGGATGCGGCTTGCGGTATCCGGTGACGCTGGAAAGGGTGACATCCTGGAAGTAATCGCGGATGCCGTACCGTTCGAGCACGTTGAACACGGAATAAAGGGAAGCGGTGTTGGAAATAATGCCGAGCTTATAGCCGCGATCGCGCAGGGCGTCCAGGGTTTCCTTCACGCCGGGGCGCATCTCGCGATGATAATAGACCGATTCCCAGGTCTGCGCGAGCGTTTCCGCCAGAGCGGCAATCTTTTCGCGCGGAAAATCGAAGCCGCTCAAATAGTAATCGGGCCAGATGTCCTCCGGCTTCATTTCGAGCATTTCGGTCTGGCTCCACTTTTTGTAATTGCGAACACCTTCGTTGAGCCGATTCCAGAACGCCGTCGGGTTGTAAGGAACCTCGATTTCGTTCTGCGTCAAGATATGGATGAGGGCGGCCGTGACCTCCTCCGTCGTTTGCGTATTATACCAAATATCTTCGATCGTACCGCCCATGTCAAACAACACTGTATCCAGCAAAGATATCCCTCCTTCTAACTAAAAATGATAGTGTGCCCATACTGCGTTATGGTCGGACAGCTGCGCGGCCTCCATGCTTGCCAGCACAGAGCCGGCAGGCGCAAAGTGAAAGTCTTCCTTTTGCGTGGAGATAATGCGGCTGGCAATCGGCTGAAGTCCGCGGGACAAAAGCCAATCCAGCCGAATCGGCAGCACACTGCCGTTGGGCAGGGGCTTTCTTCTCGTGACCCCGTCGCAGGCGGACTGCCGAAACTCAAATCCGTACGTTTCCGCGGCCGGAAGCAGGGCTTCGTATAGCTCGGGGTTTTTGGTGCGGCGCGCAAGCTCGTCGGGATCCTGCGCCAGCGCCTGAATCTCCTGAGGCTCGCGCCCGTCAAAGGTATTTGTGTTGAGGTCGCCGCCGAGCAGGATCGGCATATCGGGGAACAGCCGCAGCGCCTCCTCGTAGATGGCGTTCATTTGCCGCAGCCGGCCCTCGCCCGAGGTGCGGTTTTCCAGATGGATCGAAACAACACCGAGGGACTGGCCGTTCACGTCGATTTCGGCAAAAATGGCACAGCGTCCGCCGATTCTGCACTGGCGGTCAAAGAACCAGTTGTTTTCCTCGGGCAGGCGCAAAACCCTGGCCCACCGGATGGGGTAGCGTGAGAAGACGGCGTTTCCGTGAAAGCCCTTGCTTGCAGCGGACTGCTTGAGCTCGATAAACTCGAGCGCAAAGACATAGTGCATCTGAAGCGCCTCTCCGATTTCACGCGTGACATCCCGCTCGCCGGAGCGCGTGCAGCCATCGTCCAGCTCGTTCGCAAGGATGATGTCAAAAGGCTGAATATCCGGACTGGTTTTCAAAAATTCGATGATGGCATCGCAGTTGACACCGCGCTCCATATTAAAGACCAGCGCGGAGACCGTTCCGTCCGCTGTCGGGGGCGCTGCCTTGCCCGCGTGCACGACGGCTTCGCCAAACTGCGGGATGCGGGACATCACCTCCTGCTGCGGCAGGGTATGGAGCAGCTCTCCAAGTTCGGCGCGTACGCCGGGATCAATCGCGTTCATTTTTTCCTCGCTTTCTGTTGCGGTTGTGCGGGGACTGCGGCATTATGATGAGGGCAGGTGCTTTTTCTTTCGGATCTTGAGATAGATGCCCCAGCTGACAACATTGCCGAGCAGCACGGGCGCCAGGCCGTAAAGCGATATGATATACCGCATCAGCTCCCGATCATTTGCGCCAAGTGGAATGGTCATCAGATAGCCTGCCGCAAGGAAGACGGCAAGGAAAACAAATGCACCGGGCACAATCCGCTTGTCGCGCAAAACAAAGAAGCTGCAGCACGCGGCGGTACCGCAAAGCGCGATGATAATCGAGTGCAGGCTTGTGGAGAGTGTCTCCCCGCCGACACGGACATAGGCATGCAGCGGATCGGTGAGAAGCGCGTACATGATACCAAAAATCACACAGAACACAATTCCCATGCAAAAGCACAGCAGGAGCAGCGGACTTTTTGGCGTTTTGTCCTTGTTTAGAAACAGGCTGATAACCAACACATCCTTTTTATAGAACAGGGATTAAAAAATTACCGGGGGTCGGTTGACCCCCGGTAATTTTCCATAGATCATTACGATACGTAATAATTCAACACTCTGTTACAGAAGCTGCCAGAAGTCACGTACAGTATTGATGTTTACATAGATTTCAGAGGGGTCAAAGTCGGAAACATGCAGTTCGTTAAAAGGAGTAGAACCCTCTGCAGGCTCCAGATCGTCGCGTACCGGCCATCCGCCGAGCGTGTTAAACGGCTTGTAGCCAGAGGTGTCGCCGTCCATGCCGCCCATCATGAAGCGAACCAGGAGCTTCGCTGCACTGGGATGCTCGCAGCCTTCCACGATGTAGAGCGTGTTGATCGCCGGGATACCGGTGGTGGGGACCAGGTTGATGGGCACCAGGCACCAGTCGTTATCCTTGTTCTTGCGGATCTTGGAGGATGCGCAGAAACCGATCGGCGGATTCGTCTGTCCTCTTGTGCCGACAGACTCTGCAATCTCGTCGGAGGACGAGGTGAAGATCGGGCTGTTTGCGTGCAGACGCTTGAGGAACTCATAGCCTGCGTTCTCGCAGCCGTCGGACAGAACCAGTGCTTCGCCGGTCAGATCCTTATAAGCTGCTTCCAGCTGTGCCGGCGTGTCGCCTACACAGAAGCCGGTGATCCAAGAGCCCCATGCGATGTTGTCCAGCGGGTTCTGCATCATGACGCGGCCCTTCCACTCCGGCTGGGTGATTTCCCAGAGGTTGGAGACAGGCGCGCCGTTCGGGTTGGCCTCTTCGTTATAGAACAGCTGGGTCAGCTCGATGTAGAGCGGAACCTGGGTCTTGCGATAGTCGGGGTTGACATGCGCTGCGATGTCGGAGGGCATGTAGTTGTAGAATACCTTGGGCAGAACGTACTCGTTGTACAGGGTACCGTCCTGATCCTTGATATGTACGACGTCGGCAATGTGCTGCCCTGCATCGTACTCACGGGTGACCTTTTCCAGCAGCTCGTTTGTGCTGATGTCGAAGGGAACGCACTCGACACCCGGATACTTTGTCATGAATGCCTCTGCAACCTTTGTGCAGCGCGAGGAGATCGAATACAGGGTTACGGTGCCTTCCTGCTTTGCAAGCTCATAGAGCTCAGCCTCAGTCTGATCCATGTTGAGGATCTGGGAGCTTTCTTCCCATGCGGACAGCTGGCTTGCGCCGCCCGAGGTGCCGGGATCCGTGGGGGGAGTGCTTCCGCCGACGTCACCGCCGTTTGCGCTGCCGCCACCGCCGCAGGCCGTGAGGGACAGTGCCATTGTGGTTGCGAGAAGACCGGAAAACCATCTCTTATGCTTGAACATATGAATCCTCCTTCAAATTTGTCCTCTATCTTCGTGTGAAACTGCTCACAGCGAATACTTAATAAGTGCCTCGGATTTCTTATCGAATACGTTGATTTTCTTTGCATCGATCGAAAGGTATACGGTTTGGTCGGAATCGAAGTGCGTGATACCCAGGGTCTTGATGACCATGTTGACCGAGTTGACGTGGACGGTGACCAGGGTCTCGGAGCCGGCGGGCATCGTCGTGTATACGATCGCTTCGATGTCGGAGGGGGACTGCCGCTCGCTGTTGATGACGACCTGCTCGGGACGAATGCCGAGTACGGTCTCGAAGGAGCCGCTCTTCGCTGCGTCCTCCGTCATGTCTGCGACGGGGAACTCTATCTTGCCGAGAGGGCCGGAGGTTGTCATGACGCCGCCGCTGATGGTCGCCTGCGCATCCACAAAGTTGATGCGGGGGTTGCCGATGAAGTCTGCGACGTACAGGTTGCAGGGGTTGTTGTACAGCTCCAGCGGCGGCGCCACCTGAACAATGATGCCTTCGCGGAAAAGGGCAATCTTGGTGGACATGGTTAGCGCCTCGACCTGATCATGCGTGACGTAAATCATCGTGGTGCCGGTTTCCGTATGCAGACGCTTGAGCTCACTGCGCATGTCTACGCGCAGCTTGGCGTCCAGGTTGGAAAGAGGCTCGTCAAGCAGCAGCAGCTGCGGCTCGGAGGCAATCGCACGTGCAATCGCAACGCGCTGCTGCTGTCCGCCGGACAGCTCGGAGGGATAGCGGTCGATGAAGTTCAGAATCTGCATCCGCTGGAGCGCGTCCTTGGTGCGCTTTTCAACATCCGCCTTGGGCAGCTTCTGAATATTCAGGCCGAAGGCGATGTTTTCGCGCACGGTCATGTGCGGCCACAGTGCGTAGGACTGGAACACAAGGTTGAGACCGCGCTCGCTGGGCGGAGCAAATTTTGCTTCCGCCGCGTTTACAATTTCCTTGCCGTCCATGTGCAGCGTACCGTTTTGCGGCTTCTCCAGACCGGAGACGACGCGCAGCGTTGTGGTCTTGCCGCAGCCGGACGGTCCCAGCAGGGTCATAAAGTCGCCATCTTCAATGGTGAGGTTGACATCCTTCAGGACGTGGTTTTTACCATAGTACTTATCAATATGCTTCAGTACAATTTCGCTCATTACCCAAACTCCTTTTTAAATGGTCCGATTCTCTGAAACAGGAACGGAATTGATAGCAATGTACATGCCGCTTGAACAGGCACGTTCTTAGCCGCCCATGCTCTTGGCAAGGTCTGCGTCGCCGACCAGGTTTGCGATCGCATAGACTAGGAATACAATCGAGAACATGACGATTGCTACACAGTTCGATGCTTGCGGCGAGTTTCCGTTCTGATACTGGAATGCCAGATATGGCAGCGTTGAGGTGGTGGGCGTCATAATCAGGATGATGAGGTCCAGCTCCTTCATGATGGAAACAAAGATCAGCATAAAGCCCGAGAGGAAGCCGCCCTTGGACAGCGGGAACACGATGCGCAAAAAGCGCTTGAAGAATCCTGCTCCTGCAATCATCGCTGCTTCTTCAAGCTCGCCGCCGATTTGCAGCATGTTGGCAGTACCGGCGCGGGACGCGAAGGGCAGATGCTTGACAACCGAGGTCAGCGTCAAGAGTGCAAAGGTGCCGTAAAGTGACGGGATCAGCGTAACGCCGAACAGCGTCTGCGGCTTGGAGAACATGGACAGGAAGATACCGCCGAAGGCGATGGACGGAATCAGGTAGGGGATAAACACCAGCTGCTCCACAACCTTACCATGTAGCTTGCCGCGACCCTTGGCACAGATGTAACCGATCATCTGACCGAAGATTGTGCCGAAAATGCCGTTGACAAAGGTCAGCTTCAGAGAGTTCGTCAAAGAGTTGATAAAGTCTCTGTTCTTGAAGATGCCGGGCAGACCCTCCATAATGGTGGGGTTCGGATCACCGATCCAGTAGTGGGTCGTCAAGTTCGCGAGGGAATAGACACCCTGCTTCATCATGAAGGACTCCAGGATGAGGATGAGGATGGGCATGATGATGCCGACGGTGAAGAATGCAAGCAGTGCGATTGTAATCAGCGGTTTTTGCACACCCAGACGAATCAAGGTGGAGCGTCCGCCCTTACCGCCGATGGTCGCATAGGATTTGCGCGAGCCAATCAGCTTCTGGTTGACAAATACAGAAATAGAAGCAATGCAAATCATGATGAGTGCCATCGCAAATGCGGTCTGCGTGTTCTGCGACTTGCTGTTCATGTACAGCTGGCTGGACAGGGTGAAGAAGTTCACCTTGCTGCCCAGGTAGTTGATTACGCCGAAGGTGCCGATCGCCTTGGAGAATGTCAGGATAACGGCGGACAGCATGGCCGGCAGAACAAGCGGCAGTGTAATCTTGCGCAGAATGGTTGCTTTGCCTGCGCCCTGGATCTCGCCCATCTCCTCAAGCTCCGAGTTGATGGAGTTGAGAGCGGCTGAGACCAACAGGTACGCGTAGGCATAATAATGAAGAGAGAGAACAGTGATAATCGCGATGGGTCCGTAAGCGAGCCAGTCCGGCACACTGATGCCCAAGCTCGTGAGGAAGCCGGGAGCACCGCCGATACGCTCGGTTTTGAACATGGTCAGCCATGCCTGAGACTTACACCAGGACGGGATCATATAAGGAATGATAACCGCCAGGGAGAAGAACTTCTTGAAAGGCAGGTCGGTGCGCACCATCAGCCAGGCCAGCAGAGAGCCAATTGTGATTGCACACACGGAAACGGAAAATCCGATCAGAAGCGAGTTGAGCAGCGGCTTGATGAGCAGACGTGTGGTGAGCTCACTTGCGAGCAGCCGCTTCCAATAATAGAAGGTAAACTGTCCGGCCACCATGCCGTCGCCCGCCACGCGCAGATCGCGCTGCGCCAGTTTGAAAGTTGTCGCAATCATGTCCCACAGCGGCAATACGATCAGATATGTAAGCAGTACAATCGCAACAAGAACAATGACGTTATAAGGATTTGTTACCACAGCCTGAATCTGATTCTTTAAGCGCTTGGACTTGCTATAGTTGAGTTGCGTTGATTCCATGAATAGCTTCCCCCTTTTGCTATCTTGCGTTAAACCGTTCTACGATAGGTGGAATCTCCAGTAGAGATTGGATGAGATAGTCCGGCTTGTATCCGCAGTCCAAGAATTTTTGATCCTTGTGCGCAACACGCGGATTTTCGATTTGGATCATCATCTCCCAGCCCGCAGCGCGCACGCCGCGCACGTCTCTGGAGATTGTGTCGCCTACATAGGCCAATTCATGTTCCGATAGCCCCATCCTTTCCTTCGCCACATCGAATAAGCCGCGCTCCGGTTTTCGAGGTCCGTGCACGCTGCTCATGAGGATACATTCAAAGTACTGCTGCACCCCATGCTCCTCCAGAATGCGGGGCACAAAGGTTGTACTCATAATGTTGGAAATTACACCGAGGCGATAACCTGCATCACGCAGCTGCTTCAAGGTGTCCTCCAGGCCTTCCCGTCGCGTGATCACCTTGCGCCAGCGGTCAAACATGTAGGAAAGATCCTCGCCCAGCCCGTCCAGCTTGGATGCGGGCACGGAGAAGTCCTTCAACATAAACTCGCGCCAGATTTGATCGCCGGGAAGCTCGGCCATTTTTTCTTCCGAGCGGACCTTATAGGCCTTTGCCCCTGCATTGATGTGTTCCAGCAGCTCCGCCGGTGTCTGAGTGGTTTCAATTCCGTGTGCGGTTAAATAGTCATATAGCCGCTTGGCATATGCTTCGTCATTCGACGGGGTCGCGTCCTGCGTGTGCACCGTGCCGCCGATGTCAAACCATACAGCCTTAATCATGATATCACCTCATCTGTTCTCCGTAGTTAACGACGCAAACGTTTTCGCTAATGTTTGAACTTATAGTACCACTAGTCTTTTTTGTTGTCAATAGCATTTTGCCGTATTTTGATAATCCTACGAATAATGCAACCTAAATTTTGTGAAACATGTACAATAGACATTGTATGTGATAATGTTATAATGACTTTAACGCAAACGATTACGAAAAGGAAAGGGGTATCATAGAATGTGTGATATTATGATGATTGGCCCGGCAACTCGCGACATTAACATCGACTATACCGGGGAAAAAGTTCAGGAAATCGGGGGTGCGGTGTTCTTCTGCACCTATGCGGCAAAGGCCGCCGGCGCAAACGTTTTTGCCGCTGTTAAAATAAATGAGCACGATCAGGACATTATACGTTCATTTGAAATGCCGGAGGAAAAAATCGCGCTGCTGCCCTCGCTGCGCACTACATTGATGCAGAACCAGTACTTCACCGCGGACCGCGAGCGCCGCGTGGCAAAGTGCCTGGCGCAGTCCGATCCGATCTATACGAGCGACATTCCGGATGTCGAGTGCAAGCTGTTCCACCTGGCGGGGCTGCTGTACGGCGACTATCCGTCCGAGCTTATTGTGGCGCTCTCCAAGCGCGGCCTCGTTTCCGCGGACATTCAGGGCTTCCTGCGTCACAACGAAAACGGCGATATGCTGTTCCACGACTGGGCGGAAAAGAAGCAGTTCCTGCCGTACTTTGACTTCCTCAAGACCGACGCGGCCGAAGCGGAGATCCTGACGGGAACAGACGACCGCCGCCGCGCTGCGGAAATCCTGCACGAGTGGGGCGCAAAGGAAATCATGATCTCCCACAACACCGAGATGCTGGTCTATGACGGCAAGGAATTCTATACCTGCCCTGTCAAGGCGCGCAACCTGTCCGGACGCACAGGGCGCGGCGACACCACCTTCGGCTCCTACCTCAGCCGCCGCATGCTGGGCCACAGCATTCCGGACGCGCTGCAGTTTGCAACCGCGCTGGTGTCGCTTAAGATGGAAGCGCCGGGCCCGTTCCGCGGCAGCGAGCAGGATGTATTTGCATTCATCAAAGAATTTTATGCGTAATTTCTAAAAGATACTGTACCCACTTCCTCAACGCACAAAATTGCATTCTGGCATGCAGTTTTATTGATTAAGGTATGCTATCTATATGAAAAATTTTGAGGAAGAGGGAGTAGAATGCGGCGTATTACAATAAAAGACATCGCAAAAATCGCTGGGGTTTCCTATGCCACCGTTTCCCGTGCGCTCAGCGGTTCTAGCGAGGTCAGCGAACAGACAAGGAGCCGTATCCTTGAAATCTGTCAAAAAGAAGGCTACCGCGCCAATTCCTTGGCGCGCAGTCTCATCAGCAACAAAACCAATATGCTGGGTCTGGTTGTCCCCGATGTTGCAAACCCGTTCTATGCAGAGCTTGCCTTCGGCATTGAAAAGCATGCCTATGAAAACGGATACAACATCATGCTGAGCAACAGCATGCTCAACACCGACCACACGCGCAACCTGATTGATCTGCTCATCAGCCACCAGGCGGACGGGATCATCCTTGCAGGCTCGAACGACGACACCGCCGGCTGGATCGGGGAGTACAAAAACACCGTGCCGATGGTGCTGCTGGGCGATGCGGTTTTTGCAGGGCCGGAGGATCAGTTTAACACGGTCAGCATAGACAACCAGACAGGCGGATACTTAGCCGGACAATATCTGTGCGGACTCGGACATAAAAAGATTGCGTACTTGGGGCTGCGCACAAGCAGTATCGCCCATCGCGCACGCTTTAGCGGGTTTTGCACCGCGCTGAACGAGCACAATCTGGCGCCCATGGTGCTGGAGAATCCGGATAACTGCTCCAGCCTTTCGGTGGGCTACCGGCTCGGCAAGCAGCTGCTCTCCAGAGGGGGGGACTGCACGGCGATCTTCGCCACGACGGACTCCCTCGCGCTGGGCGTGCTGCAAGCGGCGGATGAGCTGAATATCAACATTCCGAGCGATTTTTCGCTGCTGGGCTTTGATAATATCACCTATTCCGCGCTCCCCAAAATTTCCATCACGACGATCGACCAGTGCAAAACGACGCTGGCGGAAACCGCGGTTGATCTGCTAATCTCCGTCATCGAGGGTGAAGAGCAAAACCAGAACGTTCACCGCATCATAGAGCCAAAGCTCATACAGCGGGCCTCGTGCGCCGCGCTCCTGCAAGAAAAGGAGTCGCTTAAGTATCGCGCATAATCGGTGCAAAAGCACGGGAAACCGCCCGATGGGGCCTGCACCGCGCTGCGGCGCAGACTCCGCCACAAAGGGGACTTGCGTATGACCTCTACGCTTCCTATATCTTTCCTTTTTCATTTTTCCATCATAAAAAGCCGCGTTCTGAAAAGAACGCGGCTTTTTAATGGATGAAATTGTGAATAGATCATAAAGAATGCGTCGCTTGTAATTACTTGCTGTTATTACGGCGAACAAAACGGTAAAGCATCGGATCGCAGTCAATCTGCAAAAAGGTGAGCATGTTCTGCAGAGAATTAGAAGATTTCTTTTTCAAAGTAACATTTCCTTTCTTGTTTCGTATTTTCTTATTGATATTAGTATACACGGAACAGCCGTAAAAAGATAGGCTCGAACTATACGAAAATAACAAATGACAACTTTGAATATTGTGCATAACGCTAAAAAGACTGCAAAACCCGTGCGATATGCACGGCGCCTGCGCTGCCGGCACACATAAAAGCCCCCTGCCATGGTTTTGGCAGAGGGCTTTGTCGCTGCGCGTGCAGCGGTGGGATTTGGATTACTTCGCTTCGACGTGCAGATCGCTGTACATCTTTTCCATCTGCGCGAGCTTCTCGTAACGCGCCTCGGCATCCTTTGCCGCGGATTCAAACAGCTCTTCCGCGCGATCCGGGAAGGAGCGGGTCAGTGCGGAGTAACGCGCCTCGTTCATGATGAACTCGCGATAGCCGCCCGCCGGCTTCTTGGACTCGAGCTGGAAGGGGTTCTTGCCCTCGGTCTTGAGAGCCGGATTGAAGCGGAACAGGTTCCAGTAGCCGCACTCGACTGCCTTCTTCATCTCGGACTGGCAGTTTGCCATGCCGCCCTTGATGGAGTGCATCTCACACGGCGAGTACGCGATGATGAGGGACGGGCCGTTGTAGGCCTCGGCCTCCGCGATGACCTTGAGGGTCTGGTTCATGTTCGCGCCCATCGCGATCTGTGCGACGTAGACATAGCCGTAGCTCATCGCCATCTCTGCGAGGGACTTCTTGCCGATCGACTTGCCTGCGGCCGCGAACTGTGCGACGGCGCCGACAGGGGTCGCCTTGGAGGCCTGTCCGCCGGTGTTGGAGTACACCTCGGTGTCAAATACCATGACGTTGACGTCCTGACCGGAAGCCAGAACATGGTCCAGACCGCCGAAGCCGATGTCATATGCCCAGCCGTCGCCGCCGAAGATCCAGACGGACTTCTTGCCGAGATAATCCTTGTCAACCAGGACTTCCTTGCAGTGCGTGCAGCCTGCCGCCGCGCCCTTTTCGAGCACAGCCACGAGGTCTGCGGTTGCCTTTTCGTTGGCAACGCCGTCCTCTGCGGTGTCAAGGTAGGCCTGCATTGCGGGCTTTGCGTCCGCCGGTGTGTCCTCTGCCGCGAGCATCTCCGTGATCTTGGCGATCAGGCGGTCGCGGATGGCCTTCTGGCCGTAGTACATGCCGAGGCCGTGCTCTGCGTTGTCCTCGAACAGGGAGTTTGCCCACGCCGGGCCGCGGCCGGTCTTGTCAACCGTGTACGGCGAGGTTGCAGCCGGGCCGCCCCAGATGGACGAACAGCCGGTCGCGTTGGAGATATACATGCGGTCGCCGCAAAGCTGGGTGATGAGACGCGCATAGGAGGTCTCGGCGCAGCCTGCGCACGAGCCGGAGAACTCGAGCAGCGGGGTCTTGAACTGGCTGCCCTTGACGGTCTTGACGTCCGTCACTTCGGGCTTGCTTGTGACCTTGGCGACCATGTAGTCGAAGGAATCCTGCTCTGCAGCTTCCTGCTCCTGCGGCACCATGGTCAGGCTCTTGGTCGGGCACACGCCGACGCACACGCCGCAGCCCATGCAGTCAAGCGGAGAAACGGCGATGGCAAACTTGTACTTGCCCTTGCCGGCGCCGGCCTTGAAGTCCATGATCTTTGCGGTTTCCGGTGCAGCGGCAGCTTCCTCGTCGGTCATTGCAAACGGACGGATGGTCGCGTGCGGGCACACATACGAGCACTGGTTGCACTGGATGCAGGTGGCCATGTTCCAGGTCGGAACGGTGACGGCAACGCCGCGCTTCTCGTAAGCGGCTGCGCCGTGCTCAAAGGTGCCGTCGACGTGCTCATCTGCAAAGGCAGAAACCGGCAGGCTGTCGCCGTCCATGCGCGCAACGGGCTCCATGATGTTCTTGACCATCTTGACGGTCGCTTCGCGGCCCTCGGGGATCTTGTCGGCGGCAGCGTCTGCTGCGTTCGCCCAGGAAGCGGGGATTTCGATCTTGCGGTATGCGGTTGCGCCCGCGTCGATCGCCTTGTGGTTCATGTCCACAACGTCCTGGCCCTTCTTGAGGTAGGAGTGGGTAGCGGCATCCTTCATGTAGCCGATCGCCTCTTCCTGCGGCATAACCTTTGCCAGGGAGAAGAATGCGGACTGCAAAATGGTGTTGGTGCGCTTGCCCATACCGATCTCGATGGCGAGGTCGATTGCGTTGATGGTGTAAAGCTGAATGTTGTTCGCCGCGATATAACGCTTGGCGACTGCCGGCATGTGGTGATCCAGCTCTTCGTCCGACCACTGGCAGTTGATCATAAAGATGCCGCCCGGCTTGACATCGCGAACCATCGGGTAGCCCTTGACGACATAGGACGGGTTGTGGCA
>CAZOJP010000024.1:12519-31699 GCA_964580155.1 uncultured Intestinibacillus sp. | reverse complement strand
GACCAGCTACATCGGACAGCCGCAGGTGGCGGGGTACGCCACCGCCAAGGCCGGATATCTGGGTTTAATCCACACGTTGACCGCCGAACTTGCGCCTTATGGTGTGACGGTCAATGCTATTGCCCCCGGCTGGATTGACACGCCCATGTTTCACAAGGCCGTGGACAACGATCCGCCTCGTCTGGCTAAGATTCTCGGACGTATCCCCGCGAAGGATGTCGGTGATCCGATGGACATCGGCATGGCCGTCGCATTTTTGTGCAGCGATGCCGCGCGTTACATCAGCGGTACTTGCATCCCGGTGGATGGCGGCGCACTGATCGGCTTTTGATTTTTAAAGGATGACGGCTGCGGCTCCGTGCGGGCAGCATCCGGGCAAGGAGTTATATGCAGATGAATACTTCTTTTGATGAGGAGCTTTTCCTTACGAGCGAAACAGGTCGCCTTCTCTACCACCGATATGCAGAAAACCTGCCCATCATCGACTATCACTGCCACTTACAGCCGAAGGAAATCCTCGATAACAACGAATTTGAGGATTTGGGTGAAATGTGGCTACGGGGCGATCATTACAAGTGGCGCGCCATGCGCACCTTTGGAATCGATGAGACCTATATTACCGGCTTGGCCAGCTATTATGAAAAGCACATGGCTTTTGCCGCTATCTTGCCGCAGCTCATCGGAAATCCGATCTACATTTGGTGCGCGTTGGAGCTCAAACGCTATTTTGACATCGACGAGCCTTTGTGCGCCGAAAACGCACAGGATATCTACGACCGAACGAAGGCTCTGATTGCTGAAAAGCACATGACCCGCCGCTGGTGCATGGAACACTCGAACGTGAAGCTTGTCAGCACCACCGAGGACCCCGTGGACGATTTGTCGTGCCACAAGGAGCTGAACAAGATTCCGATGTCCACACGCGTGATCACGGCTTTCCGCCCGGACCGCGCGATGTTCTGCACGCGTCGCGATTTCGCGGGCTATCTCGAGCAGCTTTCCAGCGCGTCCGGCCTACCCGTCGATTCGTTCGCACAGATGCTCGATGCGCTTGAAAACCGGCTGCAATACTTCAAAGAGGTCACGGGAACTACTGTCAGCGACGATGGCATCCCTTACTTCGCGTGGGCAGACTACACTTGCGCCGAGATTGAGGGCATTTTCGCCAAGGCGCGAAACGGCGGCAGTCTCACGCGCATCGAAATAGACCAGTACCAGAGCGCGTTTTTGTACGAGATGGCGCGCATTTACCGCCGCAACGACTTCGTCATGCAGCTGCACATCGGCACCTATCTCGATGCTAATACCAGTAAAGTGCAGAAATTCGGCCAATCCACCGGTTTCGACTGCGTGGATGATGCCAGCGCCGTCAAGAGTGTGGGAGAGCTGCTCAACCACCTGACCATTGCGGGCGAGCTGCCTAAGACCATCCTCTACCCTCTGGACGGTACGAAAATCGAGGCGTGGGCCATTCTGGCTGCGGGATTCTGCGACAGCGGTACCCGCGCAAAGGTACAGCTGGGTGCGCCGTGGTGGTTTAACGATCAGGTGTACGGCATCCAGCGTCAGTTCGAAGCCTGTGCGAACCTCTACCCTGTGAGTCTCTCGGTTGGAATGCTCACCGATAGCCGCAGTTTTATCTCTTATCCGCGGCATGAGCTTTACCGCCGTGTGCTGTGCAACTATCTGGGCACGTTGGTCGATCGCGGTGAATACTTCGGCGGCGAGACAGCTCTGGCCAAAATTATCGAGAACGTCTGCTTTGACAACGTCAATGAATTTTTCGGCTTCGATGTCAGCCGAACCTGACGTTCCGCGCATTTTCCGAAAACGCAAATTCTTCTTCCAATCCAAGAGCGGATGCGCCCGGCAGGGCGCATCCGCTCTTGTGCATTTAAAACGCTGCGGAGTACTTTGCAACCGAAGGCATCAGTTATCCGGACGATTACAATAACAATGTATCTGGGCAAAGTTTAAGGGCTTGCCGTCTGCTGTTCACCGACTGCAAGCCCTTAGGCTTCTTAATTTAGGGATGTGCGAAATTGGGAGCGTTTCGCGTGAAATAGACGATTGAAAAGCAAAGTTGACACCCGCTGCGGGTTCACTCGAGGCAGGGAATTCGATTGATTCTGATTGCAGTGATTTGCGGCGGAAGGCTCATGGTCATCGCACCGCTATAAAAAATATGCACGCAATGTCCCACCCGGAAACGACAGGCATGCGGTGTGTGCACAACTACAGTTTGTGACATTGTTTCATCGAAAACGAGCAAATGACCGGGACTCACCCGAATCACGATGGCTTGCATAGTCATAGATACCACCTCTCGGCACAGCATATGCCGGGGATGGTAAAAAGGGTGCGGCCTGCGGGATGAAAGGGCCGGGAGCTTTTTTGCCGCGCATAGGCTTTATGAGGCGGACATCAGCACGGCATCCGCCGCGCCGGAAATAAGCTGCGCCATATGGGAAACGATGGCCTCCTGCCCTTTTCGCATATCGGTATCCAGCCATTCTTTGAGAATTCCGATCATGCCGAAGGTCGCAAAGGCAAAAAAGCAGTGCAGGGTGTCTGGTGCCAAGTGGGGAAAGCGTGCGCGCACGCGTGCAGAGCCGTTTTCATACAAAAGCTGTTGGAACCGATCTAAAAAATCCGATGCGGCTTTATTTTGAAACAGACATCTGCAGATATTCGCGTTGTTGCTAATGTACTCTGTAATGGGCTCAAGCAGATCGCACAAATCCTGCGCCTGCGTACTGCCGCGGTACCGGTCAATGATCGCCTGAAAGTCCTTCAGTGTTTCGCTTTCCAAATGCGCGAGCAGGTCAGCTGTGTTGGAAAAATGCATATAAAAAGTGCCGCGATTGATGTCGGCGCGCTCTGCAATGTCACGCACGCGAATTGATTGAAAACTTTTTTCGTGCATCAGCTCGGCCAAAGCCTGCTTGAGCATGCGGTTTGTGCGCCGTACACGGCGGTCTTGCTTTTCGATCTGCACGGATGTTCCTCCTTCAAAAAAATAATGAACAGATGATTGGAAATGTGTTCGTTACTCGTGTATAAATCAACACATAAGATGTTAACATACAAAAGAAAGGATAATTTATGGTTGCAATCCTCTCTGTATCGTATTATAATCCAAACGAAGAAGAAAATCAACAACTGATTGGATAACGGAGGCAAAGATGAAAAGTGGATTCTTTGATCGTTTGTTGACATCAGCGGTGAAAAAGCGCAACTTGATTGAAAAGACATTCCTTGCACTTACGATCTTGTGTTTGTTTTGCTACCCGTTCGTTGGCGTCAACTACGATCTAAGTACCTACCTGCCGCAGAGCGCACCTACGAAGCAGGCACTTGATGTGATGGAGCGAGAGTTCGGCTATCCGGGCATGGCGCGTATCATGCTTCAGGACGTATCGCTCTATGAGGCAAAGGCGATTCGCGAAAAAATTTCGCATGTTGACGGTGTGGACGTCGTCGCAGGCCCGGACACCCTGTCGGATGTCTACATGGGCAACAGCTTTGTCCAGAACGACTGGACGGATGAGTTCTATAAAGATGGCAACGCAGTGCTTCAAATCATCTTCAAGGATGGCGATGCGGAGGAATCGACCCGTGCAGCACTGGACGAAATCTATGACATTGTTGGGCGCGACAACGCGTGCTTCTCGGGCAGCGCGGTGGCAAGCCAGTCACGCGAGCAATCGATCAAACGTGAAATCGCTATCGCGATGGCGATCGCAATGGTCATCATTTTCGCGATCCTGACGCTGACGACGACCTCCTGGTTTGAGCCGATCCTGTTCGTCACGGTTATGGCAGTCGCGATTATTTTGAATATGGGATCCAATATTATATTTGGTACGATCTCATTTTTCACATTTTCAACCTCGGCAATTTTGCAGCTCGCAGTGTCGATGGACTATTCTATTTTCCTGCAGCATACCTTCGCACGATACAGAGACACCGGTATGGATCGCGAGGTGGCCATGGTACACGCACTGCGTGAGGCGTGCAAGTCCATTATGGCAAGCGGAGCGACGACTGTCGTCGGATTCCTTGTGTTGGTGTTCATGGAATTCACAATCGGTAAGGACGTCGGCTTTGTGCTGACGAAGGGCATTTTGTGCTCTCTGGCTTCGGTGCTGCTCTTCATGCCTGCGATGATTCTCAAGCACGATGAACGCATTAAAAAAACACAGCACAAGCCGTTCCTACCGCCGTTTGACAAATTTGCGAATCTGATGCACAAGCTGCGCTGGCCGGTGCTGACTGTCTGCCTGCTCATTGCGGTGCCGTGCTATTTTGGGCAGGGACTCAACCACTTCTATTATGGTGACGAGGCGCTGGGCGCAGGTCCGGGCACACGCTATTATGAGGATACCCAGCAGATTAACGAAGTGTTCGGCAAGTCGAATGTCGTGCTCGGCATTGTGCCGACCGGCTCAAATCCGCGCGAAAAGGAAATGACGGAGGAGCTAAAGGATCTGCCGTTCGTCAACTATGCGATCTCACTCGCGAGCGTACTGCCGCAGGGCGTGCCGGAGAGCTTCTTGCCGCCCGATTTGGTGGAGAAGCTGCACACAGAGGACTATTCCCGTGTGATTGTGTCCATGGCGACCGATCAGGAGAGTACATATGCGTTCCAGTGCAGCGACGAAATCATGGGCGTTGTCAAGGAGTATTATCCGGATGATTCGTATGTCATCGGTATGACACCGACCACAATCGATATTCGCGATATTTTATCAGAGGACTATGACCGCGTGTCGATGCTGTCGCTGCTCGGCGTTATCGTCATCGTGCTGATCACGTTTAAGTCCCTGCTCGTGCCGGTGTTCGTTATTATCCCGATTGAGATTGCGATTTATCTCAATATGACGATTCCGTATTTGATCGGCGACTCGATGGTGTACATCGGTTATATCATTGTAAGCTGTCTGCAGCTTGGCGCGACGATTGACTACGCAATCCTGATGACGAACAACTATCTGGACGAACGCAAGAGCCATCCTGCGTCTGAGGCCGCGATACAGGCTGTCAGCCGAAGCGCACTGTCGATTTTAACCTCGGGTTCTATCCTGACGGTCGTTGGCTATCTGCTGTATTTCACCTCGACCATTCAGGCGATTTCGCAGGTCGGGCGGCTGGTCGGCCGCGGCGCGATGCTATCCATGATTTTGGTGCTGTCGCTGCTGCCCGCGCTGCTGAGTGCATTTGACAAGCGGATTATGCGCGGACAGAACCGCCATGAAATTCGTGTTGCCAAGCGGCACAAGCGTTTGGACACCGCGCAGGAGAGCGAACGCGGTTCGGGCTTCCGGTTTGATCTGCCGCGCAAGGGCCTTTCCGAAAAAGTTGTTTTAGAAAAGCTGCGTTCCAAGCGCGAAAAGCGCAAGGGGCAGTCCGATGAACAGGCGGTCGCCACATTGACCGAGGAAAAGAAGGAGGAACATTCCGATGAAACGCCAGTTGGCAAACATTAAATTGCGCGCAGCAGCGGGTGGAATGACCGCATGCCTGGTGGTCTCGATGTGCGCGCCCGCAGCGCTTGCACTCACTCCCACCCATAGCGAAGCGCTTTACGTCACGCTGGATGCATACGGCAAACCGACCGAGAGCAGCGTGGTCAAGAGCTATTCGCGTAACGGCGCAAAAACCATTACAGACTACGGCGACTATACAAGCGTCATCAATATGTCAAGCGAAAGCAAGCCGATCACGAAGGACGGCGCGGTCAGCTTTAACTTCGCAGACGATGCGCCCAACCGCTTCTATTTTGAAGGCAAGACCACAAAGCCCGTTGCGGCGCTTCCGTGGACCATTCAGGTGAGCTACAAGCTCAACGGCGTGCCCAAGGAAGCCGCGCAGCTTGCGGGTGAAAAGGGGCTAGTCGAAATTACAGTCGACGCGATTGCCAATAAGAGCGCATCCGCATACTTTCAGAATAACATGGTGATGAGCTGCGCGACCATGCTCGACGCGGACGACATGCTGTCGGTCGAAGCCCCCGGTGCGCAGG
The DNA here is from genome assembly GCA_964580155.1 of uncultured Intestinibacillus sp. Classification (GTDB taxonomy): domain Bacteria; phylum Bacillota; class Clostridia; order Oscillospirales; family Butyricicoccaceae; genus Intestinibacillus. The sequence goes on along the minus strand of CAZOJP010000024.1, from coordinate 25,674 downwards.
TGCAGGAGATTGGCAGCAAGACCGCAGTGCTGTTTATGGCGATGCCGGGAGAGACCAACACCTTTACAATTCGCATCGGTGCGGAATCGTTCAAATTCCCAGGACTGTATTTCACCATGACGCCCGCTACATTGCAGCAGCTGGATCAAATCACCGATCTGCGCGAAACCAAGGAAAAAATCGAGGACTCCGGCAACGCGATGTCCGACAGTCTGGACGTTGTGTTCGGCACGATGAGCGCGATGCAGGGCAGCATCAGCGCGACGGCGAGCGGTCTGGATATTCTCAACCAGGCGCGCAGCTCGATTTCCGGCGGCAAGGACGCGGTCTATGCCGATGCGGATACCGCCATGCTTGATCTGGATGCCTTTGCCGCATCACTCGGCACGGTTGAGGGTCACCTGACAACGGCGCAAGCTGCGCTCACCGATACCAAAATCCAGCTTAATACCCTCGTTGCGACCGCCCTCAGTCTAAAGGACGAATCCGCACGCACCCGCTCGAGCATTGAAAAGGTACAGAAGGACATTACCGCACTGCAAAGCATGATTACCGACATCGACAAGCAAAATAAGTACACACAGGATGTCATTGACGATTTTCAGACCGATATTCGCGTGCTCAGCGAGGATTTTGAGACGCTGACAATGGGACTGAATAGCTTGCAGACAACATTAACAGGTGCAAGCGCGCAAGGGATGGGCGCGATGGGCGAAATTTCGATTCCGGATGGAGCGACACCGGAACAAATAGTAGAAATAATTAGTTTGATTAACAAAAAAATAGAAGACGCCAATGCGCTTATTAAGGCGCTGGCAGGCTCCACTGCCAATGTTGTCGGACAGCTGCGCGAGGTCACCCGCGATATGGGCAAGGGCGGTGATTATAACCTGTCCGAGCGCCTGTGGGAACTGTCCGATGCGATGGGCAGCTATCTGACGATCATGGGAAAATACACAGACAACATGACCAGTCTTATGACGCAGGCGAATAAAGCGGGCGACATCGCCAAGGATGTTACGACCAAACTCGATGCAATGCTCGACAATCTCGACGGGCTGGATAAGGTGCTCAATACCTACGAGCCGGAAGCCCAGAAAGCACTGGAGGACGCAAAGCAGGTCAGCAGCACCGCAATCACCGGCATCACCAACACGAACGCGTTCCTGCGCAGCTTCAAGAGCCTGATGCAGTCGAGCGGCGGCAAGCTGGATGCCGGCACACAGGCAACGCTTGACAACACCGCTGCGGCGCTGCGCAAGGCGGCGGAGGGCTTGGGTCAGACCGGTGTGCTGCAAAACGCCAAGGATACAGTTAAGGATCTGATTGACAGCGAGTGGGATAGCCACACGGGCGAAGACAATAATATGCTCAATATGGATCCCAACGCAACACCCACCTCGTTCACATCGGCGCAAAACGCCGTACCGTCCAATTTGCAGGTCGTGCTGCGCACGGAATCCATCGACGATGAGGACGATAAGGACGTGGTCGAACAGGACGAAGCCTACTACGCAGAGGGCAACTTCCTAACCCGTCTTTGGAACGTCATCAAAGCAATCGGTGCCGCTGTCGGCACGCTGTTCGCGTAACAAACATAAAAGCGCTCCCGTACACATATGGTCTTATGTGCGGGGCGCTTTTTTTGTCCGTGCCTGCACCAAACACGGGAACGGGGGATTGGCATGAGGCGGACAGTCACACAGATGCTCGCAACGGTACTGATATTATGGGGCGTTTTCACAGCAAATCATCAGTTTGCCGCGCGCACGGTTCCGGCTGTGGCAGCGGCGAATGCGGAAATTCACCTGCCGATACTGATGTATCACAGTATTTTAAAAGATCCGGGACGCGCAGGAAAGTATGTGCTTTCGCCCGATGTGCTGGAGCAGGACTTGGAATACTTAAAGGCAGCCGGCTATCAAACCGTCACGATCGGCGATTTGCTGGACTATGTCGACAATGGCGCACCGCTGCCGACAAAGCCGGTTATGATCACGTTTGATGACGGATACTATAATAACTACACCTACGCCTACCCGATTTTAAAGGAGCGCAGTATGCGCGCGGTCATTTCGATCATCGGCAAGCAAACCGCACTGTACAGCGAAAACGGACAGGAAAACCCGTACTGGTCCCATTTGAAGACGGATCATTTGCGCGAAATGGCCGATGTGTTCGAGGTGCAGAACCACTCGTGGGATTTGCACGCTTACGGACACCGGCGCGGCTGCATTCGAGAGCGCGGCGAGGATCAGCTGGCATATCGTGCCTTTTTGGAGCATGACACGCAGCAGACGCAGCAGCTTTTGACCGATGCCGGATTGCCCGTACCCATCTGCTATACCTATCCGTTTGGCTCGCTGTCGACCGAGAGCGAGAATGTGCTGCGCGGCATGGGTTTTCGCTGCACATTGGGCTGCGGAGAGGGCATCAACCGCATCACCCGCGATCCGGAATGCCTATACCGCATGAAACGCTATAATCGTCCGTCCGGACTGCTGACCGACACGTTTATGAAGAAAATCGGGGCGTGATTGCCGCGCAAAGCGGCTTGGAAAGGGAGGGGAGCCACATGTCCTGCTGCCGTATTGCGGAGCTGCGCATGAAAGAGGTGATCAACCTGTGTGACGGCACGAGACTGGGATACATCGGAGACGTCGAGATCGATTTGAAATGCGGACGTGTATGCGCGATTGTCGTGCCCGCACCGGGATTCTTTTTCGGTCTGTTCGGACGCGGAGAGGATTATGTCATTCCGTGGGAGGCAATCGACAAAATCGGCGACGATATTGTGCTCGTTCGGTGGGAAACCAGACCACGGCCGCGCCCAAAGCGTGGGTGGTGTGACCGGTGGCGCGAAAAATAGACAAAGCGCTGCAAAAATAAACCTTTTTGTTGACTTCGGCTATAAGGCGTGGTATACTATCAAAGCACGATTGGTGCAATATCAAATATTTCACACATTCCGTTTATGTCAGCGGCGAGGTGCTTTCCCTGCGGGAGTGCCGCCGGCAGATGATGCGGGATGGAGGAAACAACCTGAGGAGGAACAAAAAATGGCAGTTATTTCTATGAAGCAGCTCCTGGAGGCAGGTGTACACTTCGGTCATCAGACCCGCCGTTGGAACCCGAAAATGGCAACCTATATCTTCACCGAGCGCAACGGCATCTACATCATTGACCTGCAGAAGACCGTTAAGAAGCTCGAGGAGGCTTACTTCTTCGTTCGTGATACCGCAGCAGCGGGCGGCGACATTCTGTTCGTCGGCACGAAGAAGCAGGCGCAGGACGCAATCCGCGAGGAAGCGGCTCGTTGCGGCATGTACTATGTCAATGCGCGTTGGCTCGGCGGCATGCTGACGAACTTCAAGACCATGCGCACCCGTATCACGCGCCTGAACCAGCTGCAGAAGATGCAGGAGGACGGCACGTTCGACCTGCTGCCGAAGAAGGAAGTTATCAAGCTTCAGCTTGAAATTCAGAAGCTCGAGAAGTATCTCGGCGGCGTTCGTGAAATGAAGAAGCTGCCGGCAGCGATGTTCGTTGTCGACCCGCGCAAGGAAAGAAACGCAATCTCCGAGGCGCGCAAGCTGGGCATCCCAGTCGTTGCAATCGTTGATACGAACTGCGATCCGGACGAGATCGACTACGTCATCCCGGGCAACGACGACGCAATCCGTGCCATCAAGCTGATTTCCGGCACCATGGCGAATGCAGTGATCGAGGGCAAGCAGGGCGAGCAGCTCGAAGTCGAGGCCAAGGAAGAAACTGCTGCTGAATAAGCATTAAACTGATAAGCGGAGTTCGGAGAGCGCCGACCTTAGCGCGTGCGCTTCGGCCGTATACCGTGGCAGATCCTGCCGCGGCGCGCTTTCGTGCTCCGCTTTTTTTCAAATGATATTACAATATAACGGAGGAAATGAAAATGGCTTTTACTGCTGCTGATGTTAAGAAGCTGCGCGAAGCGACCAGCGTAGGCATGATGGAGTGCAAGAAGGCACTGACCGAGGCCGAGGGCGACTTCGACAAGGCGATTGAACTGCTGCGCGAAAAGGGTCTTGCAAAGGCTGCCAAGAAGGCTGACCGCATCGCTGCAGAGGGCGTTGTCTGCGCGAAGGTCTGCGAGGAAAGCGGCGTGGGCGCGGTCATCGAAGTCAACTCCGAGACCGACTTTGTTGCAAAGAACGAAGATTTCCAGAAGTTTGTACAGAATCTTGCGGATATCGTCATCAAGCAGGCCCCGGCGGATGTTGAAGCACTCAAGGCTTGCAAGATCGGCGACCTGACCGTTCAGGAAGCGCTGCAGGAGAAGGTTCTGACCATCGGCGAGAACATCCAGATCCGCCGCTTTGATCGTTATGACGCCTCTACCATGAATGCGGGCTACACGCACATGGGCGGTGTCATCGGCGTTCTGGTTGGCATGGAAGTTTCCGACAACCTGAGAGGCAACGCAGCCGTTGTCGAGCTGGGCAAGGATATCGGCATGCAGGCTGCGGCTATGCGTCCGACGTTCATGGACAAGTCCGATGTGGACGAGACCACGCTCGCGAAGGAGAGAGAGATCCTTTTGGCGCAGGCGCTTGAGGAGAACAAGTCCGCGGCAAAGCCCAAGCCGGAGCAGATCATCCACAAGATGGTTGACGGCCGCGTCGGCAAGTACTACGAGGAAAACTGCCTGCTGCAGCAGGCGTTCGTCAAGGAGAACAAGTTCTCAGTCGAGCAGCACATCGCGGCTGTTGCGAAGGAGCTGGGCGGCGAGATTAAGCTCGTGAAGTATGCACGCTTTGAAAAGGGCGAAGGCATCGAAAAGAGACAGGATGACTTCGCAGCGGAAGTCGCTTCGATGACCAAGTAATCAGCATTAAAAAAAGACACAGCGTTGGGCTTTGCCTACGTTGTGTCTTTTTTGCGCGGCTTGCGCAATAACAGGAAAAGATGAACCGAGACTTGAGATTTTAGACAGCATTCATTATAATAAGCAAAAAGAGATAAGGGGGCGCACAACTGTGAAGATCACAATCGAAAAAATTGCAGAGATGGCAGGGGTGTCGCGCGGTGCAGTGGACAAAGTGCTTCACAATCGCCCCGGGGTCAAAGAGCCGGTGCGGCAGCGCATTCAGCAGGTAATCCGCCAAACCGGCTACGTGCCACTGCGCGGCGCACCCGAACCCGCGACGAAGGTGGTCGGCGTGATTATGCCAACCACCAGTAACCCGTATTTCGCCGCACTCAAGCGAGGGATAGAACATGCTTGCCGCACGATGAAAGAGCTGGAGCCGGTTTATGCATTTTGCAAGACATCGGATGTCAACAGCGTTGTGGCGGCGCTAGATGCGTTTGAAGCGCAGGGCGTGCACGCGTATTTGTTTCGCGGTGTGCGCAGCGGAAAAGTGCGCGATTACTTGCAGCAGGTGAAGAAGCCGATTGTATTCATCGACTCGGAGGTGCCTGGGGTGCAGGGACTGTGCAAAGTGGGGGAGGACTGCTACAAAAGCGGACGCATTGCGGCATCCTTGCTCGCAAAAAGCATCGGATATGCGGGGCAGGTGGTCGCCATCGGCGGTTCTCCCGAAATTACCGCACACGAAAAGCGCATGCAAGGTTTTTTGGATGCGATGGCGGAACGCTATCCGCAGATTCAGGTGGCGGATCGTCTGTATTCGCAGGATCAAAGCGTGATCGCCTATGAGCGAGCCTGCAAAACGCTGGATGAGTTCCCACAGCTCAAAGGGATCGGCAATCTCGCCGGCTATGCGGGCGAGGTCGGGCAAGCCATCTTGGAGCGCCACCGAGAGCGCGAGGTGAAGATGGTTTGTTATGATATTACCCCGGATGTTGCGGCGCTCATCCACAAAAACGTGATTGAATTCGCGATTGGGCTGGAGCCTTATCAGCAGGCGAAAATACTGATGGAGACCGTATATGATTGTCTGATGCTGGGCATGCACCCTGCTGCTGATTTTTTAGAAACGCCGATTGCAATTGCCTTTGATGAGACGGTGGATGAAATGCTGCAAAAAATAGAGCACTAAACGCACGCAAAAACGCACGCAATCCGGTGCAGCGACCGATCTTCGCCCGAAAATGATGCAGGAAAAGCCGATTTCCTGCGCGCAATCTCACCTATTGCGCATGATAGGTGCGCGGATCCATGCGGATAACCCACAAAATCGAACCAAAATGCGGTGATCTGTGATCTGCCGGTGATGCTCAATTTGTGCGCGCGTGTTTCATTCAATTTGCGCATTGCAAGGCAATTCGTGTGGGCGGTATACTTAAGATGCTAAAACAAATGCGGGGGGTCAGATGATGCTAAAAGTAGGTGTAATCGGCTGCGGTATGATTGGACGCGACCATATTCGCCGTATGACCGAGGTTGTTACCGGAACACAGGTGGTTGCGGTGTCCGAGTATATTGTAGAAAACGGAAAGCGCGTAGCTGCGCAATACGGCTGCAAGTTTTACGAGCAGGGCGAGGATCTGATCGCAGACCCCGAGGTGGAGGCGGTCGTGGTGTGCACTGCGGATGACACCCATGCGCATTTTGTGCTGCACTGCATTGCCGCGGGCAAACCGGTGCTGTGCGAAAAGCCGCTTGGCGTATCCGCGGAAGAGTGCCGCAGCATTGTGGATGCGGAGATGCAGGCGGGTAAGCGGCTTGTGCAGGTGGGATTCATGCGGCGGTATGATCGCGGCTACCGTGCCCTGAAAGAAAAGATCGAGCAGGGCGTAATCGGTGAGCCGCTGATGATCCACGCATGCCACCGCAACCTGAGCCACACCGACTGGCATACCTCGGATATGACCATCAAAAATTCCGGCATCCATGAAATTGACGTGCTGCGCTGGCTGTTGGGCGAGGATTACGCAAGCGGACAGGTGCTCAAGGTCAAGCAGAACCGCAGCGCGAGCGCAGGCCTGCTCGATCCGCAAATTATGCTGCTCGAGACAAAGTCGGGTGTGCGAATCGATGTCGAGGTCAATATGTCGTCAGGCTATGGGTATGACATCCAGTGCGAGGTGGTAGGCGAAAAGGGCACACTGCGTCTGCCGGATCCCGCAACGATTGTGGAGCGCACCAACTGCGCGCGCTCGTATGAAATCTGCGACGACTGGTCCAAGCGCTTCATCGAAGCATACGACATTGAGTTTGATGAGTGGGCGCGCGCGCTCGCCCACGGTGCACCGACCGGCCCGTCCGCCTGGGATGGCTATGCCGCATGCCTTGCGGCGGATACGTTAATCCGCGCACGCGGAGCGCAGCATCCCTTGCCGATTGAGCTGCCCGAGACACCGGCATTCTACCGCTAACGCAGCGACGCATTTTAAAGCGATTCTTTCCGCCGTCTGGTCGTGCGGAAAGGATCGCTTTTTTCGTGCAACAATACGAACCGCACGCATAAGCGCTGGAATATGACGAAATTGCGGCGTAGCACTTGCGCTGTAGATCATATTGCGGTAAAATATAAATATGTATGTGAAATAATAATTGCGGAGGATAACAGTGAGCAGAAAGAAAGCGAGAGAAATCGCCTTACACCTGATTTTTGAAATGAGCTTTCAGGAGCGCACCGCGGAAGAACTGCTGGAAGAGCAGCTTGACGAGGAGCTTATGGGCTCTATCGCGGGGGATATTGCACTCTATGCGGGCAAGCTGACCGACAGCGAGAGCGCATATATCATTTCGGCGGTCAAGGGCGTTGCTGCGCATCGCGAGGAACTGGACACGGCGATTGCGGAAAATGCGCGCGGATGGAGCATGAAGCGCCTGTCCAAAATGACGACCGCACTGCTGCGTCTGGCGCTGTATGAGATGCGCTATGTCGAAGATGTGCCGATCGGCGCGGCAATCAACGAAGCGGTAGAGCTGGCAAAGGCGTACGAATCGGAAGAGGCGGGTGCGTTTATCAACGGCATCCTCGGCACAATCGGCCGCGTGGAAAACGCGCCGGAATCATGACCTATATCGGCATCGACACCAGCAATTACCGCACCTCGGCCGCGTGCTTTCACGCTGCCGACCACACCTGGCAGAGCGAGGCGCGGCTGCTGGATGTGCCTGCGGGCACGATTGGTCTGCGCCAATCGGATGCGCTGTTTCAGCACACCGTTCGGCTGCACGAGCAGATCGCAAAGCTCACCGAACTCACCGGGATTGCCGCAATCGGTGTCAGCACCCGGCCGCGCGCGGTAGAGGGCTCCTATATGCCATGCTTTCTGGCAGGTGAAAGCGTGGCGCGCAGTGCGGCACATCTTTTGGGTGTGCCGCTCGTTATTTGCTCGCATCAGCAGGGACACCTCGCGGCCGCGGCGCTGTCTGCGCAGGCGCTGCCGCTGCTTGAGGAGCGCTTTCTCGCGTGGCATTTGTCCGGCGGCACGACCGAGCTGCTGCTCGTCACACCGGGAGCAGACGGGATGCCGCACGCGGAGCGTATCGGCGGCACAACAGACCTTGCGGCAGGACAGCTCATCGACCGCGCAGGGCAGCGGCTCGGGCTGGCATTCCCGGCGGGTGCGGAGCTGGACACGCTTGCGCAGGACGTGCACGAGCCGTTGCAGCCGTTTACGGTCAAGGTGACGGACAGCGCGTTTTCGCTTTCCGGCATGGAAAATCAGGTGCAGGCGCTGGTCGAGCGGGGGGAGAGCCCTGCCCGCATCGCGCGCTTCGTGATCGATACGCTGGGGCGCGCGGTCATCAAGGCAACGGCGCAGGCGCGCAAACGGCATCCTTTGCCGGTTTTGTGCGCGGGCGGTGTGATGGCGAACACCCTGCTGCAGCGCAGTATGCGCGCGCAATTTGATGCGCGGGTCGCCGCGCCGCAGCTTTCGGGCGATAATGCGGTCGGTGTCGCGGTTCTTGCGGCAAAGCAGTGCGGGGAGGCAATATGCAAAGCGAAATTTACTCAGTCACACGATTAAATACAGAAATCAAGGGAATGCTGGAAAGCAATCCCGCCTTTCGCAACGTATTTGTGCAAGGTGAGATCTCAAACTACAAGGCGCACCCCTCGGGACATCATTATATGACGCTCAAGGACGATGACGCGGCAATCCAAGCGGTGCTGTTTCGTTCGGACGCGGCGCGGCTGCGTTTTCGGCCGGAAAACGGCATGAAGGTCATCGCGCGCGGACGCGTCAGCTCGTTCCCCAAAAGCGGGCAGGTGCAGCTTTATCTGGCGGACATGATGCCGGACGGCGCGGGTGCGCTGCATCTCGCGTTTGAGCAGCTCAAGCAGCGGCTGCAAGCGGAGGGACTTTTTGAGCAGGCGCACAAACGCACGCTGCCGCGCATGCCCGAGACCATCGCGCTCATCACCTCGCCGACAGGCGCGGCGGTGCACGATATGCTGCGTATCCTCGCGCGCCGCTGGCCGCTGGCACAGGTGCAGATTTATCCCGCGCTCGTGCAGGGGGCGGAGGCGCCCGCCGATTTGCGGCGCGCGCTGCAGCTTGCCAATGCGCAGGCGCAGGCGGACATCATCATCATCGGACGCGGCGGCGGCTCCCTTGAGGATCTGTGGGCGTTCAATGACGAGGGTCTGGCGCGTGATATTTATGCATCGCAGATACCGGTCGTGTCCGCAGTCGGACACGAGCCCGATGTGACGATTGCCGATTATGTCGCGGATTTGCGTGCACCCACACCATCGGGCGCGGCGGAGCTCGTCACACCGGACGGAACCGAGGTGCGTGCCTTTCTGCTGCAAAGCGAAGCCGTGCTCGGCAGGGGACTTGCGCGCGCGATCAATCGCAGCCGCAAGCGCTTTTCCGGCGCGCAGGAGCGGCTTGCGCTGCGCACGCCGCAGCATATCATTGCGGATAAGCGGATGCTGCTTGCCCATCAGGTCGAGCGGCTGATGCTGCGTTCACCGCAGTATGCCGTTGCGCGGGGACGCGAACGGCTGAGCATGCTCAACGTTCGGCTGGAAAAGCTGCCGCGTGAGCAGATACAAAACAGACGCAGCCGACTATCGCACAACATGACGGCGCTTGACGCGCTCAGTCCGCTCAAGGTGTTGACGCGCGGCTATGCGGTTGCGCTGGACAGTGAGGGAAACGCGGTGCGAAGCAGCGCCGCGCTGCATACGGGAGACACACTGCAGGTGCGCTTTGCGCAGGGCGAAGCGCTGTGCAGCGTGCTGGAAACGAGGGAAAACCAATGGCAAAAAAAGTGACATTTGAAGAATCCATGGCAGCGCTTGAGGCGATCGTGCGCGAGCTGGAGAGCGGCGACATTCCGCTCGAGCGCAGCATGAAGCTGTTCGAGGAAGGCACGAAGCTGTCTGCGGCGCTGTCGCGCCAACTGGACACGGCAGAGCAAAAGGTCACGCTGTTGCTGCAAAAACAGGACGGCGAGACCGAAGAGCAGCCGTTTGAGGAGGAGACACCGTGAACCTTGAGGAACGCTTGAAGCAATACACGGTCATGGTGGAAGATGCGCTGAATCGCTATCTTTCCTGCGACGAAAGCTGCGCATATAAAACAATTTACGATGCTGTAAAGTATTCGGCCTTGGCAGGTGGAAAGCGGCTTCGTCCCGCGCTTTTGCTGGAATTTTGCCGCGTTTGCGGCGGTGACATCGAAAAAACACTGCCGTTTGCCGCCGCCCTTGAGATGATCCACACCTACTCGCTCATCCACGACGATCTGCCGTGCATGGACAACGACGATCTGCGGCGCGGCAAGCCGACGAACCATAAGGTGTTCGGGGAGGGCCTGGCGGTGCTGGCGGGGGACGCACTCCTCAATCGCGCATTTGAGACCATCCTTGACCCGCGCAACACGCAGGGGCTTGCGGCGGACGCGGTGCTGCGCGGGGCAAATCAGCTTGCGCGTGCGGCGGGCATGGACGGTATGATCGGCGGACAGGTCATCGACCTTGAAAGCGAGGGCAAGACCATCACGCTTGAGCGGCTCATGCTGCTGCAGCAGCTCAAGACCGGTTGCCTCATCCGCGCGGCAGCGGTCATCGGCTGCCTGCTTGCAGGCAAGAGCGACGGACGCACCTTGCAGGCGGCGGAGGTTTACGGCGACCGTCTGGGACTTGCATTCCAGATTCGGGACGATCTGCTCGACATCGAGGGCGATCGCGCGGTGCTCGGCAAAAGCATCGGCAAGGACGCGCAAAGCGAAAAATCGACCTTCCCTGCGCTGCTCGGTATGGAGCGCTGCCGCGCGGTGATTGAGCAGCTCACGGCGGAAGCGGTCGATGCGGTTGCGATCTTTCAGGATCATGCGTTTCTCACGCAGCTTGCACAGAGTCTGGCATCGCGCAACCGATGATTCATGGCATAGGATGCATAAGTTTACATTCTATTCACTTGAAATTATGCTGCATGCGTGTTAAAATCATAAACAAGGCAAAGTGGCGCAGTATCCTAGTCGGCGTGACGCTTCCTAAGACGGGCCTAAAAATCCGTAGACGGGCACATCGATGAAGTCTCTGGTGTTTGCTTCTTACGCCCAGTTTGGGGTGGATGCTGGAGGTTAAGGCTTTAGGGCGCGCTTCAATGGCATGAAGTACCGACCCTATCGCCGTGGAGACCCGTATGCGTTGGACACCTATAGCACTCTTCGGGGTTGATGGATGGCCTACGGTACGGGGTGGAACCTGCAGTGCGGTGTGAAAGGGCGCAAGCCCGGAAGCGCTGTGTGCAGTGTAGCCTGCCTTGCGTGGTTATGGTGGATCTGATACCCGCCCTGTGCGTTCCGGCCAGAACAAACGGGGTATTGATTGGTGAAACCCTAGCTGCAAAAGAGGCTAAGAACCGTTCAGGCTGCTGTGGAAAACACCTAGGCTGTCCGAAAGGGGCAGGCGTTGGATTGCAGTACGGACTAAGTGGCAATTCGGTCCCGGAGATGGCAACATCCCGGCACGGACTTCAAAGGGAAACCACCATGACGGCGACGCATGGCAGACCGCGGGGAAAGCCAACCGAACCTCAAGCCGTAAGATTTACCTCGTCTGCCGCCACTTTATCTTTGCTTTAAAATGGCTCGAAACATGGTTTCGAGCCTTGTTTTCGATTACAGACAAGGAGTTTCACAGGTGGACGCAAACGACAAACCAGACAAAACACAAAAAAAGCGGAGCAAGGCAGGGGGCCCAAAGCGGCTCATCGATTGGCGCTGGGTGCTGACGATTACCCCGGCGAGCTTTTGCATTTCGGTGCTGCTATCCTATCTTTCGAACGAAGCACTCGAAAATGTCGGCAACATCATCGCTTTTATTGTGCTGTTCCTGTTTATCGGCATCGGTATCGCATTCGATATGGTCGGTGTTGCCGCAACCTCTGCGACCGAGAAGGAGTTTCACTCCATGGCGGCGCGCAAGGTGAAGGGCGCGCGCGAAGCGGTTTGGCTGTCGCGCAATGCGGAAAAGGTTTCGAATTTCTGCAACGATGTTGTGGGTGATATTTGCGGTATTATCTCGGGCGCGACAAGCGCGGTCATTGTCGCGCGTGTTGTCCTGCATATGTCGGGGACTGCGGGTGTCATCGTGTCGCTTGCGGTCACTGGTCTGGTCGCCGCTACGACCATCGGCGGAAAAGCATGCGGCAAGGGCGTCGCAATCCAGCACAGTGTGCCGATTGTATTCGGTGCAGGCCGCCTGATGTCCGCGCTTCCGATTGCCCTGGACAAGAAGAAATAAAGCATCGCATCCGCTTTTGGAGTAATTATGAAACGATATGGAATTTTAGATAGAATAAAAAAGCCGTCTGAGCTGGGCGAGCTGTCCTACGGTGTGATGGACGAGCTTTGCGCATCTCTGCGCGAGTTTCTCGTGGATCGTGTATCCCAGACGGGAGGGCATCTTGCGTCCAATTTGGGCATTGTTGAGCTGGCAGTCGCGCTTGAGCGTGTGTTTGACTCAAACCGCGATCGCATCATCTACGATGTCGGGCATCAGGCATATGTGCACAAAATCCTGACCGGGCGCAAGGAGCAATTCACGACCCTGCGGCAGTACGGCGGACTGTCCGGTTTTATGAAGCCGGAGGAAAGTCAGGCCGATCCCTGCATCACGGGACACGCCTCCTGCTCGGTCTCGGTCGCGCTCGGTATGGCACATGCGCGCACCCTGCGCGGGCAGAAATATCATGTGGTCGCGGTAATCGGCGACGGTGCGCTGACCGGCGGCATGGCATA
>CAZOJP010000024.1:0-12509 GCA_964580155.1 uncultured Intestinibacillus sp. | reverse complement strand
ACAGCGCAGGCGGCAGTGGGGAACCGCTGCTGGTCGTGCTCAACGATAACAATATGTCGATCACCCAGAATGTCGGCGCGATGAGCCACCACCTTGCACGGCTGCGTGTGAGCCCGCGGTATCTCAACGCGAAAACCCATGTCAAGGACACCTTATCTCGCGTGCCGGGCGGAAAAGCGGTTCAAAACCGCATCTCTCATGTTAAAAACAACATCAAAAATGTTGTGCTGCCCAACACCCTGTTCGAACAGATGGGGTTTGCCTATCTCGGGCCGGTCGACGGGCATGACCTCAAGGCCGTGTGCGAGCTGCTTGAGCGCGCGAAGGCGATGAAAAAGCCGGTGCTGCTGCATGTGATGACTGAAAAGGGCAAGGGCTATGTGCCTGCCGAGCAAAGCCCGGACAAATACCACGGTGTCAGTCCGTTTAACAGATTGACTGGAAAGCCGCTTAAAGCGTCCGGTACCAGCTTTTCCGCGTGCTTTGGTCAGGCGCTGTGCGATTTTGCCGCGCACGATGAACGAATTTGCGCGATCACGGCGGCGATGTCCTCGGGCACGGGGCTGACCGGCTTTGCGGAGCGGTATCCGGCGCGTTTATTTGATGTCGGCATCGCGGAGGAGCACGCCATTGCGATGGGTGCCGGCATGGCAAAGCAGGGGTTAAAGCCGATTTGCGCGATTTATTCGACATTTTTGCAGCGCGGATACGATCAGCTCATCCACGATGTGGCAATCGAAGGCATCAACCTTGTGCTCGGCATCGACCGCGCGGGCATCGTCGGCGAGGACGGCGCGACGCATAATGGCGTGTTTGATGTCGCGTTTCTGCGCTCTATTCCCGGCATCACGATTCTTGCCCCTTCAAGCTATGCCGAGCTGCGCACCATGCTGTCACAGGCATTTTATCGCAAGACCGGACCGGTCGCAGTCCGCTATCCACGCGGCGGAGAGGGTGCATACCGCGAGGATCATGCGAATATGCCGGTAGCTTGCCTGCGCGAGGGCGAGGACGCCGTGCTGGTGACCTATGGCATGCTGATTAACGAAACCCTCGCCGCGGCGCAGACACTGTCCGCGCGCGGAATACAGGCCGCGGTTTACAAAATCAACGAGCTGACCGCCCTGCAAGATGCGGAAATGCTTGCCCACATCGCGCGCTGCGGCACCCTCATCGTGGTGGAAGAGGTCGTGCAGGCGGGCGGTGTTGGCGAGGCACTCACCTCACTGCTTGCAGCGCGCGGCACCTCGCTGCACGGGGTCAAGCTGCTGAATACCGGAGATCGCTTCCTGCCCTGCGGCAGCGTGCGCAAAATGTATGAAATTTGTCATCTGGATGCCGAGGGCATCATAGGTGCCGTGATGGAGGCCAAAACCGGTGAGTAAAAAACGTTTGGATGTTCTATTGTTTGAAAAGGGGCTGGTGCCCTCGCGTGAGCGTGCAAAGACCGCGGTGATGGAGGGTATCGTCTATGTCGGCGGACAGAAGGCCGGCAAAGCAGGCGATATGATCGACGAAGCAGCGCAACTCGAGGTGCGCGACAACGGCAAGACCTTTGTCAGCCGCGGCGGCAAGAAAATCGAAAAAGCGCTCGACTATTTTGCAATCGATCCGCAGGGTCTTGTCGTCATGGATGTCGGGGCCTCGACGGGTGGCTTCACCGACTGTCTGCTGCGGCGCGGGGCAGCCAAGGTCTACTCCATCGACGTGGGATACGGCCAGCTTGCGTGGAGTCTGCGCACGGATCCGCGCGTTAAGTGCATGGAGCGCACCAATATCCGTTATGTCACACCCGAGCAGCTTGAAGAAACGCCCGCGCTCGCCGTGATTGATGTTTCCTTCATTTCGCTCAAGCTTGTGTTGCCCGTTATCTCGGGTCTGCTGACTACGGACGGGCGCGTTGCGTGCCTCATCAAGCCGCAATTTGAAGCGGGCAAGGGTCGTGTGGGCAAAAAAGGTGTGGTGCGCGAACCGGAGATTCATCTGGAGGTGCTGCAAGCCTTTGTAAATAATGCGCATGAAGCGGGTTTTCAGGTGCAGAACATCACGTTTTCTCCGATCAAGGGACCGGAAGGAAACATTGAGTTTTTGGGCTATTTGAGTAAGAACGCCCCCGAAACCATGCCGGAGCTCGACGAGATCGTGCGCCAAGCGCACGAGGAACTCGCCCAAGCGTAAAAGGAGACAGCCATGCAAACCGTGTTCATTTGGCCGAACAACGCGAAAGAGAAAATTGAAGATGCCATTGCGGAGGTCTGTGCCGTGTTGCACGAACTGGGCGCGCGGATTGTACTGCCGTGGGAAACGCAGGAGTTGCGGCTGGGTATTGACGGTGTCACGTATGCACCGCAGGCGGAGGGCATCGCGGCGTGCGACTTTATCGTGTCCCTCGGCGGCGATGGCACGATTTTGCGCATCGCCGAGCTTGCTGCGCTGTATGAAAAACCGCTCATCGGCATCAATCTGGGGCATGTCGGATTTATGACCGAGCTGGAGCGTGGTGAGTTCAAGAAAATCGGCAAAATCCTTGCAGGGGAATACAGCATGGAAAACCGTATGATGCTTGATCTGATTGTGCAGCGCAACGGACGCACCCTGTACCAGCAGACTGCGCTCAACGACGTTGTGCTCGCAAAGACCAATCCGTTTCGCGTTGTGCGGGTGGAAGTCTGCGCGGACGGTGTGCCGGTGATGTCCTTCCTCGGAGACGGCGCAATCATCGCGACCCCGACCGGCTCAACCGCGTACTCGCTCGCGGCCGGCGGACCGGTGATCGAGCCGTCTGCGGAAAATCTGTCGGTCATACCGGTTTGTGCGCATGATTTGCGTGCAAAAGCGTTCGTGTTTGCGCCGGAGCGCGAAATTTCGGTTGCGGCGAGCAGCACGGACGGCATCGGCGCCCGCGTGGCGGCGGACGGACGCAGCGGCGTGGAATTGCTGCCCGGGGATCGCGTGCTTGTGCGGCGCTCGCAGCGGGTGACGCGGCTGATTCGCGTCAAAGGGCGCAGCTTTTATCACGTTCTGCGTGAAAAATTATCGAATGGAGGTGCAGGTGCATGAAGTTCCAAAGACAGGCACGCATCTTAGACCTGATTGAAAAACAGGAGATTGACACACAGGAGGAGCTTTCCGAACAGCTGCGGCTGCTGGGCTACGCGACCACACAGGCGACTGTTTCGCGCGACATCAAAGAGCTGCGGCTCATTAAGATTTTATCCGCCGAAACCGGAAAGTACAAATATGCTGCCGCGTCGACCGAGGTCGAAAACAGCTTTTCCACGCGGCTGCGCAACATTTTCCGCGAGTGCGTGACCGATATTGACGCGGCGCAAAATATGGTTGTCATTAAAACCCTGCCCGGACTGGGACAGGCGGCGGCGATGGCAATCGATGCGATGCGCGACCGCCGCGTGGTGGGCACGCTGGGCGGCGACGATACCGTATTCGTTGTGATGCGGGACAATAGCGGTGCACAGGATTTTTGCACGCACGCGCGCAAACTGTTGCAATAAGCGCGGTATCACAGCAAAGGGGAGGGACGGCATATGCTACGGGTGCTACACATTGAGAATATTGCGGTCATCGAAAGTGCGGATATCGAGCTGAATACGGGCCTTACCGTGCTTTCGGGCGAAACCGGCGCGGGAAAATCCATCCTGATTGACTCCATCGGCGCGATTCTGGGGCAGCGCACGAGCCGTGAGCTGATTCGCGCGGGCAGCGCCAAGGGCTTTGTCAGCGCGATGTTTACGGATATTTCCCGCGCTCTGCAGGACAAGCTGGCCGAACTTGATCTCGCGGGCGAGGAAGCGGACAGCGTGCACATCCAGCGCCAAATTTCCGCGGATGGTAAAAGCACCTGCCGCGTCAATATGCGTCCGGTTTCGGCCTCCGTGCTCAAAATGCTCAGTCCTTACCTGATCGATATTCACGGGCAGCACGATGGACAAAAGCTCATGGACGACAGCTGCCACATCGAGTTTCTCGACCATTATGCCGGAACGGAGACGCTCCTAGCAGAATATCTTCCCCGATACCAGCATCTTTTTGCACTTAAAAAACAGATTACTGAGCTGGATAAAAGCGAGCAGGAGCGCCTGCAGCGCATCGATATGCTGCGCTATCATGCGGTGGAAATCGAAGAAGCTGCGCTGCAAGCGGGCGAGGAGGAAACGCTGCTCGCGCGCAAGGCGGTCGTTGACAACGCGGGGCGGCTGCTTGGCGCGCTCGATGCCGCGCACCATGCGCTGGATGGTGACGAGGAGGGTGAGGTGTCCGGCGCGGCGGGATTGCTGACCGAAACGGCGGACGCACTGGCCGGCATCTGCGAGCTGTCCGAGGATTTTCGTGTGCTATACGACCGTGCCGAGGAACTCAAGTACCTGGCGCTCGATTTGCTCGACAGCGTAGGCGCGCAGCGCTCCCGTATCGAGTTTTCTCCCGAGGAGCGTGCGCTGACCGAGGAGAGACTGGACACAATTTATCGTCTTAAGCAAAAATACGGCGCGACAGTCGAGGACGTTTTGCAGTATGGACAGGATATTTCCGAGGAATTGGAGCGGCTGTCCTGCGCGGACGAGACGCGCGAAAAACTGCTTGCAGCATATAAAGCGGAGCTTGCCGCCGCGCGCGAGGTCGCGGGACGGCTGACCGAGCTGCGCCGCACCGCCGCCGCGCAGCTTGAAAAGCGCATTGTGGCCGAGCTTGCCGAGCTGAATATGACGCGCGCGCGGTTCGAGGTGCGCGTGGAAACGGGCGCTAAACTGACTGTACACGGCATGGACAGCGTACTGTTCCAGATTTCGGTGAATCCGGGCGAGCCGGTGCGCCCGCTGTCCAAGGTGGCCTCGGGCGGCGAGCTGTCGCGCATCATGCTCGCCATGAAAAATGTGCTCACCGCAGGCGAGGAGGTCGGCACACTGATTTTCGACGAGATCGACACGGGTGTCAGCGGCCGTGCTGCGCAGAAAATCGCACGCAAGCTCAGTGCGATCGGCCGGCAGAAGCAGACCCTGTGCGTCACGCACCTGCCGCAGATTGCCGCGATGGGCGATCATCATCTGCTGATTCGCAAATCCGTGCGCGACGAGCGCAGCTACACCGATGTGCATACGATGGATGCGCAAAGCCGCGTCGAGGAAATCGCGCGCATGATTTCGGGCGAAAGCATCACCGAGGCATCAAAAACCAATGCGGCAGAGCTGATTGCGTCGGCAAAGGCAGAACGAGAGGCCGTGCTATGATCATCATCCACGAGAACTTAAAGGAACGCGCACCCTGAGCCGGACGCGATAGGAACCCGATTTTATACACAAGGAGAATAGAAGATGACATTGTTTGAAGAACTTAAGGCACGCGGTCTGATTGCCCAGTGCACCAGCGAAGAAAAGGTTTCGGATCTGCTCGATAACCATACAGGTGTGCCTTTTTATATCGGCTTTGACGCGACAGCGGACAGTCTCCATGTCGGCCATTTCCTGCAGCTTGTCGTCATGAGCCGCATGCAGAAGGCCGGCCACAGGCCCATCGCGCTGATCGGCGGCGCAACCACGATGATCGGAGACCCGACAGGCAAGACCGATATGCGCAAAATGCTCACCCGCGCGGAGATTGACCACAATGCCGAGTGCTTCCGTATGCAGATGCGCCGTCTGGTCGATTTCGGCGAGGGCAAGGCCGAGATGGTCAACAACGCGGACTGGATTCTGCCGTTCCACTACATGGAGTTCCTGAGCGAGGTCGGCGTGCATTTCTCGGTCAACCGCATGCTGACGGCGGAGTGCTTCAAGTCCCGTCTGGAGGGCAAGGGTCTGAGCTTTTTGGAGTTCAACTACATGCTGCTCCAAAGCTACGATTTCCTGCACCTGTACCGCACGAAGGGCTGCAAGCTCGAGCTCGGCGGCGACGATCAGTGGTCAAATATTATCAACGGCGCGGACCTCATCCGCCGCGTGGAGGGGAAGGACGATGCCTATGGCATGACGTTCACCCTGCTTACCACCTCGGAGGGCAAGAAAATGGGCAAGACCGAAAGAGGTGCGGTCTGGCTCGATCCCGACAAGACGACGCCGTACGAATTCTTCCAATACTGGCGCAACATCGACGACGCGGACGTTGTCAAGGTTATGAAGCTGCTGACCTTTATGCCGCTTGAGGAGATTGCCTCTTATGAAGCACTCGAGGGCAGCGCGCTCAACACCGCGAAAGAAAAGCTCGCGTATGAGTTGACTGCAATGGTGCACGGCCAGGACGAGGCAGAAAAGGCGTTGGGTGCGGCGAAAGCAATCTTCGGCGGCGGTATGTCGAGTGAAAACATGCCCACGACGACCCTGACGGATGCGGACTTTGAAGAGGGCGCACTCGGTGTGCTCAGTCTGCTCGTGAAGTGCGGTCTTGCCGCGTCCAATGGCGAAGCGCGCAAGCTGGTGCAGGGCGGCGGTGTGTCGCTGGACAGCGAAAAGGTCGAGGATCCCAAGGCAACAATCACACGCGATCGCTTCCAAAATGGTGAAATTATCATCAAAAAGGGTAAAAAAACCTTCCATAAGGTTGTGCTGGACTAAACAAAGCAGGGCGGAGAAATTCTCTGCCCTGTTTTGCAAAGTATGAACCATTTGCAAACAATGCGGCCTCCTGCTTGACAAGCGCCGGTTTCTGGAATACGCTTTTAGGAGCAAAATGCATAGATTTATTAGCGTACCACCGAAAGGAAACGAACACGATGATACAAAATAACAAGAAGAACCCCAAGCGTTCGCTCATATATTATTATGGCATTGCGCTCCTGATTGTTTTCGGACTGAATGCCTTTGTACTGCCGCTGTTTACTTCGCCGCAGACACAAATGGTATCTTACAACGAGTTTGTGCAAAAGGTGGAAGACGGCGATGTTACAAAAGTCGAGATACAGAAGGAAAGCGATCAGATTGTCTTTTTGACCAAGGACAGCGAGCAGCAGGAGGATCAGAAAACCACGCTGTTTGCAAAGGATCAAACGATTTATGTCACAAACAACGTGGATGACCCCGATTTGATTGCGCGCTTGCTTGCCAGCAAAGTGGATTTCGGTGCGATTGTGCCCAAGCAGCCTTCGATGCTCCTGACTACGATTTTGCCGCTCGCGCTCATGTTCGGCTTTGGCTGGTGGATGACAAAATCCATGCAAAAGCGCATGATGGGCAACACGATGAGCTTTGGCAAGGCAAACGCAAAGATCTATGTCGAAGCACAGACCGGTAAGACCTTTGCCGATGTTGCAGGACAGGACGAAGCCAAGGAAGCGCTCACTGAAATCGTTGATTTTCTGCACAATCCGGAAAAGTATGCTGCGATTGGCGCCAAGCTGCCCAAGGGCGCGCTGCTTGTCGGCCCTCCGGGCACGGGCAAGACACTGCTTGCTAAGGCGGTCGCAGGCGAAGCGCATGTGCCGTTTTTTTCGATTTCCGGCTCGGAGTTTGTCGAGATGTTTGTGGGCATGGGTGCGGCCAAGGTGCGCGATCTGTTCAAGCAGGCCAACGAAAAAGCACCCTGTATTGTGTTCATCGATGAGATTGACACGATCGGCAAAAAGCGTGAAACCGGCGGCATGGGCGGAAACGACGAGCGCGAGCAGACGCTCAATCAGCTCCTTGCCGAGATGGACGGATTTGACGGCAAAAAGGGCGTGGTGATTCTCGCGGCGACCAACCGTCCGGAATCTCTCGATCCCGCGCTGCTGCGCCCCGGTCGCTTTGATCGCCGGATTCCGGTAGAACTGCCCGATCTCAAGGGCAGAGAAGCGATTTTACTTGTACATGCCGCCCAGGTTCACTTGCAGCAGCCGATTGACTTCAATGCGATCGCCTGTGCGACCGCGGGCGCGTCGGGCGCGGAACTGGCGAACATCATCAACGAAGCGGCGCTGCGTGCGGTGCGGCAGGGCAGAAGCGCGACCACACAAGCGGATCTTGAGGAAAGCGTGGAAACCGTTATCGCAGGCGCGCAGCGCAAGAACGCGGTCATTTCCCACAAGGAAAAGGAAATCGTCGCCTACCACGAAATCGGTCATGCGCTGGTTGCTGCAAAGCAAACCGACTCTGCACCGGTGCATAAAATTACGATTATTCCGCGCACTTCGGGTGCGCTGGGCTATACGATGCAGGTTGACGAAGGCGAGCGCGTGCTGATGAGCCGCGACGAAGCGTTCAATAAGATTGTCACCTTTACGGGCGGACGCGCGGCGGAGGAGCTCATTTTCGGCTCGGTCACAACGGGCGCATCGAACGACATTGCGCAGGCGACCAAGCTTGCGCGCGCGATGATCACACGCTACGGTATGAGCAAGAGCTTCGGTATGGTTGCGCTCGAAACCGTAGAAAATGCCTATCTCGGCGGCGACACCTCGCTTGCGTGCTCGGCACAGACGGCAGCCGAAATTGACGGTGAGGTCATTGCGCTCGTGGCAGAGGCACATGAGAAGGCAATCAGCCTTCTGCGGGAAAATCTCAACCTGATGCACAAGCTCGCGCACTATTTACTTGAAAAGGAAACTATCACCGGCGAAGAATTTATGAATATCGTGTGCGAGGAGGGCTAACTGCCCGCCGACCATCATGGAAAAAGCCATCCGGCATGACAACCGGATGGCTTTTTTGTAGGTATAACCACGCGCTGCGAGGCATAGGTTGTCCAAGGAGGTGGGAGGCACATGAAGGATAAAATGCCGTCGGGGCTGAATCGATTCGAGGTGGAGCGCGCACGGCGGGAATATGGAAGCAATATACTATCGCAGGGCAAGAGACGCACGTTTATCCATGCGTTCCTGTCGAATTTCGGGGATCCGATCATTAAAATCTTACTGGTCGCGCTCGCGGTGAATTTACTGATGGCACTGCGCGGTGCCAACTGGTTTGAATCGGTGGGCATTGCACTTGCCATTTTCCTTGCGACATTCGTCTCTACTTTATCGGAATATGGCAGCGAGGCTGCGTTTCTCAGGTTGCAGGAGGAGGCCGCTGCCACACGCTGCCGTGTGCGGCGGGACGGGCAAACGGTGGAGCTGTCCGCGGCGGAGCTCGTCGTGGGTGATGTTGTGCTGCTCGAAGCAGGGGAAGGGGTTCCGGCGGATGGCGTGCTGCTGCGCGGAACGCTTGCACTGGATCAGTCGGCGCTCAACGGCGAGAGCGCGGAGCAGAAGAAAACCGCGGGCGGTGCGACGCAGGGGTTTTGCTCACAAAGCGGATTGTTCCGCGGCGCGGTCGTGTGTGCGGGAGAGGGCTTTATGCGCGTTGAGCGCGTCGGAGATTACACATTTTACGGCGGCATGGCGCGCGAAATGCAGGAGACGACGCGCGTAAGCCCGCTGAAAATACGGCTTGAAAAGCTCGCGGGCATACTCAGCCGCGTCGGACTTGCAGCAGGCGCGTTTGTTGCCGCCGCGGATTTGTTTCAGTCCTTTGTGCTCAGCAATCAAATGGATCCGGCGCGCATTGCGGCGCAGCTTTCCGATCCGGCGGTGACGCTCGGTCATCTGCTGCATGCGGCAACGCTCGCGCTGACAGTCGTCGTGGTTGCGGTGCCCGAGGGCCTGCCGATGATGATTACGGTCGTGCTGTCATCTAATATGAAGCGGATGCTGCGCGATCAAGTGCTTGTGCGCAAGCTGGTTGGCATTGAGACTTCGGGCAGCCTCAACATCCTCTTTACCGATAAGACCGGTACGCTGACACGCGGCCAGCTGCGTGTTGCGGCACTCGTATGCGGAGACGGTGCGCGTTTTCGCACGCTGGAGAGCGTTAAAAAGCGGCGCGCTCTGTGGAAGATGGCCGCGCTCTCGTGCGTATATAACAGCGCGAGCACGCCGTCGGGCGGACGTGCCATCGGCGGCAATGCCACAGACCGCGCGCTGCTTGATGCGGCGCTTCCGATTGCGCCTGAGCTGGGCGGTTATAGTGTGAGCGCGCGCGTCCCCTTCAGCAGTGCCAAGAAATACGCGGCGGCGCGCGTCAGCGGCACACAAGGCACATGGAGCTTTGTCACCGGTGCACCGGAAAAGCTGCTGGAGCGCTGCACCGCCTATTACGATGAAAACGCACAGCCGCAAGCGATCGGCGCGGCGACCGAGGTGCGCGCGGCCTGGAGCGAAATGACTCATCGCGCGATGCGTGTTTTGGCGCTGACTGCCGCGCCGCATCCGGTGCGCGGCGACGGGGATCTGCACGATCTCGTGCTGATCGGCCTGGTGGGCATCCGCGATGAGCTGCGACCGGAAGTACCCCATGCGGTGCGCGAGGTGCGCGGCGCGGGTATCCAGCTTGTGATGATGACGGGTGACAATCGAGAGACCGCCGCCGCCATCGCCAAGGAAGCCGGACTGCTCGGCGGAAAAAATGATCTGATTTTGACCAGTACGGAGCTTGCTGCAATGGATGACCGCACCTTGGCGACACGCCTGCCGGATCTGCGCGTCATTGCGCGCGCCATGCCTGCGGACAAAAGCAGGTTGGTTCGCGTGGCGCAGGAGTGCGGTCTGGTGGCGGGTATGACGGGAGATGGCATCAATGATGCGCCTGCGCTCAAAAAAGCGGATGTCGGCTTCACCATGGGAAGCGGCACACAGGTCGCCAAAGAAGCGGGGGACATCGTTATATTGGACGATAACTTCGCATCAATTGTGCGTGCAGTGCTGTATGGACGCACGATATTTAAGAGCATACGAAAATTTGTCATTTTCCAGCTCACCATGAATTTGTGCGCAGTGGGCGTGTCCATCATCGGTCCGTTTTTGCAAATTGACACACCGGTCACGGTCGTGCAAATGCTTTGGATCAATATGATTATGGATACGCTTGCGGGTCTCGCGTTTGCCGGAGAAGCGCCGCTACCCGAGTATATGAAGGAAACGCCAAAACGTCGCGACGAGCCGGTGCTTGGTCGATACATGCTGCATCAGATCGGCTGCATGGGACTGTATACGATCGCGCTGTGTATCGCTTTTTTGAAGCTTCCGGTGTTTTATACGCACTTCGGTTCCGGAGAAGATCCGGTTTATCTGCTGACGGGCTTCTTTACGCTGTTTATCCTGTGCGGTGTGTGCAATTCCTTTAATACACGCACTTACCGGCTCAATCTGCTTGCACATTTGCGCAAAAATCCGCTTTTTGTCGTGATTATGGGAATGGTCGTCTGCGTGCAGATCGCATTGGTGTATCACGGCGGCGCGCTCTTCCGCACCGTGCCACTTGGATTTTCTGAGCTGTGGCTGGTCGCGTTGCTGGCATTGACCGTTATTCCGGTTGATTTGCTGCGCAAGCTGATACTGCGCAGCAAAGGAATACGCGGATCAATTTAATGCAGCAGAGAACGCCGCAGGCAAACTGCACCCCGCCCGGCAGCTTGGGCTGTCGTGCATTTGGGGTGCAGTTTTGCCTGCATACGGTTTTGTTACTTATTTTCCAGTGTGACCACAGTATAGGGATAGCTGTTTGTCCCCAGGCCCAAAAAATAAGAAGTATGGCTGATACCGGCCTCGAAGGTTTCATAAAACGTCGCAAGAGGGGACAGGTTCCCATATCCGGGCATATAAGTATCATCAACTTCAAGCGGCATATCTTCGAGCGTTTCAATATCGACGGTGCGCGCATATGCACTGATTGTGGGCGTAGGCGTCGGCACGATATAGAAACCGTATTCGCCCGGACGTGTGCGGCGATAGGTCGTGATTTCCTTAAACCGTACATCGGAAAAGACGGTGCGTCCATCGAACAAAAGAACATCCAGCGGGACACAGTTGTAGGAGAGGTTGACAAAACGAAAACAGCCTTGGCTGCGCGGACGGTTTTCACAGGTGCTGTCCGGAACTGTAATGAGGTCAATGCCGCCGGCAGTGTTGATAATCGCAAGCGTGATCTTGTCGCCCTTCCGAAAGGGAATGTTGCGTCGGCAGAGAATGGTACGCGGAGAGGCAGCACTCATAATCGTGATTGTGCGGAAGCCGTCGGCGACCTTTATATAATCGCTCGCTTCGGCAAAGCGCAGGCTGCGCGTTGCAATTCGGGTGCCAATCGAAATGAGATAAGGAACAGATTGGACGGCTGCGTGCAAAAATCGCACTTCGGATGTGCTTTGTGTGGTGTCGAGCGGCAAGATGGTGTCCGGCGCTGGGGGACGGTCGGGTCTGGGAAAGGAAGGTGTGCCTGCACCCAAGCGGGCGGTCCGTCTTCGGGGGCGATCGGTTTGACATGTATGTCCGGGCAGTTGAGAGATACGGGCATATCGCCTTTCGAAGCGACAGGGAGCATCGGGGCATCTACCGCTGCGATAGGATGTGCGGAATAGTCGTACATGAAAGATCAAACGCTCCTTTCTGGGATCATTATTAACACGATATGCGAGGAGATATGCGGAGGTGCTTTGTCCTGCGCCCTTCGAAAATAAAAACCAAAGTTTCTGTAAAAACTTGTTGACAAACGTCAGGCGAGTTGGTATACTAAACAAGCTGCTTCGGTGAGGCGGCGATTTGGAAGACAAAA
>CAZOJP010000023.1:0-34081 GCA_964580155.1 uncultured Intestinibacillus sp. | reverse complement strand
CGGAGAGCTGATGCGGATAGTGATCGGCGCGGCTCGTCAGGCTCATCTGGTCAAGCAGTGCACGCGCGCGCTGCTCGATATCGTCGAGAATCGCTTTTTTGTTTTTGGTGTAATCGGGCTGCTCCTTGGCGAGCAGCTGCGGTGCGAGCATGACGTTTTCCAGCGCGGTATATTGCGGGAAAAGGTGGAAGGACTGGAACACCATGCCGAAATGCAGCCGCTTTTTGCGGATTTCATCGTCGCGCAGATTGGCGCTTGCGGCGGTGTCGAAGAGTGTCTTGCCATCAACCAGAATGCGGCCGCCGTCCGGTGTTTCCAAAAAGTTCAGGCAGCGCAGCAGCGTTGTCTTGCCCGAGCCGGACGAGCCGATGATGGCAAGCGCCTGTCCGCGCTCGAGCGAAAAGCTGATGTCGCGCAGCACCTGCGTATCGTCAAAGCTCTTGGTGATATTTTGAACCTCTAAAATAGGCATATCGCGCGCTCCTTATACTCTGAAATAGTTCATTTTCTTTTCCAGCCAGCCAAACAGCAGCGTCAGTGCGCCGCAGAAGACGAGGAAAAAGATCGCGGTTGAAAACAGCGGCCAAATCAAGCCCTTGGTCGAAAATTCTCTGGACATCATGATGATTTCCTTGTTTGAAATGACGTTGGCAAGCGCGGTGTCCTTGATGAGGGTCATAAATTCGTTGCCCATGGGGGGCAGGATGCGCTTGATGACCTGCAGCAGCGTGACCTTGAAGAAAATCTGCGCTTTGGTCATGCCGAGCACCTGTCCTGCTTCATATTGCCCGCGCGGGACGGACTGGATGCCGCCGCGGTAAATCTCCGAGAAATAGCAGGCATAGTTGATGACAAAAGCGACGCTTGCAGCGTGCAGACGCGGCAGCAGGTCGCCGTTCCACAGCAGACCCGGGCCGTAAAAGATGATGATGATCTGCAGCATGAGCGGGGTGCCGCGAATCATCCAGACGAAGGTCTTGATGAGCCAACGCAGCGGCGTGAAGCGGCTCATCGAGCCGAAGGATATAATGAGGCCGAGCGGCAGAGCAAGCAGCAGCGTGACTGCAAAAAGGGTGCAGTTGATGCCGAAGCTCTCGAGCAATTTTGAAATAACGACGGATGCACTCATACGAGTTCTCCCTCCCGAAATTCTATAAGATGATGAAAATCAAAACAAAGCCGAGCGGGGCAGCGCGTGCTGTCCCGCCCGGAAGGCGACTGCTGAAAGCGGCGTTATTCGGAAAGATTCAGACCGTATTTCTCGGCCAGTGCGGGCAGCGTGCCGTTTTTGACAAGCTCCGCCTTGATTTCATTGACCTTCGCGGTCAAATCACTGTCCTTGCGAAAGCCGATGCCGTACTCCTCCACCGAAAGCTCAAGTCCGTCCACGATGATGAGGTCGGCAAAATCCGTGCCCTCGCCGATCATGTGCTTGGCAAGCGTCCAGTCGAGCACCGCCGCATCGGAAGCGCCGGACTGCACTTCAAGCAGCGCGTCGGTCTGCTTGGTGACCGGCACACAGTTTGCCTGGGACAGGTTCGCGTCCGCGGCGATTGCGCTTTCGCCCGCGCTGCCGGCCTCTGCGGTGATGTTGGCCGCCGCAAGCGAAGCGGTGTCCGTGAATTTGTCCCGATTGGCGGATTTGATGAGGACGACCTGCATGTTCTTCACATAGGGATCGGAGACCGAGATGTTCTGCTTGAGATCCTGCGTAATTGTCATGCCGTTCCAGATGCAGTCGATGCTCTTGGCGTCCAGCTCGACCACCTTGGTGTCCCAGTTGATTTCCTGAAAATCGGGCGCAACACCCAGCTCTTTGCAGACCGCTTCGGCAAACTCCGTGTCAAAGCCGGTGAAATTGCCGTCCTTGTCGGTGAAGTTCATGGGCTCATATACGGTATAGCCGATGGTGAGCTTGCCGCGGCTCAAAACCGCCTGCAGATCGCCGTCTGCCGCGGGGGTCTGTGCGCCGCTGCCGCTTGCCCCGTTTGTGCCGCCGCAGCCCGCGAGCATGGTCAGCGAGAGCGCGCCGGCAAGCGCCAGGCTTGCAAAACGTGTCAGTTTCATAAGTCGCAATTCCTCCAGTACAATGTACCATTTCATTCTCTTTACTATTGTACCACTTTATTTGAGGAAATCAATAAAAACTTTTAATGGCGGATCCTTTTGTGGTATACTAATAGCAACACAGGAAGAATTTTGCGAGGCAGATATGAAAATACGATCAATACAGGGATATTTCGGGAATCTTGGCGGCAAGCGCATCGAACTGGGCGAGGGGTTTACCAGCCGTGTTTTGCCCAACGGCTGGGGAAAATCGACGCTGTGCGCCTTTTTGCGCGTCATGCTGTACGGCCTCAACACGACCAGACGCGACACGCAAAGCACGCTGTCGGACAAGACGCACTACCTGCCGCAGGACGGCAGGCCCATGTCGGGCCGCATGACCGTGCTTTGGGAAGGGCGCGACATCGTCATCACGCGGTCGACGGGCAAGGGCGGCCTGATGCAGGAGTTCGATGCCTTTTATGCGGACACCGGCGAAAAATGCACTTTCCTCAATGCGAAGAACTGCGGCGAAACGCTGCTCGGCATGGGCGAGGATGCCTTTTTGTCCAGCGTGTTCATTGACGGCACTGCGCTGCAGCGCTCCTCGGAGGAGCTGCGCGAGCGCATGCTCACGATGGCGCAGACCGGCGATACACAGGGGCGCGCGGCGGATGCCCTGCGCACGCTCGACCGCTGGCGGCTGGACCTCGACTCGGGAAACGGGCACGGTGCGCTGCCCCGTCTGCGGCAGGAGCGTGCCGCGCTGACCGAGCGCTTGGGCAAGCTGGATACCGCGGACGATGCGATGGACAGACAGCGCGTCACCTGCGCGCGTCTGGAGCAGGAGGAAGCCGCCGCGCAGGCGGCATATGAGGCTGCGTATCGCGCTTATGCGGCGGAGTCGACCAGCGGAGAGGCGCAGCTTGATGATCTGATCGAGCAGGCGACGCGGCGGGTGCGCGCGCTGGAGGAAAAAGCGCCGCCTGCGGGCGCTGTGCGCGACGCGGCCGAAGCGCTGTACGGCTACGAGGGCGCGGCAAAGCTCGAGCGCGAAAAGCGCGAAAAGCTGCCGGGCGGATGCACAAAATACGAAACCGCCTTAGAAACGCTGGAAGAAGAGCAGCGTGCGGACGAAATCGCGCGCAACGAGGCAGGGCGGCTGCATGTGCGCTGGATTCCGCTGCTGATTGCGCTTGTGCTTGCGGCGGCATCTGCGGCGACACAGATACTGGACATCGACTGGGGCGTGTACACGCGCTATGTGCAGTGGGGGCTGCCTGCGCTTGCGATACTCGGTCTGATTGCGGCCTTTGCGGGCGCGGTGCGCAAATACGATGTGCCGCCGCGGGACTTTGACGCGGAGCGGCAGACCCTGCTGCGCGAGCGCGCGTTTGACGATGCGGCGCTCGACACCGCGTCCGCGGTCCTGCAGGACGCGTACGATGCGCTGCTGCGCGCGGCGCGGAGCTTGGAGCCGGGAACCGAAACCATCGAACAGGCGGCGCGTATCGTGCGGCAGGCTTCGGACGACGCGCAGACGCTGCGCCGCGAGCAGGACACGCTGCAAGAGCTGCTGCTCGCGCGCAGAAATCTGACGCAGGATGCCTCGGGTCAGCGCGCCGCGGTCGATGATTTGCGGCAGCAGCTCATGCGCGCGCGCGCCGCTGCGGAAAGCGCGCGGCAAACCCTTGCACAGATGCAGGGACACACGCAGGCACTCGGCGCGGATGCCGGACTGCAAGAGCGCCTGGACGAGGTGGAAGCCGCGGCGGCGGACGCACAGCAGCGCTATACCGCGATTTGCGAGGCGATTGACGCGCTCAAGGCGGCGCAGGCCGAGCTTTCCGCGCGGGTTGCGCCGCGTATCACGGCGCTGACGCAAAAATACATGGAGTTTTTGACCGAGGGCGCGTACAGTGAGGTGCAGCTTGACACCGAGCTGACCGCGCGCTGCGCAGGGGAGGATGGGCTGCTGCTCGACGGGCTGCGCCTGTCCGCCGGCACGCGCGACCAGCTTTATCTGGCGCTGCGGCTTGCGGTCAGTGCGGTGCTGACCGATGCGGACGACCCTGTACCGCTCATTTTGGACGATCCCTTCCTGACCTTTGACGATGCGCGCACGGCGCGTGCGCTCGCACTGCTGCGCGCACTGGGCAAGGAGCGGCAGGTCATCCTGCTGTCCTGCCGCGCGTTTCCGCGGGGTGAGGCCTGATGGAAATTTACAGCGCCAATATGGATCTCGCGCAGCTTGCAGGATCGGGGCAGAGCTTTACCTGGCACGCGCTGGAGGACGGGCGATGGGGTGTCGCCGCGTTCGGCCGCTATCTTGAGCTGACGCAGCAGGGCGATCGGTTCACCCTCGACTGCGACGAGGCCGAGTTTGACGCGGTGTGGCGCGCCTACTTTGATCTTGACACCGATTATGCCGCGATTCGTGCAGCCATTGATCCGCAAGATGCCTATTTGTGCGGCGCGGCGGACTTCGGGTACGGTGTGCGCGTGCTGCGGCAGGATTTGTGGGAGGTCATGGTCAGCTTTCTGATTTCACAGAATAACAATATTTCCCGCATCCGCGCGAGCGTGGCCGGGCTGTGCGCGCGCTATGGGGAGGAGCGTTTGCGGCGCGACGGTGTGCACACCTATCACAGCTTTCCCGCGCCCGATGCACTTGCGTGCGCGGAGATTGCGGATTTTGCCGCGCTCGGTCTGGGCTACCGCGCGAAGTATCTCGCGGCGCTCGCGGATGAAATGCGCGGACAGGGTTTGCCGCAGCTGCGGCGCGCGCTCGATGCGGCGGACGATGAGGGCGCGGTTGCGCTGCTGCGCGAGCTGTACGGCATCGGGCCGAAGGTCGCGGATTGCATCGCGCTGTTCGGGCTGCACCGCGTCGACCGCTTTCCGGTGGATACGCATATCCGCAAGGTGCTCGCCGCGCATTATCCGCAGGGCTTTCCGCACGAACGCTATCGCGGCTATCTGGGAATTTTGCAGCAGTATATGTTCTATGCCGATCTTTAAGGCGTAAAAAAGCACCGATCATGCGGATCGGTGCTTTTTTTATTTACTTTGCGTAGTCGATGACGCGGGTTTCGCGGATCATGTTGATCTTGATCTGACCCGGATAATCCAGCTCGTCTTCGATGTGCTTGGCAATGTCGCGGCCGAGAATAACCATTGCGTCGTCCGAGATCTGATCGGGCTTGACAATGATGCGGATCTCGCGGCCGGCCTGGATTGCATAAGAGCTTGCAACGCCGGTGGTCGTGTTCGCGATTTCCTCCAGACGCTCCAAACGCTTGATATAGTTTTCCAGATTCTCGCGGCGTGCGCCCGGACGCGCGGCGGAGATGGCATCGGCGGCCTGCACGAGGCAAGCGGCGATGCTTTCCGGCTCGACGTCGCCGTGATGCGCTGCAACCGCGTGGATGATTTGGGGCTGTTCCTTGTAGCGCTTACATAGATCGACGCCAATCGTGACGTGGCTGCCCTCGACCTCGTGGTCAACGGCCTTGCCGATGTCATGCAGCAGGCCGGCGCGCTTTGCGGGCATGGGGTCCACCCCCAGCTCGGCGGCCATGAGCCCTGCAACGTGGGAGACTTCGATCGAGTGCTTGAGCACGTTTTGACCGTAGCTCGTGCGATAGCGCAGACGGCCGAGCAGCTTGACAAGCTCGGGGTGCAGGTTGTGGATGCCCACCTCAAAGGTGGCGCGCTCGCCCTCCGCCTTCATGATCTGCTCGATCTCGCGGCGGGATTTTTCCACCATTTCCTCGATGCGTGCCGGATGGATACGGCCGTCCGTGATGAGCTTTTCCAGCGTCATACGCGCGATTTCGCGGCGGACGGGATCGAACGAGGACAGGGTGATGGCCTCCGGTGTGTCGTCGATGATAAGGTCGACGCCGGTCAGGGTTTCGAGTGTGCGGATGTTGCGGCCTTCGCGGCCGATGATACGGCCCTTCATCTCGTCGTTGGGCAGCGGTACAACCGATACGGTCGCTTCCGCGACATGGTCGGCGGCGCAGCGCTGGATTGCGGTCGAGATGATCTCGCGCGCGGAGGATTCCGCCTCGTCCTTGGTGCGCTGATGAATATCGCGCAGCTTGACGGCGGCGTCGTGCTGTGCCTCGCGCTCAATGGTGTCGACGAGGTACTGCTTGGCTTCATCACGCGAGAAGCCGGAAATGCGTTCAAGCTCGGAAAGCTGCTGTGCGCGGACTTCCTCGCATTCTTCCTGTGTTTTGCGGACTTTTTCCATGCGGCGGTCGAGCTCGGTGCTCTTTTGTTCCACGGCGTCGGTTTTTTTGTCCAGCGTTTCTTCCTTCTGGGTCAGACGACGCTCAAGCTTTTGCGTCTCGTTGCGGCGCTCTTTGATCTCGCGTTCAGCTTCGGTACGTTCTTTATAGATTTCGTCCTTGGCTTCCAGAATCGCTTCGCGCTTCTTGGTTTCGCCTGCTTTAATGGCATCGTTGATGATGCGGGTTGCTTCTTGCTCAGCACTGCCGATTTCTTTCTCTGCGACGTTTTTTCTATAAAGAAAGCCGATGACCGCGCCGACGATCATACCGGCGACAATAGCAACAATGGGAATGATAATGTCCTTCATTACGCTGTGAAACACCTCCTGTTTTAAAATTTTGTTGAAAACGAATAAGTTCCCCCACGATTGTCCTGTTTTTTTCGTGCGAAGTCACTGCGTCTCCGCAAGGACAATCCTGTAATAATATTAAAGCCTTTTGTGACTTCTGTCAAGGAAAACCCGCCTGCCGTGCGGGAAAATTCACAGCTTGACCAGACAAAAAAGCGCGGTTGCGGTTGTTTCATGCGGACAGAATATTGTATAATAAAGCAGATACCGCAAATGGGGCGGCATATGTGCCGCAGGAGGTTGCATAATGGAGCAAACAATGCGCCGCGCGCAGCGCGGTGACCTTTTATATTACACCTGCACGCGTCTGTCGGGCGTGCGCCACGCGTTCACGACAAAATTCGGCGGCGTGTCCGTCGGCGACTGCGCAAGTCTCAACCTCGGCTGGGGGCGGGGCGATGCGCCGGAAAACGTGACACACAACTACCGCCTCCTCACAGATGCGCTCGATATGCCGTTTTCGCGCGTCACGCTGACCCATCAGGTGCACAGAGACGAGGTTTCGGTCGTCACCGAGGACACGGTCGGCATGGGGCTGCACCGCGCGATGGCATGGGAATCCGACGCCATTGTCACCGCGCTGCCGAACGTGCCGCTGGCAGGGTTCTACGCGGACTGCGTGGTGACGCTGCTGTACGATCCGGCGACGCACACCGCAGGCGTGTGCCATACCGGCTGGCGCGGCACGGCGATGGGACTGCTCGGCAAGACGGTCGACACAATGGCGCACGCGCTCGGCACAAAACGCGGCAGCCTGATTGCGGTCATGGGGCCGTCCATCCGGCAGGAATGCTTCGAGACCGATGCAGACGTGCCCGATGCGATGGAAGCGCAGTTCGGCGCGTGCGTGCGTCCGTTTGTCACGGCGCGCGGCGAAAAATTTCATGTCGATTTGCAGGGCATCAACAGCATGCTGCTCGCGCAGGCTGGTGTGGCGCGCGAAAATATCGTGGACAGCGGCCTGTGTACGATGTGCCGCAGCGATGTATTTTGGTCACACCGCGCGACAAACGGCAAACGCGGCGTGCAGGCAGGCATTCTCTGCCTGTAAGGGCGCCGAACCCATAGAAAGGAAGCATCATGAAGCAATTTTACAGGCGGATAGCCGCTTTTTGCGTCGCGGGCGCGCTGTTTTTGAGCGGCTGCACACCGCTGCGGCAGGAGCAGAGTCCGGAGGAGGGGCAGACGACACAGCCGGACGGGCAGATGGATGCGCCGCAGCGCAGCACCGCCTGCGGTCTGGCATATTATGCAAGCGAAAAGGTAAACCCGGTGCGCAGCGTGTCGCGTATCAACCGCATTTTGTGCGAAGCGCTTTACGAGGGGCTGTTTGTGCTCGATGATGCGTTCGAGCCGCAGCCTGTGCTGTGCGACACCTACACGGGCGACGGCCTCGACTGGACGTTCACGCTCAAGCAGGATGTGAAGTTCTGGTCGGGCAATGCCCTGCGCGCCGCCGATGTCGTCTATTCCTACCAGACCGCGATGGCAGAAAGCGACTCGCCGTATTACAGCCGCTTGCAGCAGGTGCAGTCGATTTCCTCGGCCGATGAGCGCACGGTGCACATCCGGCTCAAAAGTCCGAACACCGCGCTGCCGCGCCTGCTCGACATTCCGGTGTTCCGGCAGGGCACGCAGGACGAGGTATTTTCCGACGGCACGGGTGCGTATCAGCCGCAGTCGGACGGCTCGATTCGCTGGCTTGTGCCGTTTGCGGGCTGGCACGGGGGCGCGCTGACCGTGTTTCCCAAAATCGATCTCATCAGCACGACGCGCGCGGACGCGGTCGTCACGAGCTTTGAGACCGGCGACATCTCGATGACACGCGCGGACCGCATCAGCGCGACACCCGCGACCTTCAAGGGCGCGGCCGAGGTCTATCAGACGCGCACGACCGATCTGCACTATCTGGGTGCCAACTACGGGCACGCGCCCTACCAAATCGGCGCGGTGCGGCAGGCGATTTCTTACGCGCTCGACCGCGACAGGCTGTGCGCAACCCAGCTGCAAAGCTTTGCCGATTCCGCGGTGCTGCCGGTCAATCCGCAGCCGGCTGCGAGCGATCAGCTGCCGTATGCACTGGAACAGAACCAGGAGAAGGCGCTCGCGCTGCTTGCCTCCGTCGGCATCAAGGACACGGACGGCGACGGTGTGCTCGAAGTGCCGGACGAAAACGGCAAATACAGCCCGATGCAGCCCGTCATTCTGGTCAATGAGGGCAACACGTTTAAGAGCGCGGCCGTGCAGCAGATCATTTCCGACCTGCAGCAGATCGGCATCCGCGCGACAATGGAAGCCGTGCCGTTTGACGAGTACGAAAACCGCATCCGTCAGGGGACGTATGATTTATATTACGCAGAGACGCTGCTGGGCGCGGATTTTGACCTGCGTCCGCTGATCGCACAGGGCGGCGCGCTCAATTTGGGCGGCTATGCGAGCGCCGCGACCGATGCGCTGCTGGAGCAAGCGCGCGCGGCATCGGGCGACAGCCTGCAGGCGGCGCAGACCGCGCTTTACAGCCATCTGCTCCTCGCGATGCCGATCATACCGGTTGCGTTCACGCGGGGGCAGGTCATCACGCGCAGCGCGCTCATCAAGGGCTATGCGCCCGCGCCGTTTGATATGTTCTACGGCATCGAAAATTGGAAGGCAGGATAAGTATGAAGGATCAGGTTGTTTTGGGGCTGTCGGGCGGAGTGGATTCCGCGGTCGCGGCGGCGAGGCTGCGCGCGCGCGGACTGACCGTGCACGGATTGTTCCTTGAGATGGGGCTGGGCGGCGAGGACGAGGCGCGCGCGGTTGCGGACAGCTTGCAGATTCCGCTGCACATTGCGCACCGCGCGTCCGCGCTCGAAACCGAGGTGTGCGCGTATTTTGCGCAGGAATACCGCAGCGGACGCACGCCGAATCCGTGCGTTATGTGCAACCCCACAGTCAAGTTTAAAACGCTCATCGACTATGCAGACCAAATCGGCGCGGCATATGTCGCGACCGGCCACTATGCGCGTACCGGGCGCGACAGCGAGGGACGCGCGCTGCTGCTGCGCGCGAAGTCTCCCAAGGATCAGAGCTATATGTTGTGCCGTCTGCCGCGCGACATCATCGCGCGCTGCATTTTTCCGCTCGGCGAGACGGAAAACAAGGCTGAGGTGCGTGCGGAGGCGCGCACGCACGAGATTCCGGTTGCGGATCGTCCGGATAGCATGGATGTGTGCTTTGTGCCGGACGGAGACGTTGCAGGCTGGCTTGAGCGGCGCGGTGACGCACTGCCCGCAGGCGATTTTGTCGACGAAGCGGGCAACGTGCTCGGCCGCCACGGCGGACTGCACCGCTACACGGTCGGCCAGCGGCGCGGACTGGGCATTGCCGCCGAGGGTCGGCTGTTTGTGCATCGGCTGGATACCGCGCACAACCGCGTCGTGCTCGGGTTGGACGATGTCTACCGTGACGCAATCACGGTGTCGCGCGTCAACTGGTGCGCGCCCGAATATGCGCAGCACGGCGCGTTTTCCTGCGGGGTGCGCGTGCGCTACTCCAAAAACGAAACGCGCGCGCGCGTCGAGCCTGTGGGCGACCGCGTTTGTGTGCAATTTGAGACGCCGGTGCGCGCGCCGGCGGCAGGACAGGCGGCGGTATTTTACGACGGCGAGATTGTCCTCGGCGGCGGATTCATCGACTAAGGCGGTTTGCGTGCGGCACGCGCCGCAGATCACAGGATACCTGAACGCAGCAAAACGCGCGCTTTCGTTTGGAAAGCGCGCGTTTTGTTAAGCCTGACCGTTGAATGCCTGCGCGGCATGCGCCGCACCGTTGCGCACGATGTCCTCCGCCGCCTGCATCGCGCGTTCGAGTGCGGGCGCGAAGCATGTTTCCTCGTCGTCCGTCATGCGCGAGAGCACCCAGTCCGCAAGGTCATACGCAGGATGCGGCTTCGCGCCGACACCGATTTTGACGCGCGGAAACGCGTCCGAGCCGAGCTGATAGATGATGCTTTTCACGCCGTTTTGCCCGCCTGCCGAGCCCTTGCCGCGCACGCGCACCCGGCCGACATCGAGCGAAATGTCATCAAACAGCACGAGCACGCGCGCGGGCGGAATTTTGTAAAAATCCGCTGCCTCGCGCACCGCTTCGCCCGATAGATTCATAAAGGTTTGCGGCTTGAGGAACAGCACGCGCGCGCCGCCGAGCGTGCCCTCGCCCGTCAGCGCCTTGAATTTGAGCCGGTCAATCTTCTGACCGGTGCGTGCGCAATAGCTGTCGAGTGCGCGAAACCCTGCGTTGTGGCGCGTTGCGGCGTATTTGTCGCCCGGATTGCCCAGGCCGACGATGAGCCATTCAATCGGACCTACTTCCGGACGCGCGGCCTTTTCTGCGTCCAGCCTTGCAAAAATATCAAAAACCGACATGTATTCTCCTTAAAGCAGCCTCCCCGACAAGCGGAGAGGCTGCTTTTTATTTATTCGACCGAGATGATGTAATAATAGACAGGCTGACCGCCGTTTATGACCGTGATCTCGAGATCCTTGTTTTCCTTGCGGAACAGTTCCTCGGCGCGGAGAGCATCCTGCTCGCTGACCCCCTCGCCGTAGATGATGGTCGCGAAGGAGCTGTCCTGCCGCACCATTTCGCGCGCGAGCTTTTTGAGAACGTCCGCGTTTTTTTTGCTGCTTGCGCACAGCTTGCCCTCGCACAGGGACATATACTCGCCCTGCTTGATTTTCTTGCCGTCAAACTCCGAGTCGCGCGCGGCATAGGTCACCTGTCCTGCGGTCACGCCTGCAATCGCGGCGGTCATCGCGGTGGTGTTTGCGCCCTGATCCGCGCCGTCGTCAAAGACCAGCATCGCGGAAATCCCCTGCGGGATGTTCTTCGTCGGGATGACGACGACCGTTTTATCGGAAAGCGGCGCGGCCTGCTCGGCTGCCATGATGATGTTCTTGTTGTTCGGCAGCACATAGACGATTTCGGCCGGTGTCGCGTCAATCGCACGCAGGATATCGTTTGTCGAGGGGTTCATGGTTTGGCCGCCCTGCACGACGTGGTCGATGCCCAGATCGGTGAACACATGACACAGACCGTCGCCTGCCGCGATTGCGACAAAGCCGAATTTCTTCTCCGCGGCGGCAATGACGCGCTCGGCCGGTTCGGCGGCGGGGGCGGTGTCCTCGATGACCTTGGCGGTGTGCTGCTCGCGCATGTTTTCGATTTTGATTGTGAGCAGCGGGCCGAACTTCAGACCCTCGGCAAGCGCGCGGTCGGGGGTGTCGGTGTGCACATGCACCTTGACAATGTCGTCGTCATCGACCACGACCAGACTGTCACCCATCTCGTCGAGAAGGGCGCGCAGCCGCTCGGGGGAGCGGGATTTGTCGCGGCGCTCGGCGATGAATTCGGTGCAGTAAGTAAAGTTGATGTCCGCATCCGAAATCGCGGCAAAATCTGCGGCGGATTTGGATGCGGCAACGGGCGTGCGCTCGCGCTTGATGCCGCGGAACGCATCGCTCATGCCCTCAAAGATGGTCAGAAAACCAAAGCCGCCTGCGTCGACCACGCCCGCCTTTGCGAGCACGGGGTTTTGCTGGATGGTCTCCTGGAGCGCGGTCTGGCCGCGCGTGAGGATGGTCGTCAGAACGTCCTCAACCGAGGCTGCGGGGTCGGCCTGGCACTGCTCGAGCGCGGTCTGCGCGCACACGCGCGACACGGTTAGGATGGTGCCCTCGGCAGGCTTCATGACCGCCTTGTACGCGGTCTCCACGCCCTCGTGCAGCGCAAGCGCAAGGTCGTGTCCGTCCGCTTCGGTTTTTTCGCGCAGCTTTTTTGCCATACCGCGAAACAGCAGCGACAGGATGACACCCGAATTGCCGCGTGCGCCGCGCAGCAGCGCGGAGGCGGTGGTGTCGACTGCCTGTGCAAGGGTGGGCTCGCGCAGCGCGAGCACAGCGTCCATCGCGCTCGACATTGTCATAGACATGTTGGTGCCGGTGTCGCCGTCCGGCACGGGGAAAACGTTGAGCTCGTTGGCCTGTTCTTTTTTATCGTCGATGGCAAGCGCGCCCTCGACAATCATGGACTGAAACAACAGCCCGTCGATTTTCTTTGACATGTTTAATGTATACTCCTTTAGTCAGCCTTGATGCTGTCGACATAAATGTCGATATTGCGCACGTCGACGCCGACCAGACGTTCGACATTATAACGAACCTCTCCGATGATCGAGCGGCAGACCGTTGCGATGTTGACGCCGTGCTCGACCGCGATGTGCAGGTCGATGTTGATGCCGCCGTCCGCGGCCTCGGTGATTTTGACACCGCGCGTCTGGCTCTCACGGCGCAGCAGGTGGGCGAGTCCGTCCGATACGGAGCGCAGCGTCATGCCCTTGACGCCGAAGCAGCTGGATGCTGCATAGCCCGCGATGCCTGCCATGACCTCGGGCGCAATTTCGATATATCCAAGATCGGTTTTGATCGTCATGCTGAAACCTCCTAAATCCATACGGTCAGTATGTGCTTTTCCCTATTTTATAATACTTTGCGCTGAAGTACAAGTGCATTTTATGAAAAGGCATGCGCACGGTGCGCGGCAAAAAAATATCGGAGAGCGAAAACATATGTTTGCATTCGACGCGAAACTGGTGTATAATAGTGAAAATCAAACATGTGTTTCGGGCTGTGATATGCTTTTCATGGGCAGACACAGCTATTTTGAGAGGAAGATACAGGGTTCGACACAGGGGCATCCGCGTCCGGGAGGAGATTCGTCATGAAAAAAATAACCGCCAAGCAGCAGAGAATTTTGGAGTACATCGCAGAATACACCCAGGAGCGGGGATATCCGCCCTCCGTGCGTGATATTTGCGCAGGTGTGGGGCTGAGCTCGCCGAGCACCGTGCATATGCACATTAAGAGCCTGCGCGAGATGGGCTGCCTGGAAAAGGACGACCGCAAGGGCCGCGCGCTGACCATCAAGGGAATGAGCGGGCCGGTCGCGCGCATTCCGATTCTGGGGCAGGTCACGGCAGGTCTGCCGATTCTTGCCGTCGAGCAGATCGAGGGCTACCTGCCCGTCGATATTACAGGCGGAGCGGGCGATCATTTTGGTCTGCGCATCAAGGGCGAATCCATGATCGGCGCGGGCATCCTAAACGGCGACATTATTGTGGTGCGCAAGCAGGAGACCGCGCAGAGCGGACAGATTGTTGTCGCGCTGCTCGAGGACGAGGCGACCTGCAAGCGTCTGCGCCGCGAGCACGGCGAAATCTGGCTCATGCCGGAAAACCCGGAGTTTGAGCCGATCGACGGCTCGGAATGTACCATTATCGGTGTTGTTGTCGCGGTTTATCGCGAGTATCCGGCGTAAGATGGAGCTGGCAAGCAGCGTGCGCGAGGTGCATCGGATCGGCCCGAAAAAAGCGGCGGCGCTCGAATCCATGGGCGTGCGCACGCTTGGGGACGCGCTCGAAACCTATCCGCGCGCTTATGAGGACCGCACGCGCATCGTGCCGATTGCGCAGCTGTGCGACGGCGACAAGGTCAGCGTGTGCGCGGTTGTGGGCACTGTGCCGGCCGTGCAGCACATCCGCCGCGGCATGGACGTGACCAAGCTCACGGTGTTTGACCGGACGGGCACGCTGCAAATCGTCTATTTTAATAACAAATACGCGGCCGCGCAGCTGCGTCAGGGGCGGTCCTATCTGTTTTACGGATCGGTGCAGGGCGAGGGGAGGCAGCAGCGCATGCTTTCGCCCGCGGCCGAGCCGGTGGCGGAAGATACGCGCCCGCGCGGACGCATCGTGCCGATCTATCCGCTGTGCGCCGGGCTGACGCAGCGCGACCTGCTGCTCGTCACGCAGGAGGCAATCACTGCACTGGAAAGCGAAAATCCGCCCGATTGCCTGCCGCCGTATCTGTTGCAAAAATATGCGCTGCCCGCGCTGATGGACGGGCTGCGCCTGATTCATCGACCGCAAAATGAAGCGGAAATGCGTGCCGCACGCCGCCGTTTGTGCTTTGAGGAGCTGTTTCTGCTCAGCTGCGGACTGTCGCGCCTGCGCGCGCGCCGCAAAGAAGAGCGCGGGCTGCTGTTTTCGCATTGCGCGCTCGAAGCGTTCTGGCGCGCGCTGGGATTTGCGCCGACGAGGGCGCAGCAGCGCGCGGTGACAGAGCTCGTCCGCGATGTGGGGGCGGGGCAGCCCATGAACCGTCTGGTGCAGGGCGATGTCGGCTCGGGC
The DNA here is from genome assembly GCA_964580155.1 of uncultured Intestinibacillus sp. Lineage (GTDB taxonomy): Bacteria > Bacillota > Clostridia > Oscillospirales > Butyricicoccaceae > Intestinibacillus. Next base: position 19,157 of record CAZOJP010000023.1, on the reverse strand, counting down.
AAGACGGTCGTTGCGGCGGCGCTGTGCGCGCTCGCGGCGCAAAACGGCTACCAGTCCGCACTCATGGCACCCACGGAGATCCTTGCGGCGCAGCACTACGAAACGCTGTCGCCGCTGCTCGGCAAGCTGGGTGCGCGGTGCGTGCTGCTGACGGGCTCCATGGGCGCGCGCGATAAGCGCGAAGCGCTCGCCGCGCTTGCGGAGGGCCGCGCACAGATCGCAATCGGCACCCACGCGCTCATTCAAAAGGACGTGCGGTTTCATAATCTGGGCGCGGTTGTCGCGGATGAGCAGCACCGCTTCGGCGTGCGGCAGCGCGCGCTGCTGTCTGCAAAGGGCGAAACGCCCCATGTGCTCGTCATGTCCGCGACCCCGATTCCGCGCACGCTCGCGCTCATTTTATACGGCGATCTTGATGTCTCCGTGCTCGACGAGCTGCCGCCCGGCCGTCAACCCATCCAAACCTACGCGGTGGGGGAGGACATGCGCGCGCACATCTATAAATTCATCGAAAAACAGTGCGCACTCGGCGGTCAGGCCTATGTGGTCTGTCCGCTCGTCGAGGACGGCGATCTGGGGCTCAAAAGCGCGGAGCAGCACGCGCAGGCGCTGCAACGTGCGCTGCCCGGCCGCCGCGTCGGCTTGCTGCACGGCCGCATGAAGGCTGCGGACAAGGACGAGGTCATGCGCGCTTTTGCCGCAGGCATGCTCGATGTGCTGGTGGCGACGACGGTGATCGAGGTCGGCGTCAACGTGCCCAATGCCACGCTTATGGTTGTGGAGGACGCGGACCGCTTCGGGCTTTCCCAGCTGCACCAGCTGCGCGGACGGGTCGGACGCGGAAATCGGCAATCCTACTGCGTCTTTTTCGGCGCGGACAAGGGCGCGAAGGCGCGGCAGCGGCTTGAGCTTCTCGCGCGCACCGCGGACGGCTTCGAAATTGCGCGCGCCGATCTTGCGATGCGCGGCCCGGGCGATTTTTTCGGTGCGCGGCAGCACGGTTTGCCGCCGCTGCACATTGCGGATATCGCGACGGACATGGCACTGCTCGAAAGTGCGCAGGCAGAGGCCGCCGCGCTGCTGCAAGCCGATCCGACGCTTGCGCACTGGCCGGCACTGCGCGCGCGCGTTGCACGGCTGTGGCGCGCCGCCGACGAAGGAGAGATCTTTAACTGAGTGCGCGGCTCCAGACCGCGCAAGCAAGCATTTTTTTGCGCCCCGCGGACGTGTTACGTCTGTGGGGCGCAGCTTTGCGTTTTACGGCTGTTCGGCGGCATATCTGGCAAATTCGTCGTGCTCGCGCTGCAGCTCGGCCGCAAGCGCGGTGAGGGACCACTCCGCATTGTGCTCGGTCACGACCGCCTTGAGTGCGATGCGCGGAATTTCCGCCTTGCGCATCGCCGCGAGGAAGGCGTCAATCTTGCGGTCGGCGAAGCGGTGCAGGATGAGCAGCTCGTCCGCAAGCGCGTCCGCAGGCGGCGCATCCGCGGTAAAACCGGGCAGACCAACGAGCGCGCCGAGCTTCTGTCCGGCCTCATCGGCGGCAATGGTCTTGAAGCGGATGCCGAGACGTGCGCACAGCGCACGCAGCGCGGATTCTTTATCGGAGGGCGTAGGCGCATAGTAGAAGACGGCCTCCATCGGGATTTTACTCATAAAAAAGCTCCTTTCACAGCGGGACATCCTCGCCGTCGAGTGCGGCGAGGGCATATTGCAGCGACAGCAGACGGGTGGGGCGATCGTTGCCGTCCGCCTCCTCCCATGCCTTGCGAAAACGGCGCGTGATCGCACCGCGCAGCCCGTCCTCCGCGAGATACCGCCACGGGTCGCGCACGGTAACCGTGTGATCGCGCAGGGCGGCATGCACGCATACCTGTCCGAGCGCGCGCTTGAGTCCGGCAAAATCCGGCTCGTACCGCCGCTCGCCGGTCAGCTCGACCGTCAGGCACATGCGATCATGCGCGTGCGGAATGCGCGCGGCGAGGGTGCGCCCGAGCGTGCGGTCGTCCGTGATGGCGGAAATATCCTGGGTGATGGTTTCAAATTCCACGCCGCCTGCAGGCACAAAGGTCAGCGCGGCGGAGCCCTTTTCGACCGCGCCGCACAAATAGCCGCGCGGCCCTGCCTCGTGCGCGCCGCGTCCGACAAAGCAGCCCGTACACGCATAAAAGGTGTCGTTTTCGCGCTGAATACCCGAAAAAGTATGGTTGTGACCGAAGGCGGCATAATCAAAGCCCGACGCGCCGATGGCGGCGGCCGGCATCGGATTATAGCCGTTGTCGTCGTACAGCTCGGCGTGCACGCACAGGATGTTGCAGTTTTGCCGGTCGAGCGGCGCCGTCAATGGGATGCGCGCGGAAACACCGTGGAACGCCGCGCCCCAGATGACGGTGTGCCCGTCCTCGAGCGCAAAGGGCTCGAGCACCGTGCCGCCGAACACATGGATGCCCTGCGGCATGGGGGCGATGCGGTACGGGCTTTGGGGATGCAGATAATCGTGGTTGCCCGGCGCGATCAGCACGGGACAGTGGGCGCGCGTGAGTAGGCTCATAACCTGGCTGAACAGCGCGAGCGGAGGATCGGGCGTATCGAACAGATCGCCCGGGATGAGGATGGCGGCCGCGTCAAGATCGTTCGCACGGTCCACCGCATGCTCGAGCGCGGCGAGCTGGGACGCACGGCACACACTGGCGGCCTCGGGCGGAAGTGAATCATAGGGCGCGCCGATGTGCAAATCGGCAAGATGAAAAAGAACCGGCATAGCGGAACAAACTCCTTTGCAAATGGTACCGTCGCGTCGTCGCGGACAAGACGGTGTTTGTATGAACAGTATAGCATAGCCCTGTGCAAAAACCAAATGCTTTTGGGCATGACAAAGCCCGCTCGGGGGGATGAGCGGGCTTTGTCGATCTTCACAAAATAAAAAGGGGGGTAAAAGAGAAATAAGCTTGGATGGCATTCATTCCTCAACCGGTTGGTGGGGGAAACCGCCCCGGCTGATGTACTTAGTATACTACCCCGTGCGCGGCAATGTGTGAAGCGTTTGTAAACGAGTTGTTAAGGATTTGATACGATTTCCCTACGGATTTCTTAAGAGAGCTGTGTGCGCGGTTTTAGCCCTGCTCGCGCCGCCGCTTGAGCAGGCGGATGTCCTCGCCGAAGAAGCGAAGCTGTGAAAATTCCCCGAGAAACCGCGAAGCAATGGCGGGGGAGTAGCGCCGCTCGAGGTCGCTCGGCAGAAGGTTCGTGTTGACGATCATGGGCCGGCGCGTCATCAGCCGGTCGTTGATAAGGCTGTACAGCGCGGAGGTTGTGAAGGCGGTTGTCATTTCCGCGCCCAAATCGTCGATGATGAGCAGCGCGGCATCGCGGTATTTGCGCAGCATGCGCGCGGCGTTCTGCGCGTCCGGGCCGCCGAATTTTTCGCTTTCGCAGTGGGAGAGAATCGTAATTGCGGTGTCATATGCGACCGAAAAGCCGCGCTCGGACACGGCTTTGGCGATGGAGGAGGACAAAAAGGTCTTGCCAAGCCCCGGAGAGCCGTAGAGCAGCAGATTGCGGCATTCGCTGCCGAAGCGCGCGGCATAGGCGCGGCACTGCTCCAGATTGTACTCCATGTTTTCGCGCGGAGAAAGGCCGATGCGTGCATCGGGCTGTACGGCATACAGCATCAGGTTGAAGGTGTCAAAGTTCTGGTCGCGGATGGGCAGCACGGTGGACAGCCGCGCGGTCAGGTTGCGCGCATAGCGCGATTTGAGACACGCACACGGCTCGGTGCCGATGTAGCCGAGATCGGCGCAGGCCGGACACGCAGGCTGCAGGGACAGATAATCGGGCGCGTAGCCGTGCTCTGTGAGCAGCGCGGCGCGCTCGCGCTGCAGCGCCAGATTGCGCTCGCGCAGGCGGTCGATCGCCGCCGTGGGGTCATCGCCCGACTCAAGCGCGGCGCGCACAACGGACGCGGCGGTTGACCGCAGCGTGTCTTCGATTTGCTTCGCGCGCGGAATGGCGGCATAGACCGCGGCGCGGCGCGCGGCAAGCTCCTGCTCGCGCTGCGTGCGTTCCCGTTCGAGCTCGCGCAGGGTGTCCGACAGAATTTCCTTATCATAAGCCATTTAGGGCTCCTCCTTCCGGCGGCGGCGCTTGACCTCTTCGAGCCACTGCGCCTCCCAATCGTCCATGCGGCCGGGCTCGGCAGGCGGCGCGGAGGCTTGCGCGGCGCGCGAGGGCTCGGCGCGCGGTGTGCGCGCGGGATCGACCGCGCTGATTTCGGACACCGTGTGGATGCCCTTCTGGTCCCACGAAGCGATGATTTTGCGCAGATAATTCCAGCTGAATTTGCCCAGCGCCTGCTCGGTGCGATGCGCCGCGAGCGCAACCGCGTCGGGCGCAAAGCCCTTTGCGATAAATTCGGTGAAGTAGCGCGTCTCGGTGTCGGTCGGTTCGCGTCCGCCGATGCCGAGCGCCTCCTGCATCGCGCGAATGAGCGGCTTTTCCGCATCGCGGCGCGACAAATAGGTCGCGGCATCCTGTGCGGTGAACAGCCCCATGTCCGCCCACAGGCACGCTTCGCGCTCGATGTCCGAACGCTTGACCGTGCCCTTTTCGCGCTTTAAGTAGGTGAGCAGCTCGATGATGACATCCGCCGGCAGCCCGAGGTGATCGTATACGGTGAAGAGCGTGCGCAGCTGCCCCTCGGTCAGCGTGCGGCACAGCACGGCCTCCGCCGTGTCGCACACCGCTGCGAAGCGCATATCGCCGCCGCGCGCCTGCCGCAGCTCTGCCGCGCGGTATGCGGGCGTTTCGCGGCCGGAGGCACGCGGCGCTTCGGGTTGCTCCTCCGGCAGGGAGAGCTGGCTGAGCGTAAACAGCGCGCGGTCATATCGCTCGGACGAAAAACCAAGCTCACGCTGCGCGGTCTGCGCGGAAAAATTGCGGCCGCGCCGCAAGATATATAAGTACAGCAGCGCGCCGTCACCGTCGCCGCAGCGCAGAAGCTTGTCCGCGATGTCGCCGCGCAGCACACAAAAATCGTCCGCCGTGCGCAAGAGCGGCGGCAGAGACGAAAAATCAGACATATAAATAGGTCTCCTTACAGAAAATAACGGGTGGGTTATCGTGAGAGTATGCAAAATACGCTGTTTTTATTATATCGTGTCAAAAGGCAGGGTGCAAGCAGGGGAGAAATTTTCTTGTTTTGATAGATGCTTTTTTTGTCGCCGTATAGTATAATAAGAAAGAATGAGAACGTATGCGCGGACAAGATTCCGCGCCGAAAGGATTTTGAAGCATGAACACGATTTTACTGGACGTGCGCCGCGACGAGGACGGTATCAGTGCATTTTCGCGTGAGGTGCTATTTCGCGCGGCAGCGCAGTGGGTGATGGACGCGCTGCCCGCCGCCTGCGGCACGGTGTATCACGCACGCGCGGCGGAGACCCCTCTGCTGGAGGGCACGCAGGAGTTTGACGGCGCGCAGCTGACGGGCGATGTGCTCGTCATCGATGCGCCTTCACCTGCGCTGACCGAGCGCGGCTATCAAAAGCTGCTGGAGCTGCGTGCCCGCAAGGGCGGCGATGCGGCGCTGCTGCGCGCACGCTACGGCAAGGGAAGGAGCGGCGCGCTGCTTGCAATCGTGTGCGATGCGTCGGCGCTGCGCGGGCCGTTTGACACCATTGACGCGCTTGCAACGCGCATCGGCGGTGAGCAGCACACCCTGCTTGCCGAGGGCAACATTGCACCCATTGTGGACGGAATGGACGCCTACTGCGTGCAAAAGCAGCTCGCGGAAAGCATTTGCTTTGCACATATCGCGCGCGGCGTTAAGATTTTTGCACCGGACACCACCTATATCGCGCCGGACGCAAAAATCGGCGCGGGGACGACCATCCTGCCCGGCACAATCGTGCACGCAGGCTGTACCATCGGCACGGGCTGCGTTATCGGTCCGAATACCATTTTGGATAAGGCTGTCATCGGCGACGGAACGACGGTCAACACCTCCCAAATCTACGAATCCGCAATCGGCGCGCACGCCACGGTCGGACCGTTTGCCTACATCCGTCCGGGCTGCGTCGTCGGCGATCATACCCGCATCGGCGACTTCGTCGAACTGAAGAAAACCACAATCGGAAACGGCACCAAGGTGTCGCACCTGACCTATCTCGGCGATGCCGAGGTGGGCGAGCGTGTCAACTTCGGCTGCGGCACCGTCGTTGTCAACTACGACGGCTACACGAAGAGCAAGACCGTCATCGGAGACGACTGCTTCATCGGCTGCAACACAAACCTTGTCGCGCCGGTCAAGCTGGGCGACCGCGTCTTTACCGCCGCCGGTGCAACCGTGACGAGCGACGTGCCCGCAGGCGCACTCACCGTCGCGCGTGCAAGACAGAAGGATATTCCGGGCTGGAACGACAAGCGCCGCGCGGCGCACGGACAGTCCCACGGTTCGACCGACACAGAATAAGTATAATAAAATAGATTGCACATTGATGCAGGGGGTATGGAAAGACATGATTTCTCACGGAAAGAACATCAAGATTTTCTCAGGCAACGCACATCCGGCACTGGCGATGCAGATTGCATCGGCACTGGGTCTGCCGCTCGGCAAGGCAACGGTCGGCACCTTTTCCGACGGCGAGATTTCGGTCTCGATGGGGGAGTCCGTGCGCGGTTCGGATGTGTTCCTCATCCAGTCGACCTGTGAGCCGGTCAACAATCACCTGATGGAGCTGCTCATCATGATCGACGCGTGCAAGCGTGCCTCCGCAGGCCGCATCACCGCGGTCATCCCGTATTTCGGCTATGCCCGTCAGGATCGTAAGAGCAAGGCGCGCGACCCGATCTCCTCCAAGCTCGTGGCAGACCTCATCACGACCGCGGGTGCGGACCGTGTGCTGACGATGGACCTGCACGCATCCCAGATTCAGGGCTTTTTCAATATCCCTGTGGATAACATGCTGGGCACCTCGGTGCTCATCCCCCATATTGCGGGCAAGTTCGGCTGCGGCCGCGACGATGTCGTCGTGGTGTCGCCCGACCTCGGCTCGGTATCCCGTGCAAGAAAATTCACCGAAAAGCTGGATCTGCCGCTCGCAATCATCGACAAGCGCCGCCCCAAGGCGAACGTATCCGAGGTGATGAACATCATCGGCGACGTGCGCGGCAAAAAGGTCATTCTGGTTGACGACCTCATCGACACGGCGGGCACGCTCGTGCACGCGGCGAATGCCCTGCTCGAAAAGGGCGGCGCCACCGAAATCTATGCCTGCGCAACGCACGGCGTGCTGTCCGGCCCCGCAATCGAGCGCATCGCAAGCAGCCCGATCCGTGAGCTGACGCTGCTTGACACCATCGCCCTGCCGCAGGACAAGCAGATTGACAAAATCAATGTGCTGCCTGTTGCGCCGGTCTTCACCGAGGCGATTGCGCGCATCTATGAGGAGGTCTCTGTGTCGCCGCTGTTCGACTGATTCATCCCCAGGCACTTCATTTATAAAGCAAATACGACAGGGGCGGGCATTCACCCGCCCCTGCGTTTATCTGTCGGAGGAACGCCATGAAGCTATTATGTATCGGCGACGTTGTCGGCGCACCCGGTCTGGATCTTCTTTCGCGCCGGCTGCGCGTGCTGCAGCGCACACTGGGCGCGGATTTCACCATTGTAAACGGCGAAAACGCGGCAATGGTCGGCATGACGCCGCAGCAGGGCGACGAGATTTTTGCCGCAGGCGCGGATGTCATCACGCTGGGCAACCATGTATGGGGCAAGCGCCAGATCGTGCCGTGGCTGGAGGACCATCCGGACGCGCTGCGCCCGGCAAACCTTGCGCCGCAAGCGCCCGGCGAGGGCTGGGGCATCTACGATACGCGCGCGGGGCGCGTACTCGTAATGAACCTCATCGGGCGGTGCGAAATGGCATTTGGGCCGGACAATCCGTTCCTTGCGGCGGACAGCATCCTGCGCGCGCAAAAAGCGGAATACGATATTGCGCTGTGCGAAATCCATGCGGGCGCGACGAGCGAAAAGCTCGCGATGGGGTATCATCTGGACGGGCGCTGCGCGGCGGTCTGGGGCACACACACGCATGTGCAGACGGCGGACGAGCGCATTTTGCCGCAGGGCACGGGCTACATCACGGATATCGGCATGACCGGCCCGTGGGAGTCCGTGCTCGGGGTCGAGCCTGCGCAGTCGATCGCGATGTTTCGCGGCGATCTGACCGAATATTTCCGTCCGGCGGAAGGGCCTTGCGTGCTGTCCGGTGCGCTGTTTGACATCGGACGCGACGGCAAGTGCCAATCGGTCACGCGCATTCTGGAAAAAACCAAGGACTGAGCATGCTCAGCCCTTGCAGGCCTGATAGATTCCGCGATGAAGGAGAAAACCATATGAAGGCAAAAAAGAGGATTCTCGCCGTGCTGCTGCTGAGCATGCTCGGCGTGCTGCTCACCGCATGCGGCGGTAAGGGAGTCGATGCGCCGCGCAAAGTCGAGGGCACGCTTGCGGGCAACACCTACCTGATGCAGTCAATCGGCATGAAGCTCGTGCTGCCCGAACGCTTTACCATGCTGACGGGCGATCAGCTTGACAGCAAGACCTACGGCACGGATGCCGCGAATTTCTATCGCTTTGTGGCAAAGGACGAGGACGCGCAGCAGGTTTTGACCTGCTTTGTCGTGCCGGTCAAGAAGTTCGGCGCCAAGGAGTATCTGGAGACGGCCGCAAAGCAAATGGAGGAGCGCGCGATGCGCGACACGATCGGAGAGATTGAGGAGCGTGCGATTGGCGACTTCTCCTTCCAAACCCTGATTTCCGAGAGCGAAAACGAGGGCACACGCATGCAGGAATACGGCCTTGTGCGCGAGGTCGACGGCTGGCTTGTATGCATCGATTATTCCTATCCTGCGGCGGATGCGCAGGCGGCGCAGGCGGAGCTTGACACCATCATCGCCCCAACCGCAGTATAAAGCAGTGCCGTTCGCGTCAAAATATGCGCGAACGGCACTTTTTCACAGGTTTTTTGCCACGATCTCTTTTAAAACCGGCAGAACGTCCTGCTCAAACCACGGATTGTGCTTGAGCCAGCCGAGATTGAGCGGAGACGGGTGCACCAGCGGAAAAAATTCGGGCAGATAGTCCCGAAAGTTTCGCACCGTGTCGGTTAAGCTTTTGCCGCATCTTTTATCGAGATAATGCTTTTGCGCATAGCTGCCGATCAGAATCACGGTTTCGAGGTTCGGCATCTCGTCCAGCAGGCGCGGATGCCATTTCTCCGCAAAGCCTTTTCGCGGCGGTGCGTCGCCCGTTTTCGCCTTGCCCGGATAATAAAAATCCATCGGCAAATGGGCGATGCGAGCCGTGCTGTAAAACACGTCGCGAGACACACCCATCCAGTCTCGCAGCCGATCGCCGCTCAAATCATTCCAAAAAAGCTGCGTTTCCTGCGCTTTGCGCCCCGGCGCTTGTCCGACGATGGCAATGCGTGCGCCTGCAGAAGCTTTAAAAAGCGGCGGTATTCCCGCTGCCGTGTACGCTTGATTCATGGGATCGGCCATCATTTCTTGCGTTATAGTTTCGAATATATCCATCGTTTCCTCCTGCTGATAGCGCGATTTTCGTTGTGTATAGTATAGGTAGTTTCCTGGCAAATTACAAGAGAAAAAGACCGTTCAAAACCGGCAGGCTTTGAACGGTCTTCTCTTTTATCGGGTCAAGCCCGTTTGCGCAGCGGATTAGCCGCGTGCAGCCAGACCCTGTTCGTAGGATTCGATCATCTTTTTGACCATCTGACCGCCGACAGAACCGGCCTCACGAGAGGACAGATCGCCGTTATAGCCTTCCTTCAGGTTGACGCCGACTTCCTGTGCCGCTTCCATCTTGAAGCGATCCATTGCCGCGCGTGCCTCGGGGACCACTACCTGATTGCTACCGCTTTTATTCGAGTTCGCCATAATCTTTACTCTCCTTTGTTTGTTTGTTTTTTCTCTGTGGGGTTTTGCTGTTAGTATTGTGTGCGTAAAAAAAACGAATATTACAAGCAATTGATGTGGAAAATGGGAGGATTTTGGAGGGGGTGCGCGCCATGCGCCTTCGCTTTTTTATATGCAATGAAATGCGCGGATGCGGTTGTACTTCGACGTTTTTTTCTGTTATACTAGTGATAATACCGCAGCGCGAAGGCATCGGTGCCCTGCGCCGCACCGCGTTGCAGGTTCTTGCAATTCGCACGCGCCCAATGGCACGGCGCTTTTTGAGAATACGTCACAATCGATGGAGGGAATTCTTATGTCCAATCGCTGCACCCGTGTGCCCCACATTCTGCTGCCCAAAAGCGGCACCGATCTATCAAAATGGGCGGTCGTCGCCTGCGATCAGTACACCTCACAGCCCGATTACTGGGCGCGTGCCGATGCACTCGTCGGCGACGCACCGTCTGCGCTGCGCGTGACGCTGCCCGAAATCTATCTGGAGGACGCGGACGTGGATACGCGCATCGCGGACATCCACAGCACGATGGAGCGCTACCTCGCGGAGGGGACGCTGGTCGAGCTGCCTGCCGGCATGATCCTGACGGAGCGCTGGTCGGGCGGCACGAGTCCGCGCCGCGGCCTGATGCTTGCGGTCGATCTTGAAGCGTATGAATACAAGCCCGGCTCGCAGTCGCTCATCCGCCCGACCGAGAAAACCGTCGTCGAGCGCATCCCGCCCCGTCTCAAGGTGCGCCAGGGTGCGTCCGTCGAGCTGCCGCACATCATGCTGCTCATCGACGATCCCGCACGCGCCATCATCGAGCCGCTGTTCGCGCAAACCGAGCAGCTGCAAAAGGCCTACGACACCGATCTCATGCTGGACGGCGGACATATTACGGGCTGGTTTATTCCGCAGGGCGCGCAGACCGACGCGATTGAAGCCGCGCTCGAGGCGCTGTGCGACCGCGAAGCCTTCAACAGCAAGTATGCGCTGACCGAGGATCTCGCGCTGCTGCCTTTCGCGGTGGGCGACGGCAACCACTCGATGGCGACCGCGAAGGCCTATTGGGACGACCTGAAGAAGACGCTGCCTGTTGCGGAGCACGCCGATCATCCCGCGCGCTTTGCGCTGGTCGAGGTTGTCAACGTGCACGACGAGAGCCTGATGATCGAGCCTATCCACCGCGTGATGTTCGGTGTCGATGCGGACGAGCTGCTAACCGCCGCGACCGCGTATTTTACGCAGCTCGGCTGTAAGGCGGCGATCACGGATCGCGCACCGGCGGGGGCGCAGGCATTCCCCTTCTTCGCAGAAAACAAGCGCGGTGTACTTACGGTCGAGGGCTCCCCCTATGCGCTGCCGCTTGCGTCGCTGCAAGCCTTCCTCGATGCGTATCTGGACGCGCATCCGCAGGCGAAAATCGACTACATCCACGGCGAAGAGGTGGTTGAGTCGCTCGGCACTAAGGCAGGCAACATGGGCTTCCTGCTGCCCGATATCGAAAAGAACGATCTGTTCCGCGGCGTCGTTATCGATGGGGTGCTGCCGCGCAAGACCTTCTCCATGGGCGAGGCACACGAAAAGCGCTACTACATGGAAGTAAAGAGCATCATAAAATAAAGAAAAAGCGTCTGAAAGGGAACTTTCAGACGCTTTTCTTTGTTACGGTTTCGCGTTGGGCACGCTTGTGACCGGGGGCGTTGTGACCGCATCATTGTCCGTTGTCGCATCGGGCACGCCCGGGACATCGCTGCCAACGACATCGTCATTGGGAACAGACGGTGTGGCCGTATTGGTGTCGCCGTCCGTCATAATATTGCCGTCACCGGTGACGGTGTCACCGGTCGCACCGTTACTGTCGGATGCCGGTGTGTTGACGTCGTCCATCGGCGCATTATTTTTCGTGCCGCAGCCCGCCAGCAGTGACGCGGTCAAAGCACACGCCATCACCAGTGAAAGAAATTTTTTCATGACCTTACCTCCTTGTAATTTGTGCTTAGTATGACAAGGAGGTCGGCGTTTTATGCCGCATTCTGCTGCAAAAATTGAATTTTATTTAAGTGACAGAGCACGCTGCGGCACACGGTTCCGGTGAGCAGTCCCATCGGGATGGACGACACGAGCAGCAGCGGCAGATAGCCGAGCACATCGGCCGTGCCGAGCCACAGCATCGCCGCGCAGATTTGCCCGATATTGTGCGCGGCGGCACCTGCCACGCTGATGCCCAGCAGGGAGAACCAGCGTCCCTCGCGGCGCAGCAGCAGCGCCATCGTGACGAGTGCAAACGTGCCGCCGAGCAGGCCGAACAGAAAGCCGGTCACGCTGCCCGCAAACAGCGAGGCAAGCGTCACGCGGCACAGCAAGATGGCGGCGGCTTCGCGTTTTCGCAGCGTTGTCAGAGCAAACATCGTGACAACATTCGCAAGCCCGAGCTTAATGCCGGGAACGGGCACGAGCAGACCGAGCGGAATCCATTTTTCCACGATGGAAAGCACAAGCGCGAGCGCGGTCAGCAGCGCGCACAGGGTCAAACGTTTGGTTTTCATGCACCCTCCTCAGCCCACGCTGCCGACAATTGCGTCAACGTCGTCCTCGTCCGCCGCGCCGGTCAGCTTGACGATGACGCGGTTGGGCAGACAGACCGCGCTCTGACCGGCACGCGTCAGCCATCCGGTGCGCACGCACACCTGATCGGGGCAATCCGCCTCCATAATGGCGACACGCTCTCCGTCAATCTGCACGAGCAGGTCGCCCCGATCGCCCTCCACGCGGATGAGATCGGTATAGCCGGCCGCAAGCCGAAGACGCTGCACGCGCGTGCCGTTGCGGCTGATATCGCAGTAGAGCGCTTGCGACGGCGCGCGCACGAACGGCGCGGCGACTGCGCCCGCGAGCAGCAGCACGAGCGCGATAATCACGCCATCACCCACGCGCAGCACCCTACTGCGCATAGCGGTAGCCCTCTCCGGTGATGCGCAGCTCGGTGAGCGACGCGACGAGGTCGCTTGTATAAATCTTCCGATCCTTCGTGATGAAAATCGAGGCGATATCGTGCGCGTTGCTAAACTCCAGACCCTTTTCGCGTCCCATGACGAACAGGGCGGTTGAATACGCGTCACACTCCGCGGAAACCGTGCCCAGAATGGTCACGCTGCGCACATCGGTTTGTGCGGGATAGCCGGTCGCGGGGTCGAATACATGGTGGTAGCGCACACCGTTTTGCTCGAAGTAGCGCTCATAATCGCCCGTTGTGACCGCGGAAAGGTCGGTCAGCTCCACGGTCGCGACATAAGCCGCGCTGTTATCGGGATCGGCGATGCCGATTTTCCACGGCTTGCCCTGATTCGTGCCGACCGCATAGATGTTGCCGCCGAGCGCGAGCAGACCGCTGGCGCCGCCCTCGCGCACGATGGCAGCGCACCGGTCGGCCGCCTGCCCCTTCGCGATACCGCCGAGGTCGAGCTCCGTGCCCGCGGCAAGTGTGATGCGCTTTGACGAATCCTCCAGCGTTACGCGATCCAGTCCGGTTTTGGCAAGTGCCGCGTCAATCTCGCTTTGCGCGGGCACGTGCGCACGGTCCGTGCCGATGCCCCACAAATCGGTGAGCGGCGCGACGGTCGGGTCATAGGCGCCGCCCGTCGTCTTCGCCATTTCGCATGCCTTGGCCACATAGGGATAGAGGGTGTCCGTCTCTGCCGGCTCCCCGTGATTGAGCTTCCACAGGACACTTTGCGCATTCGTGCGCGACAGCAGCGCATCGAGGGAATTGATATATTGCTCGCAGGAAATGGCAAGCTCCTCGGCTTTTGCGCCGATGATTTTGAGCTGCATGGCGGTATTCATTGCGAAAAGATCTTTTTCGCTCGTCTGTGCTCCGCATGCGCTGAGAAAAAGCAGCGGCAAGAGCGCTGCCGCCAGTCTGGTTCGCTTCATTTGTGATTCTCCGTTTCTTGCTTCAGGCAGCACCGCATAAAACACAGCTTCCGCCTGAAGCGGTGCCACACTAAAACCCTACAATATTATAAAGCGATTGCGGTAAAAGTGCAAGGAATCGCGGAAATATAACGATTTTGTTGCATTTTCAGCATATGGAAAGAGCAAGCCGGTTCCAGTTGGAACCGGCTTTGCCAAATAGATGCTCAACCAAGCAGTTTTTTGAGACGGCCTGCAGCCTCGCGCGTTGCGGCCTTGTCGCCGAATGCGGTCAAACGGAAGAACTTTTCGCCGTTCTTGCCGAAGCCTGCGCCCGGCGTGCCGACCACATTGGCCTTTTCCAGCAGGAAGTCGAAGAAGTCCCAGCTGTCCATATCGTTCGGGCAGCGGAGCCACAGATACGGAGAGTTTTTGCCGCCGGTGTACCAGATACCCAGCTCGTCAAGCGTGCGCGCGAGCACCTGTGCGTTTTCCTTGTAGTAGGCGAGGTTTTCCGCGATCTGCTGCTGACCCTGTGCGCTGAACACCGCCGCCGCGCCCTTTTGCACAACATAGGGCACGCCGTTGAATTTGGTCGTCTGGCGGCGCAGCCACATCTTGTTCAGGCTCATGCCCTCGTTTTGGAGCGCAAGCGGAACAATCGTCCAGCCGCAGCGCGTGCCCGTGAAGCCTGCCATCTTGGAGAACGAGCAGAACTCAATTGCGCAGGTCTGCGCGCCCTCGATTTCATAAATCGAGCGGGGCAGGGTTTCGTCTTCAATGAAGCACTCATATGCCGCGTCAAACAGGATGACCGCATGGTTTTCGTTTGCATAGTCCACCCATGCCTTGAGCCCTGCACGGTCATAGACCGCGCCGGTCGGGTTGTTCGGGGAGCACAGATAGATGATGTCTGCATGAACCGACGGATCGGGCAGCGGCAGGAAGCCGTTTTCCACGTTCGCGTCCATGAACACAATCTTGCGGCCGGCCATGGTGTTGGTGTCCACATAGACCGGATAGACCGGATCGGGCACAAGCACGGTGTTGTCGACCGAAAACAGATCTAAAATGTTGCCGATATCGCTCTTCGAGCCGTCGGAGATGAATACCTCGTCGATATTGAGGCAGATCTTGCGCTCGCCATAGTAGTTGTGAATGGCCTCCTTGAGGAACAGATAGCCCTGCTCCGGGCCATAGCCCTTGAAGCTCTGCTGCACGCTCATTTCGTACAGCGCCTGCTGCATGGCTTCGATGACGGCCGGTGCAAGCGGCAGCGTCACATCGCCGATGCCCAGACGGATGATCGGCGCGTCCGGATGGGCTTCACCAAACGCGGCGACCTTGTGCGAGATGGTCGAAAACAGGTAGCTGTCCGCGATATTCTGAAAGTTCTTGTTGAGGTTCATTCGTGATTGCTCCTTTTCATAGCAGCCCCGATAAACGCCTTGAACAGCGGATGCGCGCGGTTGGGACGGGACTTGAATTCGGGATGATACTGCACACCGACGTAGAAGTCGTTGCCGGGGATCTCGACGGTTTCAACCAGCTCACCGGAGGGCGAGGTGCCCGAAATCACCATGCCGGCTTTTTCGATATCCTCGCGGAAGCGGTTATTGAATTCGTAGCGGTGGCGATGGCGCTCGGAGATGAGCTCGGTTTCGTACGCTGCCGCCATTTGCGTGCCCGGGCGGATTTTGCACGGATAGGTGCCCAGACGCATGGTGCCGCCCTTTTTAGCAACACCCTGCTGACTCTCCATGAGATCGATGACCGCGTGCTCGCAGTCGGCATCAAATTCGCTGGAGTTTGCGTCGGCAAAGCCCATGACATTGCGCGCAAAGCTCATGACTGCAATCTGCATGCCGAGGCAGATGCCGAAAAAGGGAATGCGGCGGACGCGCGCATAGTTTGCGGTGTAGACCATGCCCTCGATGCCGCGCTCGCCAAAGCCACCCGGCAGGATGATGCCGTCGCAGTCGGACAGCAGCTTGTCCGCGGTCGCTTCGTTGATTTCCTCGGAATCGACCCAGTCGATGTCGACGAACACACCGTTTTCGTAGCCGCCGTGCTGCAATGCCTCCGCAACGGACAGGTACGCGTCGTGCAGCTTGACATATTTGCCGACGAGCGCAATCTTGACGCGGCCCTTGCGGCTTGCGATGCGGTCGAGCATTTCGTGCCAGCCCGACATATCGCCCTTGGTCGCGCTGATGGACAGCTCGCGGCACACGATGTCAGACAGATGGCTTTCTTCAAGCATGGGCGGCGCCTGATAGAGCACGGGAAGCGTGCGGTTTTCGATGACGCAGTCGGGTGCGACGTTGCAAAAGAGCGAAATTTTGCGCTTGATGTCCTCGTCCAGCGGGCGATCGACGCGCGCGACGATGATGTCCGGCTGGATGCCCAATCCGCGCAGCTCCTTGACCGAGTGCTGGGTGGGTTTGGACTTGGGCTCATCCGAACCCGAGATGAACGGCACAAGCGTGACGTGCAGGAACAGGCAGTTGCGGCGGCCGACTTCGGACGCGACCTGACGGATCGCCTCGAGGAAGGGCTGCGACTCGATGTCGCCCGTGGTGCCGCCGATTTCGGTGATGACGATGTCCGCCTGCGTTTTCTGTCCGACCGAGTAGATGAAGGACTTAATCTCGTTTGTGATGTGCGGGATGACCTGCACGGTTTCACCGAGATACTCGCCCGCGCGCTCCTTGTTGAGCACGTTCCAGTAGACCTTGCCGGTCGTGAGGTTGGAGAACTTGTTGAGATCTTCGTCGATGAAGCGCTCGTAGTGACCGAGGTCGAGGTCGGTTTCCGCGCCGTCCTCGGTGACGAACACCTCGCCGTGCTGGAACGGGCTCATCGTGCCGGGATCCACGTTGATGTACGGATCGAGCTTTTGCGCCGCAACCTTGAGTCCGCGGCTCTTGAGCAGTCTGCCGAGTGATGCCGCCGTGATGCCCTTACCAAGACCGGAGACCACGCCGCCGGTCACGAAAATATACTTTGTCATATTTCAATAACCCCCTCAAATACTTTGGTTGCGCTGCCGGTCATCCAAACGGTCTCGTCTGTGTAGTTGACAACGAGATCGCCGCCGCGCAGATGGATGGTGATGTCCTGATCCTTTTCGCACAGGCCGTTCAGGCAGGCCGCAACACCCGATGCGCACGCGCCCGTGCCGCATGCCCAGGTCTCGCCGCTGCCGCGCTCCCATACGCGCATTTTCAGCTCGGACGCACCCAGCACGTTGACAAATTCGGTGTTGATGCGTTCGGGGAAGAGCGGATTGTGCTCGAACTTCGGGCCGAGATGCTCGAGGTCGAGCAGGTCGACATCCTCCTTGCAGAAAATCACGCAGTGTGGGTTGCCCATGGACACGCAGGTGATGTGATACACACGCTCGTCCACCACGAGCGGCACACCGACCACGCGGCTGCCGTCGAGATAGGCCGGGATGTCCTGCGGTGCGAGCCGCGCGGGCCCCATGTCGACGCGCACGGTCTCGATTACGCCGTTTTCCGGAAAAAGCGTCAGTGCCTTGATGCCGGACAGCGTTTCGACGGTGATGTGCTCGCGGCCGTCGACCATGCCGTTGTCGTAGAGATATTTGCCGACACAGCGGATGCCGTTGCCGCACATCTTGCCCTCGCTGCCGTCGGCATTGAACATGCGCATGCGCGCGTCTGCGGTGCCGGAAGGGCAGATGAGGATGAGGCCGTCGCCGCCGATGCCGAAGTGGTGATCCGACAGCCGGATGCTCAGCTCCTCGGGATCCGGTACGTCGTGCGCAAAGCAGTTAAAATAGATATAGTCGTTGCCGCAGCCATGCATTTTTGTGAAGGGCAATTTCAAAGTCCGTCCACTCCTTCTTTTATGTTGCCAAAAACCCAAATGGCACATGTCTGCCCGTTCTCTATCTTCGGGCAAAACTCATACACCATCAGTATACCATATTTAGCGCAAAATTTGTCATGCTATTTTGCACATGGCTAGGAGAAAATACAGGGCTTTTTTGTCTTATTTTTTACACAGGCCGGGCGGTACTGTGCTGCGAGTCCCGTGCAAGGAAAAAGCGGCTGGAAAAGATGCTTGTGCCGCGCCGCACACCGCGCAAAACGCTGCGGTGCCGCTGTGATCCTGCGTTCATTTTAATGCAAGCAGGGAAAAAGAATCAGAACATAAAAAGTGGCTTTTGAGATTTCTGCATTTTGCATAGAAATCGCCGGTTCCTTTGCCAAAAAACGCACTATAAACGATAAACATAAACTTTCTGACGAAATACGTGCGTTTTTGGGTTGACAAAGCGGGCGGAGAACACTATAATTTACAGTACAGACAGCAAGGGCGCTGTAGGCGGAAAGCCTGCGGCGCCATTTTTATTTTAAGAGCTTTTGATAAGGATAAACCTAAATTTCTTAGGAGGCATATCATAATGAGCGAATCAACACACGGCAGTATTCCGGAAATCTTCGGCAGCATGGTATTCAACGAGAATGTCATGAAGGAGCGTCTGCCCAAGGACGTTTACAAGGCGCTGAAGAAGACCATCATCGAGAGCAAGGTGCTCGACTCCGCTGTTGCCAACATCGTCGCCAACGCGATGAAAGACTGGGCGGTGTCCAAGGGCGCGACCCACTACACCCACTGGTTCCAGCCGATGACCGGCATCACCGCGGAAAAGCACGACTCCTTTATCTCCCCGACCGAGGGCGGTAACGTCATCATGGAGTTTTCCGGCAAAGAGCTTATTAAGGGTGAACCCGATGCCTCCTCCTTCCCATCCGGCGGTCTGCGCGCAACCTTTGAAGCGCGCGGCTACACCGCGTGGGATCCGACGAGCTATGCGTTCATCAAGGATGGCACGCTGTGCATCCCGACCGCGTTCCTGTCCTACTCGGGCGAGGTGCTCGACAAGAAAACACCGCTGCTGCGCTCGATGGACGCAATCAGCAAACAGGCGATGCGCATCCTCCGTCTGTTTGGCAACACGGAAGCTAAGCGCGTCAACACCACCGCGGGCCCGGAGCAGGAATATTTCCTCATCGACAGGAAGTATTATAACGGCCGTAAGGATCTGCTGTACACCGGCCGCACGCTGTTCGGTGCCATGTGCCCCAAGGGACAGGAGATGGATGACCACTATTTCGGCACGATTAAGCCGCGCGTCTCCGCTTACATGAAGGAGCTGGACGAGGAGCTGTGGAAGCTCGGCATTCTCGCCAAGACCAAGCACAACGAAGTCGCACCCGCGCAGCACGAGCTTGCC
>CAZOJP010000022.1:0-34377 GCA_964580155.1 uncultured Intestinibacillus sp. | reverse complement strand
GTTTGCAGGGATATATCTCAGCACGGGAAGCGTCCTACAAATGGGGCGTATCAGAACGGCGCGTGCATCAATACTGCCAAGCCGGACGCATTCCGGGGGCCGTTTTGGACGCTCATGGGCCATTCCTGCCGATGCCCAAAAGCCTTCTGCCCCACGAAAAGAACACACCGGAAGGAAGTGACCGCTATGCTGCGTATTGCGATCTGTGACGACCAGCCGAGAGAGCTGGATATCATCACCGAATACATAAAAGAATACTTTAATGCCCATTCGGAGGAAGCAGAGATTCAGGAGTTTCCTCACCCGGATCAACTGCTGACCGCGATGGAGTCTGAGCGCTTTCACCTTTACATACTGGACATTGTCATGCCCATGGTGAACGGCCTGGAGTTGGGTAAAGAAATACGCCGCCTCGATCGTGAGGCGCAAATTATCTATGCTACCACCGAGCCGCAATTTGCGCTGCAAGCATATGCGGCAAGCCCGATCAACTATCTCATTAAACCCATTGAAAAACAGCAGCTATTTGATACACTGACCCTCGCCATTTCGAAAGCAGACCTTGCGGAGGATCAGACCTTTGCCATCAAAACAGCAGCGAGCCTGCGGGTGATAAAGCTGTCGGATATTATCTGCTGTGAATACCGCAACCATGCTGCCATCTTCACCTTGACAACTGGTGAAGAAGTATCCAGCCGAACCTTCCGTGAGAATTTTTCAGAATACTGTGCATCTATTTTGAAGGACAGGCATTTTCTGCAATGCCACACCTCGTTTCTCATCAATCTGCGCCGGGTGGAGCGCTTCACCAGGGATAGCTTCACGTTATACGGCGGCAAAATTGTGCCGATTGCGGCGAAGCAATACCCTGCGGTAAGAGATGCCTATATGGACTACTTGATGGCAAAGGGGGTATGCAAATGAGTGAATATTTTCCGGAATTATTTCGGGCAGCGATTTCTACCACTGCCAATGTTCTGCTGATGATGACACTTTTACAGCCGAAATACTCCAAAAAGGTCACACTGCTGACGATGCTGGGCATTCTCGCCGCTGATTTAGGTACGGCGGTTTACTGTTATCTCAGCGGAAACCTGACCCTGCTTGCAAAGCTGGATATTGTTCTGTTTGCGGTGCTTTGCTTTGCGGTGCGGCCGATGTTCAAGGATACCTTCATGCAGTGGCTGTTTTCTTATATCACCGTCCAGAACATCAGCGACATCGTGATTATCCTCAGCTTTGAAATCGGCAGACATTTGCCTTATCCCGCCTACGCCAACTCGCTGCTGCGTGCAATTCTGTTTGGCATTTTCCTGCTGATTTTGGTTCGCTATGTGCGCCCGCTGTACCGGCAGGCGGTAGAGCATTGGACGGCATACTTCGCTGTGGCGTTGGGGCTTTACATCACATTCACTTACTATGTTCTGTCTGCGGACGATGTCGTCGTCATGCTGACAGAGCAAGCGATACCATTGCTTCTGGTGATCGTTATCGGCCTTGCGGCTTACGGCTCTATTTTGCTCTCGCTTAAAAATCTCCAGCGGGAGTTTCAAGTGAAAGAGGAAAACCAGAAAATGCAGGCGGAGTGGGAATATCTGCAACTGGCCGCTGACAATATGTCGCAGCGGCTGGAGCTTATGGAGGAAGTGTCGGCGCAGAACAGCCGCACCGCACATGACCGACGCCATTTCAACAACGTGCTTCTGGAGCTGTTAGCGCAGGGAAAAAACGATGAAGCCACTGCTTTGTTGCATCATCAGAATCAAGTACCGCACAAAATCAGCAAGGTTTACTGCGAAAATCCCGCGGTCAATGCCGCTGTCTGCCACTATGCGGCGCTGGCAGAGCAGGCGGGTATTTCCACAGAGACCCAGCTGGATATTCCAAGAGAGCTGACCGTGGATTCCTTGGAGCTGTCCATGGTGGTATCAAACCTTTTGGAAAATGCAATTCACGCTTGTGGAAGGCTTACCGACGGAACAAAGCCTTATCTCTATTTTACCTGCCGAAGCGTGGGGCGGCTCTTGCTGGAGATGGAAAACCCCTGTGGGTCGGATACCGCCCTTGATGAAAACGGCTATCCCATTGCCGGACAAAAGGATCACGGCATCGGCAGCAAGAGCGTTATAGCTTTTGCAAAAAAGTATGACGGCGAGCTACTATATAAGATAGAAAAGGGTGTTTTCCGGGTGCGCCTTCTGGTTTGAAAATACGATCATTTTTGTTTGTCAAGAGCCAATTTTAATTTCACATCAGTTTTTTAAGTGTAAAAATGAGCCTTTTAAGTGTAAGGGCTCATTTTTTCTTTTTCTTATGATAACCTCTTTGCTGTAACTTGTAGGAAAATCTGCATTTATTCCAGCGTAAAGGAGCGTGATAGCATGGAAAATCGACGGCGCAGGCAGGAGGATACGCCCCTTTCTGCCCCCAATGCGGAAGGCAATGTGTGGCCCAAACAGATTTGTCCGGCTTTTGAGCCGAGAGGCGATACACCGGAGGGCTTACAGCAATGCTGGTATTGCCGGTGTGCCGATTTTCATTTGGACAAGCCCCGTTCACTGGATGTGGGCGTATGCTACTGGCCGAAAAAATATCAAAATAGGAGGATAAAGATAACATGAGAAAAAGAATGCTAAGCATTTGGCTCTCGGTGTGCATGGTTCTGACCATATTCCCACTTTCGACTATGGCGGAAGAAGCGGACGATTCAATCGGTATGAGCGGAGAAATTATCGCATTTGCACCGCTTGCCGAAACAGAAAAGTCCGTACCGACCGGTAAAGCGATTGAGGATTTAGGGCTGCCTGAAACCCTGACAGCGACAGTGAAAACGGTCGTGCCTTCCGACAGCGGTACAACGGCGGAACCCGCACAGGATTCAGGGAACCCGGACAATTTGACAGAGGCAACCAGCGGCTCTGCCCTGCAAGTAGATGTGAAGGAGCAACAAGAAGCAGCTGCCCCCCAACGGAAGGAAAAAACCGTGGATATTCCGGTTGCATGGGCAGCCGAGTCGGAATATGACATGGATGCCGAGGGCGTTTATGTATTTACGCCGGTGATAGAGGGCTATACCGTGAGCGCTGCCCTACCGCAAATTATTGTGGCGGTGGGTGCACAGCCTCTTATGATGGCACTGCGGACAGGTACTTCTGCAACCTACGGTGACTTTGCGGTCAGCATAGACGAAGATGGTGCTGCGCCGACTTATACCGACGGCATACTGACCTTTGGCACGGCGGGTGAATATACCGTTGGAATGGCGGATAACAAGACTTCCACCACAAACCGCATCGTGGTCACCTCGGCGGCGAACATCACCCTTGACGGCGTGAACATCGACGTAAGCAGCACTGAAAATGCGGCAGCATTCAAAATCACCGATACTGCCGGAGCGGTGAAACTCACCATTGCCGACGGCAGCGTGAACACTCTTAAGAGCGGCAATTATTGCGCCGGACTGCAAAAGGATACTACGGCGGCGGGTACGATGCTCACCATAACTGGCACCGGCACATTAAACGCAACCGGCGGCAGCCGTGGCGCGGGTATCGGCGGCACAGCCGCAGCAACCGGCGGCGGTGCCGCCGGCAGCTACATCACCATCAGCGGCGGCACCGTCACGGCAACCGGCGGTTACCTGGCTGCGGGTATTGGCGGCGGCGGAGACAAATCTGGTTCCACAACCAACTACGGCGGTGGCAGCGGCAGCCATATCACCATTAGCGGCGGCACCGTCACGGCGAATGGCGGTTACTGGAGTGCGGGCATCGGCGGCGGCAGCGGCCACAACTTCCAGGCCGGAGGCAGCGGCAGCCATATCACCATCAGCGGCGGCACCGTCACGGCAACCGGCGGCCAGGCGGCCGCCGGCATCGGCGCAGGTACCGGTAAATGGGGCGGCACGACTGAAAACATCGTTATTAGCGGCGGCAATATAGTGACAACCTCAATTTGGAACACTCCAATGAATGCCAATGGTGATAATGTCTATAAAACAACCTTTACCGTGCCGAGCGACACCACAGGCGGCACGGACGTGAGCACCATGACCTTTACCAGCGGCGGCACGACCTACACCTACAACATGGCCGGGGCAAAAAGCATTTTGGGCACCGATGGCAAGGGCAAGGTATATGTTTACCTTCCGGGCGATTCCACAGGCATTGCGGCAACGGCAAGCTATGACGGCAAAAACTATGCCGCCACGGTGAAGGACGATCATGCTGCGGTGTTTGCGGTGATCCTACCCCACGCCCACTGCGTCTGTGGCGGCAGCGTGAGCGGCGGCGACCACACAGAGCATAGCGCCGATATCCCCTACACCAAGCTAACAAGCACCGGCGGCGGGCTTGAATCAGGCAATTACTATCTTGACAGCGACATCACCCTTGGGAGTTCAATCGTCGTTGGAAGCGGCAAGACCGTGAACCTCTGTCTGAACGGCCACAAGCTGGACGCAAATGGCAAAAAAATCCCGGTTATTTCGGTCAACACAAATGGGGCTTTGAATATCTGCGACTGTAAAGAAACAGGCAAGATTACCGGCGGCTATGGAGACCCCATTATGGGTACTTATTTCGGCGGCGGTATTTACAACCATGGCACGGTGAATTTTTACGGCGGCAGCATCACCGAAAATTCTGTCACCGGCGCCGGCAGCGGTGTCATGAATTCAGGCACTATAACGATGTACGGCGGTGCCATTACCAAGAATACCGTTACCACAAGTAATTCCAGCGGGGGAGCAGTATACAATACAGGAACTTTTACAATGCTCGGCGGAAGTATTACCGATAATACCAATACCGCTGGACTTTGCGCCGGTCTTCTGCATAATAACGGCACTATGACGCTTTCGGGAGATGTCCAAATTTCGGGCAATGCGGCAGTAAACAATATTTCGTCAAATCTTTTCATTGGGAACACAGATACCCCTGTTACAATTGCCTCGGCGCTTTCAAATATTATTGGCATTAGCTACTCGACAGGTGCGCCGTCTAATTATATGAAGCTGTTAAAAGGTACCGACAGCTACACACTGTCTGCTACCGACCTTGAAAAATTCAGCTTTGATGACACAGACTGCGGTCGAGTGATGCGGCTTGATTCGGACAACACTGTACGCCTTGCCAGCCCCGTTACCGCCAGCACCGCTGCCAACGGCAGCTATACTGTGAAGGTGGGCAGCGCAACGGTTCCCTCCGCAGTGAAGGGCGAAACCATCACCGTCGCGCCCACGGCAAGCAGCGGCTATGAATTGGATACCATTTCGGTTTACAAAACCGGAGAAACAAGCACAATGGTGACGGTTACAAACGGCAGTTTCACCATGCCCGACTATGCGGTCACCGTCAATGCCACCTTTAAGGTAAGCAGTACCCCCACCTATGCCATCAGCGGCACTATTAAGGGCAGCGATACCGGCGCGGGCATCCCCGCAAGCTTGCAGCTTCAAAACAGCAGCGGTAATGTGGGCAATGTGGTGACAGCAGCGACAGACGGCAGCTACAGCATTACGGATGTTCCTGCCGGGAGCTATACCATTGCAGTCAGCTACACCGGCTATGACAGCGGCACAATTACTGAGGTTACCGTATCAAACGCCGCTATCACAGGCGCGAATTTGACGCTGACCAAAAGCAGCGCAGGGCTTACCGACGCGCAAAAGCTTGCCGCAGCAAAGACTGCGATGATGGCGGCAATCAACCGGATGTCATTTTCCAACAGTACAACGGCGGCGGATATTTTAAGTGTCGCACAAGCCGCTTCACTCTATGGTGTGACCGTGGCATGGGATCATACGAATGAATTTACAAAAACGCAGGCAACCGCCTCTGCAAAAGGCTCTATCAGGGGTACTCTCAAGTTGACGCTCCATCAAGAGAGCGGTGGAATTGGAATTGACGCAACCATCGCCAAGCTATCCGATAACGGAGGTGGTGATAAAGGAGGTGGCGGCGGTGGTGGCGGCGGTTCCACAGCCACTCCGTCCACCAAGCCAACTGAGCCGGTCACCGGCAGTACAGAGAACAAAGCCGCGGTAGACAATAAGGGCAATGCCAGCGTCAGTCTGACCGACAAAAACATCACAGACGCCATTGCAGACGCCAAGGCAGAAGCGGCAAAAAAAGACGTGAACGCAGGCGACATCACAGCGGTGATCCATGTCACCACCGGCGGTAAAAACGCAGATACCGTGACAGTCAGGCTGCCCAAGACCACACAGGAGCAGGTCATCGGCAACAAGATTGCCCGTGTTCAGCTTGTCATTGACCGTCCCGACCTTACCATCGGCATGAATCTTGCGGCGGTAACGGAGATCAACCGGCAGGCAAAGGCCGATGTACAGCTTTCCGCCACCCGCATGGACAATACAAAGCTGTCTGGCGATGCAAAGGCCGCCATTGGCAATCGTCCTGCATATGACCTCAAGGCACTCTACGGCAGCGGCAAGTCCGTGACCGACTTTGGCACGGGAAGCGTCAACGTGGAAATTCCTTATACCCTGCAAGAGGGTGAACTCGCAGGCAACGTCTGCGCCGTCTATGTGGACGCAAAAGGCAAGGTAACCTACCTTACCGATTCCGGCTACGATGCAAAGCGCGGGACGGTGGTGTTTTCCACCAATCACTTCTCCTCTTACGGTGTAGCCTACAAAGCCAGCTTCAACTTCACCGACATCGGCGGTCATTGGGCAAAGGATGATATTCTCTTTGTCGCAAACCGCGGTCTTATGACCGGCACCAGTTCCACCACCTTCAGCCCGGGCGGTTCCATGACGCGGGGAATGTTTGTAACAGCGCTCGGACGTTTGGCAAATGCCGGCATCAGCGTCTATAAGCAGTCGAGTTTCACTGACGTAAAAGCCGACGCCTACTACATGGGCTATATCGAATGGGGCGTGAAAAACAACATTCTGGTTGGCATCGGCGGCGGCAAGTTTGGCCCGGACGATCTTGTGACCCGTGAGCAGATGGCTGCTATTATGGACAGATCTGCCACAGCGATTGGATGCAAGCTTCCGGAGGTTCACGCGCAGAACATCTATGCGGACAATGCCAAGATTGGTGTGTGGGCGGCTCCGTCCGTAAAGCGCATCCAGATGGCAGGCATCATTCAGGGCAAGAGCAATAATCTCTATGACCCGCAGGGTACAGCCACAAGAGCCGAGGTGTCCGCTGCTGTGCGCCGCTTTGTGGAGCTGGCGATTTTCAGCGATACGGCGCAGGGCTAGACGATGAACGATGCCGGCAAATGGATGTACTATGAAAACGGCAAGCCCGTTACCGGCAAGAAGGACATCGGCGGCAAGCTGGGCTGCCCCATGAGCGAGCCGGGGCGGCTGAACAATAAAAGCCGGTTCTCTCTCATCCTCCCCGGCGAGGTGCTGAGAGTACCGGAGAAGTAAAACAACGAATCAGTAAAGCTATGGGCAAACACGGTTCAAGCAAAGATGAATGCCGGATATGCTCAAAAGGGCGCACAAGCTGAAAATTTCAGCTTGTGCGCCCTTTGCAGTATGGAAAATTATTTGGAATAAAGTCTGCGGGAGAATCCTTGAGCAAGGCGTTTGCAACAGGCTTCCGGTCCGATTGCATGGAGATAATCCATGTAATTGGGGAGAGCATTGGAAAATCCCATATAACAATATCGTTCCAAAGCCAGTCCATCAGCCGCATGCGCGTATAATCAAACGCTAATAGAATCTGCTCAATGTGCAGATATTTATAAGGATTATTTACAATTCATCGGCAATCGTTTGGCTGTGTGCGAAACAATTATGATTTCGTAAACATCCTGATTGGAGGACTGCTCAGGCCGCGCCGCTTTGGTGAATGCTATTTAGCCGAACATGCTCTCGATGCTCTCGCGGGGCTGCACGCCGACCTTGCGATCGACCGGCTTGCCGTCTTTAAACAGTACGAGTGCAGGAATGCCCATGATCTGATACTGCTGCGCAAGCGCAGGCGCTTCGTCAACATTGATCTTGCGCACGGCGATTTCGGGATGCGCCGCGGCGATTTGATCGACAACGGGTGAAAGCATCTTGCACGGCATGCACCACGGTGCCCAAAAATCAACCAGCACGGGGCGATCGGACGACAGAACCTCTTGCGCAAAGTTTGCGGAATTAACCGGTAAAACAGACATATTCTTATTCCTCCTCGGTGAAGTCTTAATGTGCTTTTAGCATACACCTTCGCCGGAGGGCTTACCGTGACTTTATCACCGGCGGCTTGCGGCGGACAGCGCGTCGAGCCGCTTCTCATCGGTCACGGTCAGGCTGCCGCGCCCGAGACGCACCAGACCCTCGCTCTGGAAGTAACGCAGCATGCGCGTGACGACCTCGCGCGCGCTGCCGAGATGGGCGGCAAGCTGCTCATGGGTCACGGACAGTGTGTCGCTGCCTGCAAGCTGGCGCTCCTCCAGCAGCAGCGCGGCAAGCCGCGTATCGAGCTTGCGGTTTAGAATTTGATCCATGAGCCACATGACATCGGAAAAATGCTCCCCCATCAGCTCATTCGTGAAGTTCGCGACCGGCGCGGAGCGCTCCATCAGCCGATGATACAGCTCGGACGGAATGTGCAGCACCTCCACATCGCGCTCGGCCTCGACCGCCACGTCAAAGGACACGCCGCGCAGGATGCATGACGCGGAAAACAGGCATAAATCGCGCTCAAACAGGCGGTAAAGTGTGATTTCCCGCCCTTCGCCCGATACCGTGAACACGCGCAGCTGTCCGCTCGTCACAAGCAGCAGACCGATGCAGTCGTTCGCGCCGTTATGTAAAATAGTGCCCTGCGCAAAGCGGCGCGGATGCACCGCGTCGGCAAATTCCGCCTGATCGGCGGGGGCGAGCTGGTTCCAGAACGGAAAATACTGGTCAAGCGGTACCATAAAACTTCTCACTTTCTCAAGGGGTTGGAAAAGACAGGTTTTTTCTATCTTACCCCGTAGGGCGCGCGCCGTCAAGGGCGAACGAATCTCCGGCTTGACAGAGTCGGAAAAAACGTATAGTATGAAGATATACATCGGATAATACCCGGCGCACCCCGCGCCGCGAATAGGAGGTTTTTTCAATGCTGAATCAAAAACTGGTCGACATGATCAACGCACAACAGAATTTCGAGTTTTACTCCGCCTACATCTATCACGGCATTGCAAACTACTTTGCCGAGCAGAACCTGAACGGTTTTGCCAACTGGTTCACGATCCAAACGCAGGAGGAGCGCGACCACGCGCTGCTGTTCAACAAATATGTACTGAACAACGGTGCGCACGTCGCACTCGAAGCCATCCCCAAGCCGGAATACGTTTATGCGGATTTCCGCACGCCGCTCGCGACCGCGCTCGACCACGAGTATCAGGTCACCGCGCGCATCAACGAGATTTACGCCGCCGCGTACGACCTCAAGGACTTCCGCACGATGCAGTTCCTCGACTGGTTTGTCAAGGAGCAGGGCGAAGAGGAGCAGAGCTCGGACGAATTGCTCCAGCGCTACGACCTGTTCGGCAGCGACCCCAAGGGTCTGTACATGCTCGACGCGGAGATGGGCACGCGCGTATACTCCGCCCCCTCCCTCGTACTCTAATATACGCATCAAACGCGCCGGAAAGCACAGACTTTCCGGCGCGTTTTTGTCAATCTTCCTGCGGCGCTTCGGTGTGCGCGACGTTGTCCAGCACGCGGTAGAGCAGCCGATAGAGCGTGTCCGCCTCGTCCGCGGTCAGTCCTACGCACGCGCCCATGCGCCGCGGGATGTCCGCCGCCCGTCTTTCGAGCGCTGCGCCCTGCGCGGTCAGCGACACGACAAGGCTGCGCTCGTCCGCGGCCGCGCGCGCCCGCGCGAGCAGCCCCGCACCCTCAAGCCGCTTGAGCAGCGGGGTGAGCGTGCCCGAATCCAGATGCAGCGCGCTGCCGAGCGCCTTCGCCGTCACGCTGCCGCGCTCCCACAGCACCAGCATAACGAGATACTGTGTGTAGGTCAGCCCCAGCGCGTCGAGGAAGGGCTTATACGTCTTGATGATCTCGCGCGAGCACGCGTAAATCGGAAAACAAAGCTGATTTTTGAGTAAAAGCTGTTCGTGTTGCAAAAAATCGCCTCCATGGCTTTAGTATAGCGCACAGACCGCGCGCAGGCAATAGAATTTTGCAAAATAGAACATGGAGAAATCGGTTTCTGCGATGAAGCCGCGGCGAAAAGACCCGACAGCCTGGCTGCCGGGTCTTTTCGCAAGAAAAATGGAGGAAAAAATGAGTGAAGAACGAGGAAGAATAGAGCAAAATCAGGTGGGCGAAAACAGGGTTTCGGGGTCGATGTGCGTGCCGTTTTGTATGGCTTCGACGTGCAGATGCGGGCCTGCGCTCGCTTCCGCGACATTGGTATCGTCCACCATACCCAGCACATCGCCCGCTTTGACGCGGTCGCCCTTGTGCACCTTGACCTTTGCGCCCAGCCCCTTGTACACGGTTTGCAGACCGTCCGCATGGTCGAGCGTGACACAGGTGCCGTAGAGCGTATCGTTTGATACGTCGGACACCTTACCATCCGTGATGGCATAGACGCGTGCACCCAATTCGGTGCTGTAATCCGCACCGGTGTGGGTGCGCCAGTCGCCGAAGGTCTGCTGATAAACAAGCTCGTCGCCCGAGAACGGCTCGCTCAGCGCGCCCGCAACCGGGCGGATGAACGCAGGTGCGCTCGGCTGGGCAAGGGCTTCCCGCGCGGTGTCCTCGGCGGCGCCGCTTGCAGCCGCTGTTGCAGCCTGCGTGCCGTCGGCGGCGGAAACGGACGTTTCAGGGGCGGTCTCATCCGAAGCCGCGGCGGCCGCGTCGTCGTTTGCGGTTACCGGCGTGTCATCGAACTGGCCGAGCACGGGCTGAAAATCATCCGGTGTCACGGTCGGCTCAAAGACCGCCGTGTCGAGCGGCTCGGTTTGGGAGCCGGCAGGTGTAAAAAACAGTACGTAGCCCGCGGCTGCAATCGCTGCCAGACAAAGCAACAGAATCACATAAAATCCTCTGTCCTCCGAGAGCGTCGCAGACGAGCGTGTCATTTTGCGCATATACAGCACCTCCGAGCCTAGTATGGGCAGCCGTGCTGTGCGCTATACAGGAGAATGTAAAATTATTTCAAATCGTTCAATTTCTCAATCACCGCGCCGGTATAATAGTGCGTCAGAATGGCGCGATAGCCCGAGCCGTTCTCCGCCATGTACTTTGCGCCGTACTGGCTCAGCCCGACACCGTGGCCGTATCCCGTGACATGGAAGGTGATCGCGTCCGCAGACGGGGTGACCGTAAAATTCGTCGAGCACAGATCAAACATTTCGCGAATCGCGGTGCCCTGCACGCGCACGCCGCCGAGTGCGACGGTCTTGATGCCGCCTGCCGCCGAGCGCGCGGATGCCTTGAACCAGGTCGCGGGCGCGCCGTCGACCCCAATGGACGGAAAGGTATCGTGCACCTTTTTGCGAAAATCCGCGGCGGACACCGTGACCTCGGTTTGGTACTTGGAGCACGCCTCGCCGCCCGGACTTTCGACCGATTGCAGATAGGAAATCGCGCTGCCCCACACGTCCTCCGCCGATTCGGTGCGCGCGGACGAGGCGGCGCAGAACACCGCGACGATGGGTTTGCCGTCCACGGTCAGCACTTCGCCGGCCGTGTCCTGCACCGCGCGCAGCACCGCGTTTTCATAGTCGTCCGCATTTTTGCCCCAGCGGGCGGAGGCCTGCTCGGCAAGATCCAGATAGGCGGTGCAGTGGTGGTAATCGTCGCACACATCCGCACCCTGATGCACGGCCAGCGCGCTGCCGCCCGTGCGCATTTTGTGCACCGCGTATGTGCGCGCCGCGACCGCCTGCGCGCGCAGCGCATCGGCCGGAAAGGTCGGGGAGATTTCCGCGGATACCACGCCGGCCACATAGCTTTCAAGCGGCATCGTGCACACCTCGCCGCCGACCAGCACGCGGATGTCGCCGCTGTCGGGCAGCGGCACCGCCGCGGCGGTATCCTGCTGCTCGGGGGCGGTGCTTTCCACCGGGGTATCGGTCGTTTTTGCAGCAGGAACAGCCTGTGCTTGCGAAATCGCCGCATCTATACCGCGATAGTATGCCCGATATGCCAGCGGCAAGGCATAGACAATCGTCAGCAGTATCAGACCCAGAGACAATAACTTCTTCATTTTGCATCCTCCCGGGCTGTTTATCGGCCCGAATTTCAGTGGTTTAGCAAGTTGACAGCTTTGCAAGCCCGGCGTATAATAAATTCATCTAAAATGGTAGCGAAGCGAGGAGAATATAGCTATGGAAGCATTTGGCGGCAAGGCGGAACCGGGGCTCATCCACAATCTATGTGAAACCTTCCGGGAAAATTCCCAAATCGACCCCGCATGGTACGCAAAATACGGCATCAAGCGCGGCCTGCGCAACGCGGACGGCACCGGTGTGCTCGCAGGTATGACGCGCATTTCAAACGTCCACGGCTACGTCCTCAACGAGGGCGAGCGCGAGCCGACCGAGGGCCGTCTGACCTATCGCGGCATCAACCTATACGACCTGCTCGACGGCATCTCGGCGGAAAACCGCTTTGGCTACTGCGAGGTCGCCTACCTGCTCATCTGCGGCAGGCTGCCCACGGCGGAGCAGCTGCGCGACTTCGGGCAGGCGATCTCGGAATCGCGCGACCTGCCTGCGAACTTCACCGAGGACGTGCTCATGCGCACGCCCAGTCCGGACATCATGAACAAGCTCGCCTATGCGACGCTTGCGCTCTATGCCTCCGACCCCAACCCGGACGACACCTCGGTCGAAAATACCATGCGGCAGGCGATTTCGCTGATTGCGCGCTTTCCGGTCATCATTTCGCACGCCTATCAGGCGAAGCGCCGCTATTTTGACAACGCGAGCATGTATTTGCATGTGCCGGACAAGACCAAGTCGACCGCGGAGAACATCCTCGGTCTCATCCGTCCGGACGGCACCTACACGGACGAGGAGGCCCACCTGCTCGACCGCTGCCTTGTCATCCATGCCGAGCACGGCGGCGGCAACAACTCCGCGTTCGCCGCGCGCGTTTCCTCCTCCTCGGGCACGGACACCTATTCCGCCATCGCGGCCGCGGTCGGCGCGCTCAAGGGGCCGCGTCACGGCGGCGCCAACCTCAAGGTCATCGAAATGTTCGAGGACATCAAGGCGCACGTCACCGACTGGGCGGACGAGGACGCGGTCTACGACTATCTGCTGCGCATCCTGCGTCGCGATGCCAACGACCGCTCCGGACTGATTTACGGCATGGGGCACGCGGTCTACACGCTGAGCGATCCGCGCGCGGTCTCACTCAAAAGCAGCGCGCGCCCGCTCGCCGCGCAAAAGGGCTACCTCAAGGAGTTCGAGCTCATCGAGTCCGTGGAAAAGCTGACCGCGCGCGCGATGGCACAGGTGCGCGGCGGTCTGGACAAGCCGCTTTGCGCAAACGTCGACCTGTATTCCGGTCTGGTCTATCGCATGCTCGGCATTCCGGAGGAGCTGCTCACGCCGCTTTTCGCCACCGCGCGCGTCATCGGCTGGATGGCGCACCGCATGGAGGAGATCACAATCGGCGGCAAGATCATCCGTCCGGCGTACAAGCCGCTGCGGCACGAAAAGCGGTTTTATGTGCCGCTATCCGCGCGCGAGTGACTTATTTTAACAAGAAAAGCGGCGGTATCGCGCATTTTGCGATACCGCCGCTTTTTGCCGTGTTTCAGGCGGACTTCCAGAATCATCTCGGTGCGGAAAGAAATCCCTTGACAAACCGTACAAACGTGCGTATTATGGTAACTACGACAAGAACAAACGTTCAAGGAGGTTCCCTATGGATTTGCAGAAAATGGCGCAGGAATACCGGCACAACACCGCCGTGCTCGAGCTGCGCGTGATTCAGCTGCAGCGCGCGCTGCGGTGCACCGAGCAGACCGAGCTGCGCCGCCGCATCAAGCGGCGCATCGGGCTGCTGCGCGTCATGATCGGCGAAAGCCGGCGCACGGCATACGATCTTGAGCACTATTACGACCGAAGGGCGCGCTATGAAAAGCACTGCGTTCACGGGCGCTGCCGCTGACCGCGCGGCGTGTGCGCGCTATTTTGCCGCATGCACAGGCGATAACACCGCGTGGCGCACACGGTTTCGCGCGGCCTTTGCCCGTGCGCTGCGCGACGAGCTGACCGGCCGCCAGCAGGAGGTGCTGCAGCTGCATTATGCGCAGGGGCTGTCCGGACGCGAAATCGCCGCGCGGTGGGGTGTCAGTCCGTCCGCGGTCAGCCGTCATCTGACGCGGGCGCGCGCAAAGCTGCAGCGCATGCTCGCGTACAATCTGGAATTTCAAAGCAACGCGTGGGACGAATAGTGCCGCGCGTTTATCTATGCGCCGCACAGCGCGCGGTATTCCTGTGCGGAGAGCACAATATTTTGGCGCGGCAGACGCGCGGCGGTGTAGTACGGGAGCAGCTCGCGCGCGGACAGCGACTGCGGACGGTCGATCAGCCCGGCAAGGCAGGCAAGCTGCCCGAGAAAGGGCGCGGGCGAAGCGCTTCCTGCGCGGATGCGGCCGAGATCCAGATCGCGGTCGCGCTTGGACAGCCGCCGTCCATCCGGCGCGCACAGCAGCGGAATGTGCGTAAAGCGCGGCGGCGTCAGCCCGAGCACGCGGTACAGATAGAGCTGCCGCGCGGTCGAGGACAGCAGATCGCTGCCGCGCACAACCTCGGTCACGCCCATGCGCCCATCGTCCACGACGACCGCGAGCTGATAGGCATACACCCCGTCCGCGCGGCGCAGCAGAAAATCACCGGTCTCGCGCGCCAGATTTTCGCACACCGTGCCGTACACACCATCGACAAAGCACACCTCCTCCTCGGGCACGCGCAGACGCATCGCAGGAGGGCGCACCGCGGCGCGCGCCGCGATTTCGTCCGCCGTCAGACCGCGGCAGGTGCCTGCATACAGCACGCGCCCGTCGGACAAATGGGGCGCGCTTGCCGCGTGCAGCTCGGCGCGGGTGCAAAAGCACGGATAAAGCAGGCCGCGCGCCTCGAGCGTGCGAAACGCCGCGTCATAGTGCGAGGTGCACGCGCTTTGCAGGTACTCCCCGCCTGCCGCAAGTCCGCCCTCGTCCCAGTCCAGCCCGAGCCAGCGCAAATCGTCCTCCAGCCGGGCGGCATAGGCGCGCGTGCAGCGCTCGGGGTCGAGATCCTCGATGCGCAGCACCATGCGGCCGCCCTGCGACCGCGCGGACAGCCACGCCAGCAGCGCGCAAAACACGTTGCCCGCGTGCATGCGCCCGCTTGGCGACGGTGCGAAGCGTCCGCAGACCGGTTGCGTTTCGATCATATGCAGTCCCCTCTCTGATAAACAAATAGTAATTTTATGCGTTAAAATAACAGAATATCGCGCGTCTTATCGGACGAAAGAAGCAACCGCACTCCCCCAAATGAGTGCGGTTGCTTCTTTTTTTGTGAACATACCGCGCTTTGCTTGCGCGCGGCGTTAAATCTTATGGGGGCGGCCGCTCCTATAAAGCTGCTCGCGAATCGTGGCGAACATGCGGTCCGCCATGCCATACAGTCGGCTGATCTGCGCTTCGCTCAGCGAAAAGGGCAGGTCGGTCGGGTATCGGGTTTCGATATACAGGTTGTTGAGCGCAGTGCTTTCGTCGAGGTATTCCGCAAAGGTGCGATCGAGTGCGGTCGCCTGCCGGCACAGATAGGTCAGGTTGTGGCCGTCGAAGTGGCGGCCGGTCTTGAAGAGCAGAAAGCCCTTGAGCGCTTTTTCAATCGCCTGCTGGCAGTGGAACGCAACCATCGCATGGTCTCCGCCCCAGGTCATTAGAATGCGCGCCGTCTGCAAATCGACCAGTGCCTTATCCAGCCATTTGTAATAGAACAGGCTGTCCCCCACTCTTTTACGGCTTCTGCTCATACAGCACCGTCCCCTTCTTGCAGATGGCGGAGGCATAGCTGGAGAAATCCTCGGTCAGCGCCTCCCACTCCGCGCAGGTGTAAAGCAGCACGTTGAACGGCACCTCGACGTCAATCGTCATATACAGCTCGTACAGCAGCGCGGGCTTGTCCGCCGCGGGCAGGATGACGCAAAAATCGAGCGCCTTGATGCATCCGCTTGCAAGCGAACGCTTTTCGCCATATAAAATGACGCATTTCGGCGCACAATGGGTCAAAATCCCCTCCAGAATTGCTTCAACCTCGCGATCCATGGCTCATTCATCCTTTCTGTCCGGTGAATAAGCGGACAGGCGCGCCGCAGCCGCAAAGCGATCCGCGCCGTCTGCCCGGCCGAATATATAGTGGGTGTCCTGCGCGTCGCGCCCTGTGAGCAGCGTGAGCGCGTCGCCGTCGCGGCATTCCGCGGTGTAGTTGACCTGCAAGGAGGATACGAACTGCCCCGCGCGGCGCTCGAGCTCCAGCCCGTCCGCAATCAAATCGACGATTTTAACGTTGTTTAAGTGGTTGTTCATGTCGAGATCGGAATAGCGCACCTTGTGCACATGGTGCGGAGTGAGCGCGTCGTGCGACAGCTTTTTCGGCGGCACAAAGCTGTCCGCCGGCGGCGTGACCCAGTGCGCGCATGCCGGACGCTCGCGCGGACGCAGCAGCCCGTGGGTCTGCGCATCGAGCATGGCCCAGGTGGATGATGCCCGCGCGACCTGCGCGCCGGTCCTGTCGCGGAAGTAAAAGCTGCGGCACCAGTTCGGGCCCTTGACCCCCTCAAACACCGTTTCGCACGCGAGCGCTTCGCCGGG
Source organism: uncultured Intestinibacillus sp. (assembly GCA_964580155.1). Classification (GTDB taxonomy): domain Bacteria; phylum Bacillota; class Clostridia; order Oscillospirales; family Butyricicoccaceae; genus Intestinibacillus. Next base: position 17,575 of record CAZOJP010000022.1, on the reverse strand, counting down.
ATAGAATGGGCGCGTCTGCTCGACCGCCATGCGCAGCAGCGCCCATGCGATGGACAGCTCGTCGCCGCCCAGCCCGAGCGTGTGAGCATGCACGGTCGCCGTGTCCTGCATGAGGTCGAACAGCGCGGACGGGCGCGACACACCGCGGCAGTCAAATTGGGCGAAGGTCAGGGTGCGGGTCAGGGTGTAACGTTGCTGTGACATAGAAAAATGCCTTCTTTCCGCGCAGTTAGCGCAAAATCGATTGCAGGAACAGGCCGAGCGTATGCAGATACGCGGCCATGCCGGTGAGCTGCTCTACGCGATTCTCCGCCGCAGGGGGCGCCGGTTCGGGCGCGGGCGCGGACGGCAGCGCGGCATAGTAGGTGCGGATTTCGTTCGCGAACGCGCTCTTGTCGCGCAGCGAGCCGTAGCTGAAGAAAATATTGCCGGAAACCTCGGCGCGCGCCTCGGTCAGCCGCAGATGGCGGGTCAGCTCGCCCGTGGTCTGCCAGGCGGCCGCCTGCGTGGTGTCGCCGCATTTGTATGCCGCCTCGCCGATATACAGCTTGACCGCCGTGCCCTTGACCGCGTTTGCCCACCAGTCGGTCAGCACCGCGTAGTCCGCGGCGGACTGCCCGATATACCAGTAAAGCTGCGGACAGACATAGTCCACCATGCCCTGCCGGATCCACGTGAGCGTATCCGCATATGCCTTGGAGTAGGAGGGGTTGCCGCCGCTTGTCGCGCTGCCGCGCGGATCCGCGCTGCGGTTTTCCCACACACCCGACGGGCTGATGCCGAAGGAGGCCGCCGGGGCTTTCCGCTGCACGAGCGTGTGCAGACGGTCGACGAGCGTATTGACGTTGGCGCGCCGCCAGTCGGCAAGCGCCTGTCCGCCGCCGTAGCGCGCGTATGCCGCCGCATCGTCAAAGGCCGTGCCCGGATAGAAGTAGTCGTCCAGATGGATGCCGTCGACCGTGGGATAGTTTGTGAGGATCTCGTCCACGCCGCTCTCGAGCAGGTCGATCACGCCCGGAATCCCCGGATTCCAGTAATAGTTGTCGTTATAGGATACGGTCCAGTCCGCGTGCTGCTTTGCCGGGTGGGACGCGGGCAGCGCATCCCATTCGGCTTTTTTGCCGGTTGTGATGCGGTAGGGGTTGAGCCATGCGTGCAGCTCCAGTCCGCGCGCGTGCGCGCCGTCAATCCAGTAGCGCAGCGGATCGAAGCCGTTCGCGGGCGCGGTGCCCACAGAGCCTGTCAGAAAGCGGCTCCACGGATAGATTTTCGAGGGGTAAAGCGCGTCCGTCGACGGATGCACCTGCAAAAAGACCGTGCTCAGTCCCATGGAGCATACATCGTCCAAGATGGTGTCCGCCTGCTTGCGCAGCGCGTCCGCGTCCGTGGTGGGCGCCGTGGGATAATCCAGATTATAAACCGACGACACCCAGATGCCGCGCATGTGCTCGTCCGCGGACGGTGCGGCGGCAAATGCCGCGGTTGAAAGCAGCAGGCAAAGCGTCAGGATGAGTGCAGGAATACGTTTTTTCATGGGGGCTCCTCTCTCGGGCGGAAAAATGTTCTCTATCATGTTTATGTTACCATTAAATGCGGCGATTGACAAGTGAAACGGCGCGCGAAAAAAGAGCATGGAAAAAATCGCGCCGCCGTAGTAAAATAGAGAGATAGCAAGTAGAGAAGGAAGTGCGGTATGCAGAAAAAGATTTTAGCGCTCCACGATTTGTCGGGCTTCGGACGGTCCTCGCTCGTGCCTATCATCGCGGTGACAAGCGCGATGGGGCACCAGTGCGTGCCCGTGCCGACCGCGGTTTTCTCGACCCATACGGCAATCGAGGACTACCATGTGCACGACTTGACCGCGGATGTGCCGCCGGCACTCGCGCAGTATGAGCGGCTGGGGCTGCAATTCGAGGCGGTCTATTCGGGTTTTTTGAGCAGTGAGCCGCAGATTGACAGCGTGGCGCAGGCCATTTTGCATCTGCGCGCGCCGGAGAGCATCGTGCTCGTCGATCCGGTCATGGGCGACAACGGCGAAATTTACCGCACCTACACTTCGAAAATGTGCCGCCGCATGGGCGAGCTGTGCCATTTGGCCTCGGTTATCACCCCCAACCTGACCGAAGCCGCCCTCCTGCTCGGCCGCGATGTGCGCGCCCTGCCGGCGGACGCGCGCGAAACCGCGGACTGGGTGCGCGCGCTCGAAGCGACCTATGACGCGCGCGTCGTGCTCACCGGGGTGGACGGCGGCAGCGGCACGGTCGGGGTGCTGTGCTGTGAGCATGCTCAGCTCGCCTTTTTTGAGCATGCTCGGATTCCGGCATATTATCCCGGCACGGGCGATCTTTTTGCCTCGGTGCTGCTCGGCGGACTGCTGCGCGGCGACAAGCTCGCGGATGCGGCGGCGCGCGCCGCCTCGTTCGTGCGCGACTGCATTGCCTATACCGCCGCACAGGGCACGGATAGGCTGCACGGCGTGCAGTTTGAGCCGCTGCTGCGCCGGCTGTGGGAGAAATGAGAGGCCGGTTTTTTCGCGGATTCCCAAAAGCGCGCCCTCAAGGCGGTCAAACCTTGAGGGCGCGCTTTGATCTGACGAGCAGACCTCATTTATTTTCGCGGATGCCGCCGGAACCCCGACAGGCACGCAATGTTCTCATAATCTTCACACAATCTTCTCATTATTCCGATTGACAAACCGCATCCGGCGCGGTACAATGTATCGCATGCAACAGTCCGACATGCTACATCATTTTACCAAAAAGGAGGCGCAAAAATGGACGGAATACCTCCGATTGGGTGCGAAATCCGCTCCCTCAACAACCTGATTATGCGCAAAATCGAAAACGCGTCCGAGCGGACGCAGGAGGACGGCATCACCGCGACCAACGCCTGGATTATCGGGTTTCTCGCGGCGAATGCGGACAGGGAAATCTATCAAAAAGATTTGGAGGAGGAGTTCTCCATCACCCGCTCCACCACCTCCAAGGTGCTCATCCTAATGGAGAAAAAGGGGCTGATCACGCGCGAAAGCGTGCCGCACGATGCCCGACTCAAGCGGCTGTCCCTGACGGAAAAATCGCGCAAAATCAGTGCGCAGATGATTGAAAATGCCAAGGAGTTTGAAGGCATTCTGACAAAAGGCCTGACGCTCGAGGAGCTGGAGCTTCTCTACGTCTGCATTCGGAAAATGAAGCGCAACCTTGACTGAGCTTATGCCGGACGGGCAAACTCTTTCTTAAATTCACAAACAGAAAGGAAACACACGCATGCTAAAAACACTTGCCGCCGGTATACGGCAATTCAAAAAGGCTTCCATCCTCACCTCGGTGTTTGTCGCGTTGGAATCCATACTGGAAATCCTCATCCCCACCCTGATGGCATATATGATTGACTACGGCATCAGCCAGAGCAATATGCCCTATGTCCTGCGCATGGGGCTTGTGATGGTTGCCGCCGCCATGCTTTCCTTGGCGGCGGGTGTGCTCTCCGGACGCAACGCGGCGGTGGCCTCCACAGGACTAGCGCGAAACCTGCGCCGGGATATGTTTTACAATGTGCAAAAGTTCTCGTTTTCCAACATTGACAAGTTCTCCTCCGCAAGCATCGTCACCCGGCTGACCACCGACGTCACCAATGTGCAAAACGCATACCAAATGCTGATTCGTCTGGGCGTGCGCGCGCCGCTGATGATGATTTTTGCGCTGGTTTTCTGCTTCCGGATCGATGCAAAGCTGTCGCTTATTTTCCTTGCCGTCATTCCGGTGCTCGGCATCGGGATTGTCATGATTATGCTGCACGTCCATCCGCTTTTCAAGCGCGTGTTCCGCACCTATGATCAGCTCAACAGCGTCGTCGGGGAAAACCTGCACGGCATTCGGGTCGTAAAATCCTACATCCGCGAGGAGCACGAAGAAAAAAAGTTTGAAGCGATTTCGCAGTCCATCTTCGAGGACTTTTCCGCGGCGGAAAAAAGGCTGGCGTTTAACATGCCGCTGATGCAGTTCTGCCTCAATGTATGTATTCTTTTGCTCGCCTGGTTCGGCGCGCGGGAGATCATCGCGTTTGGGAACGATCCGGTGCTCGGGCTGTCCACAGGCGAGCTGACCACCCTCATCACCTACACCATGCAGATTCTCATGAGCCTCATGATGCTTTCCATGGTATTTGTCATGGTGATCATGGCGCGCGCCTCCGCAGAGCGCATCGCGGCAATCATCAATGAGGAAAGCGACCTGCAAAACGGAGAAAACCCGATTCACACCGTGAAGGACGGCTCCATCCGCTTTGAAAACGTCACCTTTTCCTATTCAAAGGAAGCGGATAAGCCGGTTTTGGACGGGATCGATCTTTCCATCGCGTCCGGACAGACGGTGGGCATTCTGGGCGGCACCGGCTCGTCAAAATCCAGCCTTGTCCAGCTCATTCCGCGGCTTTATGATGCCGCGCGCGGCCGGGTGCTGGTCGGCGGCGTGGATGTGCGGGAATATGACATTGAATCGCTGCGCAATCAGGTTGCCATGGTGCTGCAAAAGAACGAGCTGTTCTCCGGCACCATCCGGGACAATCTCCGCTGGGGCGATGAAAACGCCACAGACGAGCAGATGATCCACGCGTGCAAGCTCGCCCAGGCGGACGACTTTATTCGGAATTTCCCCGATCAGTACGACACCTATATCGAGCAGGGCGGCAGCAACGTCTCCGGCGGCCAAAAGCAGCGGCTGTGCATCGCGCGCGCCCTGCTGAAAAAGCCTAAAATCCTCATTTTGGACGACTCCACCAGCGCGGTGGACACCAAAACCGACAAGCTCATCCGCCATGCCTTCAAGGAGGATCTGCCGGATACCACCAAAATCATCATCGCGCAGCGCGTTTCCTCGGTGCAGGACGCGGATCAAATCATCGTGCTCCACGATGGCAAGGTCTACGCGGTCGGCGCGCATGACGACCTGCTCCAAACCTGCGATATTTACAGAGAGGTCTACGAATCTCAGAACAAGGGGGGCACGCTCCATGCATAAAACATCCACAGAAAAAGGCGCGGGAATGAACAGACGGCCGGCACAGCGCTTTAAGCCGGGCACGATTAAAAGACTGCTCTCCTACATGACCGCATACAGGGTACAGCTTATTTTCGTTGCCGTTTGCATCCTGCTCAGCGCGGCCGCGAGCGCCGCAACCTCGCTGTTCCTGAAGGTGCTGATTGACCGGTGCATTCTTCCGCTGGTCGGGCAGGCAAACCCCGTGCTGACCGAGCTCATCAAGGCGCTCTCGGTCATGGCGGTCATCTATACGGTCGGCGTGCTTTCCACCCTGTTTTACAACCGGACGATGGTGGTCATCGCGCAGGGCACGCTCAAGCAGATCCGCGACAAAATGTTCACCCATATGCAAAGCCTGCCGATCCGCTATTTTGACACCCACGCGCACGGCGACATTATGAGCCGCTATACAAACGATACGGACACCCTGCGTCAGGCCATCTCCCAGAGCTTGCCGCAGATGCTGTCCTCCATCGTCACGGTGGTGGCGTCCTTCATCGCCATGCTTTATTTAAGCGTGGGGCTGGCGGCTTTTGTCGCGGTGTTTGCGGTCGCGCTGCTCAAGGTGATTCAGTTCCTGGTCGGCCGAAGCGGCTCCTTCTTTATGAAGCAGCAGCGGTCGCTGGGCGATGTCAACGGCTATATCGAGGAAATGATCAACGGCCAAAAGGTCATCAAGGTCTTTTGCCACGAGGAGCAGGCCGAGGAGGCTTTCGACAAGCGCAATGATGAGCTGTGCCGCTGCGCCGCCGAAGCCAACACCTACGGCAATATCACGATGCCGGTCGTCGGCAACATGGGCTATCTGCTCTATGTGCTGGTGGCGATCGTCGGCGGCGCGGCGGGCATCGCCGGTCTGCCGAATTTGAGTCTCACCGGCATCCAGCCTCTGACGATCGGCACCATCATCTCCTTCCTCACCCTGTCCCGCTCCTTTATAAACCCCATCGGCCAGGTTTCCATGCAGTTTAACATGGTGGTGATGGCGCTTGCCGGCGCGTCCAGAATTTTTGAGCTGATGGACGAGGAAAGCGAGCAGGACGAGGGCTATGTCACCCTTGTGAACGCCAAAATGGAAGGCGCAGAAATCACAGAATGTGCAAATCGGACCGACTGCTGGGCGTGGAAGCATCCCCATAGCGACGGAAGCGTGACCTATACGCCGCTTTGCGGCGACATCCGCTTTTTCGACGTGGACTTCGGCTATGAGGAAAACAAGGCCGTGCTGCACAACATCACGCTTTATGCCGAGCCCGGCCAAAAGGTCGCCTTTGTCGGCGCGACCGGTGCAGGAAAAACCACGATTACCAACCTCATCAACCGCTTTTACGACATCGCGGACGGCAAAATCCGGTACGACGGAATCAACATCAACAAAATCAAAAAGGCCGATCTGCGCCGCTCCCTTGGCATCGTGCTGCAGGACGTCAACCTGTTCACGGGCACCGTCATGGACAATATCCGCTACGGCAAGCTGGATGCCACGGATGAGGAGTGCATTGCGGCCGCAAAGCTCGCCAATGCCGACGGCTTTATCCGCATGCTGCCGAAGGGATACCAAACCGTTTTGAAGGGCGACGGCAGCGGCCTTTCGCAGGGTCAGCGGCAGCTTATTTCCATTGCACGCGCCGCGGTGGCCGATCCGCCCGTTATGATTCTGGACGAGGCCACCTCGTCGATTGACACCCGAACCGAGTCGATTGTGCAAGAGGGCATGGATGCCCTGATGAAGGGCCGAACCGTCTTTGTCATCGCGCACCGCCTGTCCACCGTGCAAAACTCCGACGTCATCATGGTGCTCGAGATGGGCCGCATCATCGAGCGCGGCACCCATGAGCAGCTGATCGAGGAAAAAGGAAAGTATTATCAGCTCTATACGGGCGCGTTTGAGCTTGAATAAAAGGTCCTGCGCATAGAGGCAAGCCGCCATCGCTTTGCTTTCTGGCGAGTTTTGAATTTGAGTACACCGTGATTGATGGGTTATTATATCCCAACATTAAAATTGACAAGGCAGCCTTTGTGATGGCGGAGCGTATTCGTGCCGATTGTCTGAAAATGCACCCTATGCCGGATGACGCAATGGAACGCATTCGATTATCCGAGCTGGCACAGAAAATTGCAGATGAGTGTGTGCTTTATGACCTGATTTCCCAATAATCCGAAGTGCCCTGCTGACTGTTTCGGCAGGGCACTTTCAACTCCCACATTGATTGAATGCAAACACGCCCATATGATAGCAACCCTCCAATAAAGATGTTTACAAAATTCACAGTTGTTCAGCATACAGCAGAACGATTACCGATGAATTTTAAATAATCTTTATTGGAGGGTTTTCTACATGGCGCAGTTTGAATGATTCGCTTGTAAAATGAAATACATTCCTGAGGTGGCTACAGCAGGCACGTCAGATAAATGTCGCCGCTTTCCTGCGGGTTATAAGGGTGTGCTCAATACAGCCCGGTCCAGGTTTCCCTGCCATTGCCTAGCGTATAATGATGGGAATTGGTCGCCTCCAGGATTGTGTAGTAGGCCCAGAAGGTATTTTTTACATCGGGGAAGAGCCGCAGCTGCTTCTCATGCGCATCCATATGGCTCGTGTCGGCACTGCGATTGAGCATACGGTTGACAATCGTTGTTACCTCTGCGCGGGTGATCGCGGCGTTGGGCTTAAAGCTGCCGTCTGCATAGCCGCCAATCCAGCCATACTGGGCCGCGCCGCTGATCTGTGCGTAGTACCAGTCCGAAGGGGCGACATCGGAGAATGCCTTTTCGCCGCCGGGGATCGCCTTGGCAAAGCGCATGGCGATGGTAAGGAATTCTGCGCGCGTGATTTCCCGGTCGGGGGCGAAGCGATTGCCGCCCACCCCTTGGATCACGCCGGCGGAGCTCAGCGTATTGACGGCTTGCGCATACCAGGCATTGACGGGCACATCACTGTATGTGCCGGTGCTCTCCACGTTCTGCTCTAAAAGCAGACGGTAAAACATTTGCGCAACCTCGGCACGGCTCACGTTGTTCTCAGGCCCGAAGCTACCGTCCGTATAGCCACCGAGGTAAGCCATATGGGTTTCCGTATCCAACCGATCGGCAACGCCGGTCTCGGCTGCGGAGAAATAGCGGGCAAAGCTTGCGGAGATGGTATGGCTTGCACTGACCGCCTCGAAGGTGTAGCTGCTCGCCGCACCCACGCTCTTGCCGTCTACCAGCACATCGGTAAGGAGATAGCCGGTGTCCGCTTCAATCAAAAAGGTCTGGCTCTCGCCGTCCTTCACGGAAACCGCTCCGCTCGGTGAGATAGATCCACCTGAGGCAGCCGCCGCGTCAATGATGTGTGCCGCAGCCCCGCCGCCGCCACCGCCACCGCCGCCGCCAGGCATGGGTGTAGGTGTAGGTACAACCGCCTTCTTCGTCCAGCCGATGGCGAAGGGCGACAGGCCGTCAACATGGATGTGTAGTCCATTCGATTTGGCTTCATACTTCTTTACGCCGTTTTGGGTAAATGTTTCGATATCGCCGATTGTATGTCCGCCAACCTCGGTGGTGTACATATGTGCGATGGTGTAGCTATCGTCCCTAATCGCTCCTGCGGGATAGGGCAGCACAACATCCAAACCGCCGTCTGGGAATTCGTCAACACTGGTGACCGGAGTCCAAGCACCGGTAGTCGTATCCCATTTTTGCAGCGTGACATCATAATGCGTCGTCTCCTCGGCATTTTCCGTCTTGACGTTGAGCGCTGCTTTAATTGCGGCGGCGAGGTTTCCGTCCTCCGTAACCTTCAGCGTTGTCTTAAGCGCTTCTGCTGCGCTCTCCGACATCTGGTAATCCGTCGGATTGTTATTTACCACCACCTTGTTTGCTTCAATGACAGCCGTTATATCCTTTGTCACATTGGATATGGTGATGGTGTAAGTGCCATTCGCATTCTTGCCGGAGGTGATTGTACCGCCATCGTAGCTGCCACTTTCTTTGATGCAGTCATAGCCGTTGATGATCAGGGTGCTCATATAGCCCTGCTTGTCGCCAAGGTCCTTCGGCGCAACCGTAAAGGTCACGGTGCCACGGCCGCGGATTTGATCTGCACCTTCCGTTCCGGTCCCGCTGCCGTAATCAGCGGGCGTGCGCTGCACGTTGGTAATCTCATAGCTGTCACCGCTTCCGGGAATGTTGTACAGCGCCAGCGCTTCATACCCGCTAATGCTGCCGTGCAGATATGCAAACCGTCAAGCCTGCTACACCAAGGTGTATCTCATATCAAACGTGCCGCTTGAAAATCAGTACCGCGGAGTGCAGATGGACGAGCCGTTGACATGGAAGGCTTTTCTGCGCCGTATCCACCATGTGGTCGAGTACACCGCCGAAGGCTGCAACGCCGAGCCTGTTCCGGTACAAGAAGCGTTGTCTGGCTTTACCGAAATCAACGACGATGAGGGACTTCCGTTTTAATTGATGGAGGGAACAGCTGATGCTGTCCCCTCTTTTTGCACCCTTGATACTATAATTTTTTGTAGTATAATATAATTAAATTATCATTTATAATCCTATAAATTATTATAGGAATGAGGTGATGTCTGCGTGACAGAAAAGTCAATACAGTTGTTTGGTTCAAAGGAGTACCACTTTCTGAACTGGCTGAAAAGTCAGGAGCAGACTACCTCTCGCGGCGCGACTATCAACTTCTCGCAAGAAGAGATCGCCGCTGAGTACGGCAGTAGTCCAGCGACGGTCAACAAGTGGCTGCAGGCATTGCAGTCAGTAGGGTGCGTCGAGCAAAAGAAAAAGGGCAGTTACCGCATCACCAAAACCGGAAACGCAGTAATTGCCCAGATGGAAAAAATAGAGAAACTTATTGGGGAAAAATAAAATGAGTACAGGAAAGATACAGTCTGTTGAGCCTAATATTGCAGATCTGGCAAACGGGTGGCTGAAATCCTATCAACTTGATTATAAGCTGGAGCAAGAATCGTTGAATACTGAGATTGATCAAGCCCTCAATGATTATTATTCTAAAAATGGGGGTGCCGGAGGAAATAGACCCGACGCAAAACTTCTTTTGACGGATAAAAATCTAACTGATTATCCAATCCTGATAGAGTATAAGGGATACAAAGACAAGCTTGTCAAACTCGATGCAGACGGGAAAATTGCCAACAGGACATCCAAAAATCTTCCAGATTTCAAAAATATCAATTCCTACGCGGTAAACGGCGCTGTACATTATGCAAACGCACTTCTGCATTATACAAGTTATACCGACATTATCGCGATAGGCATGACTGGATACAAGAATGATGCAGGAAAGCTTGAATATGAAATAGGAGTGTATTTTGTCTCAAAAGCAATTTCGGCATTGGACAGAAGGTAGATGGCTACACCGATTTTTCGTTTCTCAGAAAAAGCAATTTTGATGCATTTATTGAAAAAGTCAAACACCTGCAACTGAGCCCGGAAGAAATCGAAAAACTCAAAGAGCACCGCGAACAGGAAATCAGCGCCAGCCTTACGAAACTGAACAATGATATCTATCAAAATGAAAAAGGGTTGAGCGAGCGTGACCGCGTGTATCTTGTAGCTGCATCAATTATTGCCACACTTGGCGTTCCTGGAAAGGTAGCCGCGCTTGAAAAATCTGAATTAAAATCCTCCACGGAAACCGGAAGCCGCGATGGTGATATCATTCTTAGAAAAATCCAAGCGTTCCTAAATGAGAAAAAGTTGCCCAGCGAAAAGCGAGATTTAATTGTAAGAACTCTTCAGAACACACTTACTACAGACAATATTAACAAGGTCGAAAATGGCGAAAGTCAGCTAAAACGTGTGTTCACAAAAATCATTGATGATCTGGGCATTTACTACAAGATCGGATTGAGCACTGATTTTACCGGAAAACTCTTCAACGAAATGTATAGCTGGCTAGGCTTTTCACAGGATAAGCTAAATGATGTTGTTTTGACTCCGTCCTATGTGGCCACTCTTTTGGCACGCCTTGCGCGGGTCAATAAAGACTCCTATGTATGGGACTTCGCAACTGGGTCGGCAGGCCTGCTTGTTGCGTCTATGAATGAAATGCTGAATGATGCAAAGGAGAAAATTAAATCTCCTGATGCGCTGGCACTGAAATCGGCTGAGATCAAAGCCAATCAAATTCTTGGTCTTGAGCTTCTACCGGAAGTTTATATGCTTGCTATACTCAATATGATCTTAATGGGCGATGGTAGTTCTAACATTATCAACGAAGACTCATTGAGAGAGTATAACGGCAATTATGGCTTTGACGAAAAGAAAAATGAAAAATTCCCCGCTGACGCATTTGTTCTAAACCCGCCATACTCTGCCGCTGGCAATGGAATGGTTTTCGTTGAAAAAGCTCTCTCGATGATGAACAAGGGCTATGCTGCAATTATTATTCAGAATTCAGCAGGTAGTGGCAAAGCGATTGAGTTCAACAAACGGATTTTGAAGCACAGCACGCTCCTCGCAAGCATTAGGATGCCTATCGACCTATTTATTGGCAAGTCCAATGTGCAAACAAATATCTATGTTTTCCGTGTTGGCGAGGCGCACCAAAAAGATGACACCGTAAAATTTATTGACTTTTCTGTGGATGGATATGCAAGATCAAACCGAAAAAAAGCAAAGTGTAATCTGCGCGACACCGATCACGCCAAAGAACGCTATGCGGAGCTTGTCGATCTTGTTCGATTTGGCAAATCGAAATTACACTATTTTAGCGCAAAAGAATACCATGAGGACTTTATTGACCCCGAAAACGGTGCAGATTGGAATAAATCCGCCCCCGTCGACCCAATACCGACCTTGGAGGACTTTGAGAAAACCGTCAAAGAATACCTGGCTTGGGAAGTCTCTACCCAACTAAAAGAAACGAGCACGGAGGATATGTGCCTGGGAAAATAAAAGCCTCACTTAACAAAAAGTTGAGCGCTGTTAAGTGGGGCGAATATGAACTCGGCACTTTATTTGACATAGAAAACACTTTGAGCTTTAATGCTGACAAACTGATTGATGGAACAGAATATGACTATGTTACCCGAACATCAATTAACCAAGGCATTTTGCAGTCAACAGGTTTCGTCAATAAAGAAAACATTAATCCAGCGGGCACATGGAGTTTGGGGTTACTGTCGATGGACTTCTTTTATCGAAAGAAACCTTGGTATGCAGGACAATTTGTAAGGAAAATTATTCCCCTAATTGATATCCCCCCCAAAGCGGTGTTGTTCTTCTCAACAATTTTGAACAACCAAAAAACAGCATTGTTATCCGTTCTTGTCCGTAATGTTGACAGTACTTTCAAAAAACTCAAGGTTAAGCTCCCCATAACTAGCACCGGGGAAATCGACTTCGATTTTATGGAAGCATTTATTTCCGATCTTGAAGCAGAGCGTCTGTCCGCACTGTCTGCGTTCTTGCAAGCACATGGTCTGAATAATTGCGCTCTCTCTCCAGAAGAAGCTGATGCAATTGATAAGCTACAAACTGTCCGGTGGCACGAGTATAGAATTGGTGAGTTGCTTGCTAAGATCGAAACAAAGAAACTTCCGTACCAAGCAAAAGACCTACCGGATAGCCCGACAGATCAGTATGTTCTGCCTTGCCTAACTTCAAGTTTCCAAAACCAAGGGTTAAATTACTATGCCCCCAGAGCGGGTGCAACCATTTTACAAAATGTGATCTCCATTCCGTCCAACAGCGATGTTTATCGTGCGTACTTCCAATCGAGAGAGTTTACTGTCCTGTCTGATGCATATGCTGTCAAATGGAACTACGATAATCGAGAACTCACCCAACGCCAGTACCTGTTTGTGGTAATGTGCATTAATAAAGTTACCGACTTGTCGATATACTCTCACAAAAACAAGTTGGGTGGATGGAATACGGTAAGGGACAAGTGGATTCAGCTTCCGCAGAAGAACGGTGGAATTGATTTTGACTTTATGGAAAATCTGATTTCTGCCATTCAGAAATTGGTTATCAAGGATGTTGTTCTCTACGCCAAGCAAAGAAAAGTTTGACACTGGGACTCATTATTTCCGATGATTACAATGTAAACGCACAAAAAGAGCGGCCGAGGCTTAAAACCTTGACCGCTCTTTCTGTTGTTGGCACTAAAACCACACCGTCACAGCGAAGCCGCCGCGAAAATAGTAGGTGTTCGTGTAGTACCCTTTTGGTGGAGACGAGGGGAGTTGAACCCCTGTCCGAAAGCGCGTCCACCGGGATTTCTCCGTGCGCAGACTATCGTTTTACATTCCCTCTACGCTCCGCCGGTAGTCAGGCTGAGCGCTTCAGTAGCTTCATTGTTCATGGTGCGCGCAAAGCTTAGCGCACGCACGGACGCTGCTAATCGACGCCCCGACCCCGGGCCGCAGCGCTCCCGGGCGGGACGGGCCGGCCTAATTAGGCGGCCTGTAGAGTATAATCGTTGTTGTTTAATTTATAAACGTTTGGAGCTTTTAACGTGGGGCCCCGCCACGGCACGCTGTCCCGACTTCAACACCCCCGTCGAAGCCGTTACGTCCCCATATAGAAGGGGAGATTTCGGCGAGGACCGGTTTATCGTCCTCGGTTTTTGATCGCACGATCCATCTCGCGCTTTGCATCGCGCGCGGCGATGCTGTCACGCTTGTCGTGGAGCTTTTTGCCGCGTGCCAGGCCGATTTCGACCTTGACAAGCGAACGGCTGAAATAGATGCTCAGCGGGATGAGCGAATAGCCATCCTGCTTGGTTTTGCCGAAAAGCTGCATGATTTCGCGCTTGTGCATGAGCAGCTTTTTCTCGCGAAGCGGGTCTTTGTTGAAGATGTTACCCTTTTCGTACGGGCTGATATGCATGCCCTTGACAAAAAGCTCGCCGTTTTTGAAGATGCAGTACGAATCCTTGAGACTGACTGTGCCCTGCCGGATGGATTTGACCTCGGTTCCGAACAGTTCGACGCCTGCCTCGTATTTTTCCTCGATAAAGTAGTCGTGCCATGCTTTTTTGTTCGCAGCGACCTGCTTTCTGCCTTGTTTCGTTGCCATGACACCCTCCTTTCCGTGGTACTCCTTATATTAACACGGACAGGCGCGCTTGTAAAGCGTCATCTGTGTTACATTTTTCGCCAAGGCTCAATAAAGGGCGCAATATATCAATATTTTATCATTGATTCTGTGCAAGCGCAGTGTTATGCTGTTGTTAACAGAAAAACAAGGTGATCGGCGCGTATTCCGCACCGCTACCACATCAATATTTTACAGTTGGAGGATGGGACATGGCAGCGATTTCTATCAGAAACCTGGGCAAGATTTATCCGGGAGACGTCAAGGTGATCGAAGACCTGAATCTCGAAATCGAGGACAAGGAATTTATCATTCTGGTCGGCCCGTCGGGCTGCGGCAAGTCCACCACCCTGCGCATGATCGCAGGTCTGGAGGAGATCACAAGCGGCGAAATGTACATCGGTGACCGCCTGATTAACGACGTGGCGCCCAAGGACCGCGACATCGCGATGGTGTTCCAGAACTACGCGCTCTATCCCCACATGACCGTTTATAAAAACATGGCGTTCGGTTTGACGCTGCGCAAGGTTGACAAGACGGAAATCGACCGCAAGGTGCGCGATGCGGCCAAGGTGCTCGACATCGAGCATCTGCTCAACCGCAAGCCCAAGGCGCTTTCCGGCGGACAGCGGCAGCGCGTCGCGCTCGGCCGCGCCATGGTGCGCAACCCCGCGGTCTTCCTGCTGGACGAGCCGCTCTCCAACCTCGACGCAAAGCTGCGCACCCAGATGCGCTCCGAAATCATCAAGCTGCACAAGCACCTGCAAACAACCTTCGTCTATGTCACGCACGACCAGACCGAGGCCATGACGATGGGCGACCGCATCGTTGTGATGAAGGACGGCTTCATCCAGCAGGTCGACACACCGCAGAACCTGTACTCCGCGCCGTGCAACCTATTTGTCGCGGGCTTCATCGGCTCGCCCCAGATGAACTTCATCGACGCGACGCTCGAGCAGAAGGGCGACGGCTACGAAATCTGCTTCGGAGACTACCGCCTGCCCGTGCCGCAGGGCAAAATTGCCGCGGCGAAGCAGGACGCGGCGCAGTTTGTCGGCAAGCCCGTCGTGCTCGGGCTGCGTCCGGAGGACTTCCACAGCGAGGGCGCGTTCCTCGAACTGTCGCCCGACAGCTGCATCGACATGGACATCGACCTTGCCGAGCTGATGGGCGCGGAGGTCTACCTCTACGGCGCGTGCGACGGCAACAAGCTCATTGTGCGCGCACCGGCACGCGTGCAGGCGGACGTCGGCGACCGCATGAAGCTCGCCATCGACCTCAACAAGATCCACCTGTTCGACAAGGAGAGCGAGCGCGTGATCTTCAACTAAACAGCGGATTTTTCCCAGGCGGACGGCGTGAAAATGCCCTCCGCCTCTGGTTTTTTAGGTGAAAAGATGGAAGAATATAATTGGACGCCGCCCCTGCCGCCCGCGGAAATCGCACAGGACGTGTGCCTGTGCGCCTGCGCGCGCTACCGTGTGCAGGCAGGCGCTCCGCTGCGCCTTGCCGCGGCGGAGCATCTCATTTTGGGGCTGCAAAGCGGAGGCGCGCGCCTGTATCCGGATGGGGGCGCGCTCGTGCTCGGCGCGGGTCAGGGCGCGCTGCTGCCGCCGGGCAGCGAAACCGTGCTCGACGGCCTGCAAAGCGGCACGGTACTGACCGCCGCGCTGCGCGGCGCACTCGTCGGGCGGCTGCTTGATGAAACCCGGGCGGACGGATGCTTTTTGCCGCACGGCGGACACGCGCTGACCGATACCGTCGCGCCGCTGCTGCACGCGTGCGAATCCGGACAGCCGCGCACCGCGCTCGACGCGAGCGCCGCCGCCTATGCGCTGACGCTGCGCTGCTACCGTGCGGCGCGTCCGGAGAGCGACGCAGGCCTGCCGCCGCTTGTCACCGCGGCAATCGGTGTGATGCAGGAGGATTTTTCCTATCTGTACGGCGTGGAGGAGGTTGCGGAGCGGCTCTTTGTCACAAAGGAGCACCTCATCCGCGTGTTTTCCGCCGCGGTCGGCGTGACTCCGGGAAAATATCTGACCGGGCTGCGGCTGGACTACGCGAAGGACTGCCTGCGCGCGGGCGGCATGTCGCTCGAAGCGGTCGCGGCGGCGGCTGGCTTTTCCGGCGCGGCCTATTTTTCACGCGTGTTCAAGCGGCATTGCGGCATGTCGCCGCTGACCTATGCCGCGCACGCGCCGCGCACCCAAACGCCGCCGGAGGGCGCACTTTATCTGTGATAGGTGCATATCTGCGCGCATAGGATGGTGCAGGAGGAATGATGATGCAAACCTTATGCACATTTTTGCGCCGCGCGCTCGAGCCGGTCGGACACACGATGTATGTTTGGGGCGGCGGCTGGAACCGCGCGGATGACGGCGCAGGGCTTGAGACGCGCACGCGCGCACCTGCGCCGCGCTGGGCGCAGTTTGCGGCGCAGCAGGGCGCGGACTACGACTGGCACCAAACGCGCTACCGCATCCACGACGGGCTGGACTGCACAGGCTATGTCGGCTGGGCGGTGTACGGCCTCTTCGCCGCGCGCGACGGCGGCGCAGGCTATGTACTGCCCTCCTCCCGCATGGCGGTGGACTTCGCCGCGCGCGGCTGGGGCCGCTTCACCCCGGCGGCGCAGGTGCGGGGGCGGCAGGCAGGCGACGTGATGGCCACCCCGGGGCATGTGTATCTGTCGCTCGGCGACTGCGCGGACGGCAGCGCGCTGTTTGTCCATGCGTCGCCGCCCGGCGTGCAGCTTGGCGGCTCGCCTGCGGCGGACGGCACGGCGGACAGTCTGGCGGTCGCGTGCGCGCGCGACTAGATGCGCGCGCACCATCCGGACTGGTACGCGCGCTTTCCGCAGGTCGCGCGGCCGCTGTCCTATCGCACCGACTACGACCGGTTCCGGTGGCACGCGCGCGTTCTGCCCGACCCCGACGGCCTGCGCGGCAGCGATGCGTGCGCCGTGCTCCGCCGTATCTGCGCGGCTCAGCCCATGCCGAGCAGGCATAAAATCAGCCCGTAAAGCACGCTTGCGGAAATGCCGTACACGAGCACCGGCCCCGCGATGACGAACATCTTGGCCGCCAGACCGAGCACCAGGCCCTCTGCGAGTGTCAAGTAAGGGACAAAAATTTTATTCGGCGGCTATGCAATTTGGAATATTGCACAACCACCGAATAATTTTATGCGCTGATTTGCTCAGTTAATGCGAAGACCGCCTCATAGGAGTCTTGGTTCTTCATGACCAATTCAATCCGGTTTCCTTCGTAGACAATTACCTTCTCAACGATCTGGCCGATGATAGCCGGGTCATACTCTTGAAGAGCGTCAACTGTTCTAAGCTCGTTTTTGACAAGCTCCATGTCCTTTTGCTGTCTCTTCATCTGATCAATCATGTCAGACTTGGCTTGCGCCTGCTGTTCCAGTTTCTCAACCTCGGCAGCATTTCGTTGTTGGATTTCAATGAACTTTTCCTT
>CAZOJP010000021.1:0-35198 GCA_964580155.1 uncultured Intestinibacillus sp. | reverse complement strand
CCTTGACATCCGCGCCCATTGCGTTGAGGAAGTTCGCCAAATCGACGATATGCGGCTCCTTTGCCGCGTTTTCGATGATTGTCTGCCCCTTGGCAAGCACTGCCGCGATCATGATGTTGATCGTCGCGCCGACCGAGACCACGTCAAAATAAACGTGTCCGCCCAGCAGTCCGCCGGGTGCATCCGCAACGATATAGCCGCCCTCTTTGATGGAAACCGTGGCACCGAGCGCCTCAAATCCCTTGATATGCTGGTCAATCGGGCGGATGCCGCCAAAGTTGCAGCCCCCCGGCATTGCAACCTCGGCATGATGGTATTTTCCGAGCAGCGCGCCGATGAGATAATAGGACGCACGGATTTTGCGCATCAGCTCATACGGGATGGAGGTGCCGCTGACACGGCATTCTCCGCTGATTTCGACCGTCGTGCTGTTCATCAGACGAATCTGCACGCCAAGCTCGCGCAAAATTTCAAGCTGCAGCGTCACGTCGATAATTTTGGGAACATTTTCGATGCGGCACGGGCCGTCCACCAGCAATGCCGCGGGGATGATTGCCACCGCCGCATTTTTTGCGCCGCTGATGGTCACTTCACCGTTCAGGCGATTGCCGCCGTTGATAATATATTTCGTCAAACTTACCTACTCCTTCATCGCATTCGCAGCGTACGCCGCAAAAAAACCATTTCCTCAATATGCAGTTTATGTAAACAGGAAGCCAGCCGTAAAAGCAGCTGGCAGATACTTCATTTTATTCAGAACGGCTGTTTTGTGACTCTATTTCGTCACATTTCCGTTCTTTTAATTTTAGCACAATTTTTAGGGGAAATCAAAAAGATTCTCAGCCTGAAACGCCGATTTTTTATGACTGTATGACAGTTTTTTTGAGCGCATCGACGAAGTATATGCCGCGATCGGTCCGGATGCGCCAATGCGGCGCAAATTGCAGCCGTCCGGACGAACCGGGCGCGAGCTTATAGCCCAACTGAAGGTCATCAATCCGCGTCACGCCGTTCACTTGCGCGGTGAAGTCGAGTAGCGCATCCGCAACGGAATAGGCGCGCGGCTCCGCGCTTGTAGATGTGTACGGGATGCCGAACGTCCATTTTCCCGCCACAGAAATACGGCCGTTTTGCTGGAAGCGCACCGTCAGTGCGCGGTCAAATGCCGGCATGGATGCGACCGTTGCGCGCAGCACGACCTCGTCCTCCGCTTCTTCTGCGGCAAGCGTGCCGCCGCGCAGTGTGATACCGCCACGTTCGAGCAGCTCGCGTGCGTATTGCCTGCGTTTTCGTGCACCGGCGGCGGTCAGATCCGCAAAGCCGTCTGCCGTCGCTTCAACCGTGCCGTCTGTTTTCCAGATGACGCTTCCGTTGTCGCCTGTAAAGCGCGCTTCACCCTCTTCGGTGCTGTGTGCGTGAATTTCGCCGGTGAGCAGGGCGCGGGCAAAGGTCTCCTCCGCCGCACGGTCACGGTCGGCCTCCAGCGGCAAAATACTGCTCTGCGGCGCTATACCATGCTCCACATTGTAAACCACACCGCGGCGCGCCAGCACGGTCGCCATTCCCGTCTCAAAATCCTTTTGCTGCCGTGCGTCCGCCCAGAATCGTCCGCCGATAGACACCGCGAGAAAGCCATCCACAAGCAGCAGGATGACGAGCAGTATGTTTTTTACTTTGTCCCACTGCAAAACAGTGTCCTCCTCAATTCGCAAGATAGGCGTGCGCCAGCGCGCGCCCGTCCTGCCCGATCTGATACGCCACGACATATCCCTTACCCGCCGCATACGCGGCAGCGCCCGCTTGCTTGGCCGGCACAACATAGAGTTTTTCGCCGGTTGCCTCATATACCAGCAGATGCAGCTCCGCCGAAACCAGCAGGCCGCCGCTAAACTCAAAGCGCGCCGCCGCACCGCTTGCCGCCGTACGCACCGGCACACCGGACAGCGTTTGCGTAAAGGTCACGATCCAGTTGCCGCTGGCCTCATCATAGCGGATCTCTTGCAGCATACCGGGTGCAGATGAGCCGATTGATCCGAGCACGCCGGACAAAATCTCCTGCGCAAACTCAACACGGGCGGCAAGCGCATTGTCCTCCCGCATCTCACCGTCCTGATAGGCGTACAGTCCGCCGGTGACCGAAGTGGCTTTGTAACGCACCGTGCCGTCGCCCGACACGCGCAGCGCGCTCGCATCCCCGACGAACACCTGGGTCGCGCCGCTGTCTTCCTCATACGCGCGCTGCAGCGGATCGTAGAAAAATGCGGTGAGCAAGCGTTGCATACTTTCCCCGGGCGCGGCATCGCGGAAGTTCGCCGCACGCACGGTATAAATCGGAAATGCCTGCGGCTCTCCGGGCAGCAGCGTTTCGGGGTGCAGCTTTCCGTAGTCCTCCTGCGGCAGAAGTCCGGCATAGTCGCATGACGATGCGCTGACCGTGGATGCCACACGATCCCACACCGCTGTGTCAAGCTTGGTGCGCGCATAATAAAGCGTACCGTCTGTGCCATCGCGCAGGAACAGCAGGCCGTCGCGCGTGAGCACGAAGGTTCCTGTATGCAGATTCCGGTTTTCCGCGCGCACACTGCCGCCAAACCACCCTGCAAGCAGGGAAAGCGGCACTTTTCCCGCATATTCCGCCGCAATTGTCTTTCCTCTCAGTGCTTTTTGAAGCGCGCTGTCGGTTGCTTGCACAAAGGGCTCTGCGTGCGTCAGCCCGTCGGCGAGAAGGGGGCGCAGGGCATCATAAAGCACCGTCCCCAGCGCATCCTGATAGGTCGCGCCGACCAGCCCATCCTCACCTGAAATGGCAAGGCGCACCGGATACGCCGCCGCAGTCTCGCTCACGTGCCGCACATAACCGCCGTCCCCGGTCGGCAGCAGCGCCAAAAGCTGCGCCAAAGGCGACATCCGCGCCGTATTCCCACTCGCGAGCAGACCGGCGCCCCAAGCGCATACAGTCAGCACACCCATCAGCAGAACAAGCACGACCAACGCGATGTTCTTACAAGTATTCTTGAGCAGTTTGCGCGTTTTTATTACGTTCTTTCTCATGTCTTTTTACCGTCCGGCGGCAAATCCGTCGGCAGGATGATCGTCACCGTGGTTCCCGCGCCCTCGGCGCTGTCAAGGTAGATTGTGCCCTTGTGCGCTCCGACCATTTCCTTTGCAATCGCAAGCCCCAGGCCGGTGCCTCCCTTTTCGCGTGAACGCGCCTTTTCAACGCGATAAAACCGCTCAAACAGGCGGGGTACATCTTCTTTCGGGATGCCCATGCCGTCGTCTCGCACACGAATCAGCACACGGCGGTTGTCATGCCTTGTCGCGAACAGTTCGATGTGTCCGCCGCGCGGTGTATATTTAACCGCGTTGGAGACGATATTGATCAGCACCTGTTCCAGCCGTTCACGATCGCCGATCATGTCGGGTATCGGGTCGACGAGGTGCAATGCCAGTTCGTGCCCGAGGTTTTCCGCATTGATCAGCATGGCCGCGTGTACGCTTTCCAGCATGGCGCGCAGCGAAAACCGCGTAAAGGACAGGTCCATCCGTCCGTAATCGAGCTTGGACAGCGTGAGCAGATCGGTGACGATGCGTGTCATGCGATCCGCTTCGTTTGAGATGACGCCGAGGAATTTGACCTCGGTATCGGGCGGCAGCTCACCCGCCGCGTCGATTAGGGTTTCGGTGTAGCTCTTGATGTTGGTCAGCGGCGTGCGCAGCTCGTGCGACACGTTCGCCACAAACTCGCGGCGCGCATCATCCAGCTTGCGCTGCTCCGTGATGTCGTGGATGACCGCCATGATGCCGCCGTCGCCCTCGACCGCACCATAGGGCGCGAACAGCACGCCGAGCGTGCGATCCATACGGCTGATTTCGGTCTGCACATAGCCCTTTTCGCCCGCGTCCTCATCGCGCGGCAGCGCCATCCCACTGAACACCTCGTTAAAGACCGTATCCTCGTGAAAATGGACACCGAGCAGCCGCTCGGTCGCGGGGTTCATGTGCACAAGCCGTCCGTCTACCGTGAACGCGGCGACACCGTCCGTCATGTGCAGGAACAGGGTGTTGAGCTTGTCGCGCTCGCCCTGCACCTCCTCGAGCGTATTTTTGAGGACGCCCGCCATGGCGTTAAAGGTGCGTGTCAACTCGCCGATTTCGTCGCCCGACTGAATCGGGATTTTTTCGTCAAAATCGCCCGCTGCCACGCGCTGCGCGGAGCGCGTGATGTTTTCTATCGGTGTCGTAATGGTTTTGGACAGCAGAAAACTCAGCAGCACCGCGACGAGCAGACCAAACAGCATGGTCTGCATTACAATCGTGAAAAATCTGCCGGAAAGCTCCTGAATGGAGGCCTTATTATCACAAATATAGAGGATATAGCTGCGATCTCCCCGGATGGGGATGGCGTAATCCATCTGGTTATCCGCCATTGATCCGCCCGCGCCGATGCTGCCCGCCATTGCGGCAACGATGTTGGGGGTGCGCGTCAGCTCGCGCCCGAACGTGTTGTTCGAGCCGGCGAGATAGTGTCCGTCGTCGTCCAGCACCGCATACACGCGGTTGCTGTTGATACCGAGCGCGCCGGCATAATAGGACAGGCGGTCGCTGAGCTTGTCCGCCGCGTCCGTTCCCTTGGCAAGCGACTCAAACTCCTCAAGCGGGTTTTCCCCGTCTTTTTCTTTGAATACGTCGACCACCTGCTGGCGGAAATCCTCCAGATAGAAGTTCGACACGCTGTTGATTAGAAAAGTACCGATGACCGCCATGACCGAAACGATCAGCAATACCAAAATCAGCACCAGCTTCATATGCAGGCTACGGAACATAGCTTCCCTTTCTCTCTGATTACGGCTGCGACGCGAGATAGTATCCCATGCCCCGTTTGGTCACGATATACTGCGGCTGCGCGGGGTTGTCCTCGAGCTTTTCGCGCAGGCGGCGAATCGCAACATCGACCGCGCGCAGATCGCCGTAATATTCATAGCCCCACACCTTTTCCATCAGCTCCTCACGCGAGAACACCTTGTCCGGCGTCGTGGCGAGAAAGGTCAAAATGTCAAATTCGCGCACCGACAGATCGAGCGGCTTGCCGTTTTTATAAATTTCACTCTTATCCTGGGAAATACTCAGCGCGCCCGTGAGCGCGCGCAAGTCGCCTGCTGCGGCAGGCTGCGCCGGCGCGGTGCGGCGCATATTGGCGCGCACACGCGCAATCAGCTCGCGCATGGAAAAGGGCTTTGTCACATAATCATCCGCGCCAAGCTCCAATCCGGTCACCTTGTCGGCTTCCTCTTCGCGCGCGGTCAGCATGATGATGGGAACATCCGACTGCGCGCGCACCTGCTTGCACACCTCAAAGCCGTCCTTGACGGGCAGCATGACATCGAGCAAAATAAGGTCCGGCTCGCCCTCCAGCGCCATGCGCAGGCCTTCGCCGCCGTCGCACGCGGTCTGGGTTTCGAAGCCTTCCCGCGTCAAGTTGAATGCGATGATGTCCGCAATCGTCGACTCGTCCTCTACGATTAAAATTTTCTTACCCATGTTGTTCCTCCCCATTCTCTATGGCTTGCGGCGGTCGCCCCTTCCGCGTGTCAGAACAGCTCGAGCAGCCGCGCTTTGTACAGAGCGGCAATGGTCTTTCCGTCACGGATTTCTCCGCGCGCGATGCGCTGCTCCAGCTCGTGCACCGGCATTTTGACCGTTTCGACGAACTCATCCTCGTCGGGGTCGCATTCGCCGCCGTGCAGTCCGGTCGCGCAGTACAGATGGAGTACCTCGGTCAAAAAGCCGGGCGAGGGGTAAACTTCGCCCAGATAGGTCATGTGATCGGCAGTGAATCCGGTTTCCTCACGCAGCTCACGCACACCGCAGGACAGATGCCCTTCCGGCCCGTGGTCAATTTTCCCCGCAGGGATTTCCAGCATTTCGGTGCCGTATGGATAGCGATATTGGCGCACCAGATACACGTTGCCTGCATCGTCGATGGGCAGCACGCCCACACCGCCGACGTGTTCACACACCTCGCGTGTGGCAACCCTGCCGTTGGGCAGCTCGACCGTGTCCACGCGTGCCTTCATGATGCGTCCTTCAAACCGATAGCTCTGTGTCAGCGTCTTCTCCGTAAAATCCATTGTTGCTCCTCTTTCCACAGTCCAAAATCATTGCGCGCTCGGGTGCGATGCAAACATTCACATCGCGTCCGTCTGCCGATTTATAAGCCGTTCCCGCGAGCAGATCGTGTGCCGCGCCGCATGGCAGCGCGATTGTGCGCGCTTGTTCCCCGCGGTTGACCGCAATGATAAACCATTCTTTTTTCGTTTCGCGCTCGAACACCAGCAGCGCGCCGTCCGCCTGCAAAAAGCGCAGTTTACCGCGTGACAGCGCCGCGCTTTGCGCGCGAACCGTGCACAGGTTGTGGTAAAACCGCAGCACTTCTTTGTCCTCCTGCCCCCAGGGATAGGGACGACGGTTGAAGGGGTCTTCATACCCCTGCATGCCTGCTTCATCGCCGTAATAAATGCACGGAGAGCCCGGCATTGTGAACTGCAAAACCGTCGCGAGCCACAGCCGGCGTTTTGCCTGCGCAAGCGCCTCGTCATGCAGCATCGCGCGCGCGCGATGATCGCGATCGGTGTGCCACATTTCCGGACTGCTGCCCAGCACCGTCAGGATGCGCGGCGTATCGTGCGTGCCGATGATGTTCATCAGGCTGTAAAAGACGCTGCGCGGGTAGTTTTCGCGCAGGGTTTCGACATGCTCGGCCAAATGCTCCGCCGCGCCGCCGCCGAGATAGGCCAAAATGGCATCGCGCAGCGGATAATTCATCACACTGTCTAGCTCGCCGCCCTGAAAATAGCGGCGGCGCTCGTCGTACGCGATCTTGTTTGATGCATCCTCCCAGACCTCACCCAAAATGAGCGCATCGGACTTTTCCTGACGCGCAGCGGTATTGAGCCGCTTGATGAACCAGTCCGGCAGCTCATCGGCAACGTCGAGCCGCCAGCCCGACGCGCCCAAACGCAGCCAGCGCCGAATGACGCTGTCCTCGCTGTCGATGATATAGTTTTGGTAGCTTCCGCTGTTTTCGCGCACCTGCGGCAGTGTATAAATGCCCCACCACGAGGAATACGCATCAGGCCAGCGCTGAAAATCAAACCAATCGTAATACGGAGAGTCCTGCGATTGGTGTGCGCCGACGGATTCGTAATGTCCGCGCCCGTTAAAATAGCGGCTGTCATAGCCCGTGTGGTTGAACACCCCGTCCAGCACCACGCGCATGCCGTGCGCCTTTGCCTTCTTGCACAGCACGCGGAAATCCTCCTCCGTGCCCAGCATGGGATCGACTTTTTTATAATCGCCGGTATCGTACCGGTGATTGGAAAAGGCTTCAAAAATCGGGTTGAGGTAAATCGTACGCACTTGCAGCGCGGCCAGATAATCGAGCTTTTCCGTGATGCCGCGCAGGCTGCCGCCGAAGAAGTCATTATTCAGGATTTCGCCGCGTTTATCCGGACGATAATCCGGCGTATCCGACCAGTTTTCGTGAATGCTGCGCGGCGCGCGATATCCGTCGGCCGCGGGCACCTCCAAGCGGTGAAACCGGTCGGGGAAAATATTGTAGGTAATGCCCTGACCGAACCACTCCGGCGTGCGATATGCGCCGTCATAGACCGTGAGCTGGAACCGCTCGGTCAGCTCCGCGCCCATCTCCGCCTTAGAGCCGTAGCCGCGGCTGAGGTAATAACGTCCCTGTGCGGTCACCACGCGAAAATAATACCAGTAAAGCCCGGGTGTCGGGGCGGTATAGCTGCAAAGATAGTGGTCGCGGTCGCCGTCGAGACCGACCCACCGCGCGCGCACGCTGCGCTGTGTACTCTCGTCCCCGTCTTCCACGATGAACAGACAAATTTCGGTTACGCCAAAATAGCGTTCCGGCCGTAGATGAAAAGTGATCGTTTCGCCCGCGGGCACAGCGCCGTAAGGGACCTTATACGCCGTGCTGCGCGCGTCATAAAACAAAGACATACTCGTTCGTTTCCTTTTTAAGATAAGTGTTTGTGGAACCCCCGCCGCGCGACGTTTCCACAAAAACTCATCGCATGTGATAACACCACGCAAGGGACTGCCCCTTGCGGACAGTCCCTTTGCGGTGCTATGCATATCGCAATCGTGCGCAACGCGCAGCGCGTTAATATGCGAAGTCTGTGTGTACTTTCCAGATGTTTTTTGCGTATTCCGCAATCGAACGGTCGGCAGAAAAGCGGCCGCTGTTTGCGATGTTCATGAGGGACATATAGTTCCAGTTTTCCGGACGCAGATACATCTGGCTCGCGCGCTCCTGCGCCTTGACGTAGGAGTCAAAGTCCGCGAGCGTCAGGTAGCGGTCGGCCGTGCCGTTGCTGCCCTTGAGCAGCATGTCGACCATGACGCCGTACTTTTGACCGTCGCCGAAGCCCTCCTTCATGAGATCGAGCGCACTGCGCACCGCGTCGTTGTTCTGATAAATTTGCAGCGGCGCATAGGTGCCGGAGAGTGACAGCTCCTCGGCTTCCTGTGCATTCATGCCGAAAATGAAGATGTTTTCCTCCCCGACCGCCTGGCAGATTTCGACGTTCGCACCGTCCATCGTGCCAACCGTGAGCGCACCGTTCATCATGAATTTCATGTTGCCCGTGCCCGAGGCCTCCTTGCCCGCCATCGAGATCTGTTCGGACAGCTCGGTCGCCGGCATGATGATCTCGGCGAGCGAGACCTTGTAGTCCTCGACAAAGACGATTTTGAGCTTATCCCCGATGTCAGGGTCGTTATTGATGAGGTTTGCCATGGAGTTAATCAGGCAAATGGTCTTTTTGGCAACCGCATAGCCTGGCGCCGCCTTGGAGCCGAAAATAAACGTACGCGGCACAAAATCCATGGACGGATTGTCCTTCAGCTTGCTATACAGATATAGGATGTGCAGAATGTTCAGCATCTGACGCTTATATTCGTGCAAGCGCTTCACCTGTACGTCGAAGATGGAGTCGAGATTGACCTCAATGCAGTTGTGCTTTTTGATATAGTCGGCAAGACGCGCCTTGTTTGCGCGCTTGATCGCGGCGAGCTCCTCCAGCGCTTTTTTGTCCCCGCCGTAATTGCTCAGCACCTGCAGCTCCGCCGGATGGGTGATAAAGCCCTTGCCGATGCGGCGCGTGATGAAGTCCGTCAGCTCGGGATTTGCCTCGCAGAGCCAGCGGCGATGCGCGATGCCATTTGTGACATTGCGGAATTTGATCGGCATGGCGTGGTAAAAATCATTAAAGACCTTTTCACGCAGAATGTCCGAATGCAGCTCGGATACGCCGTTGACCGAGAAGCTGCCCGCAAGCGCGAGGTTTGCCATGCGCACGATACCGTCCGATACGATCGCCATTTTGGAAATGCGCAGGAAATCGCCCGGATAGTAGTTCCACAGCTCGCGGCAGAAGCGCTCATTGATCTCCTGGATGATGAGCATGATGCGCGGCATGAGCGACTCGACAAGATCGGTCGGCCAGCACTCCAGCGCCTCCGGCATGACGGTATGGTTCGTATACGCGACCGACTGGGACACAATGTTCCACGCCTTGTCCCAGCCCATGCCCTCTTCATCCATCAGGATGCGCATGAGTTCGGGGATGGCAAGCGTCGGGTGGGTGTCGTTGATGTGCAGCACATGCTTGCGGGCGAAGTTGAGCAGCGAGCCGTATTCCGCCTTGTGCTTGGCGCAAATATCCTGAATTGTCGCAGAAACAAGGAAATACTGCTGCTTCAGGCGCAGCGATTGTCCCTCGCGATGATTGTCCTCCGGATAGAGCACCATCGAGATGACCTCCGCCATCGCGTGCTTTTCAACCGCCTTCAGATACTCGCCCTGCGAAAACAGCTTCATGTCCAGCGGAATCGGGCTGCGTGCCTCCCACAGGCGCAGCGTTGCAACGTTTTCCGTCTCGTAGCCCGAAATCGGCAGGTCGTACGGCGTTGCGAGGACAGGGGTGTAGTCGTTATGCTCGACAACGAGCTTGCCGCCCTCTCCCCAGTAGGTGTTCACGGTGCCGCCAATGCGCACCTCGCGCACGTCATCCATCGCGGGAATCTGCCAAACCTCGCCGGAGGCAAGCCAGCTATCCGGCAGCTCTACCTGCTGCCCATCGACGATCTTCTGCTTGAAGATGCCGTGCTCGTAACGGATGGAGTATCCGGTCGCGCGCACACCCGTGGTCGCCATTGCGTCCATGTAGCATGCGGCAAGCCGTCCGAGACCGCCGTTGCCCAAACCGGGATCGGCCTCCTGCTCGAATAGCTCCTCCATATCGATGCCCATCTCTTCCAACGCACCGCGCATTGCCGTCAGCATATTGAGGTTGTAGGCGTTGTTGCGCAGCGAGCGTCCGATTAAGAACTCCATACACAGGTAATGCACCTGGCGCTCGCTGTTTTTTTTCACCTGGTTCTGCGTTTCGATCATGTGCTCTGTCAGCGTGTCACGGATGACCAGTGCGCATGCCTCGTAGATCTGCTCCAGCGAAGCCTCGCCCGGCTCGCGGCTGAAGTGACGCTGCAGCTTGCCTGCAATCGCCTGCTTCATTGTATTTTTTGTGTAATTCTTTGGCATTTTCTAGTTTTAACCCCTTATTTTGTTTCGCCGCGCGCTGCGCGGATGGTTACAGTGATTCGTATACCTCGATGTATCTTTGTGCCGAGGCATTCCAGCTAAAGTCTCCCGTCATCCCGCGCTGCATGAGCGAAGCCCAGCCCTTGGGATTCAGATGATAGACACCGCACGCTTCCCGGATGACATGCAGCATATCGTGTGCGTTATAGCTTGCAAAGGTGAAGCCGTTTCCTGTGCCGAGATAATCGATATACGGCTGCACGGTATCCTTCAGTCCGCCGGTTTCGCGCACAATCGGCACTGTGCCGTAGCGCATGGCAATCATCTGCGCAAGACCGCACGGCTCAAACTTGGACGGCATCAGGAACATATCCGCGCCCGCGTAAATTTTGTTGGCGAGATCGCTCGAAAACATGATTGACACGGAAATTTTGGACGGATAGAGACGTTTTGCATCCAAAAACATCTGCTCATACCGCCAGTCGCCCTTGCCCAGCACGACCACGCGGATGTCCTCCTCGAGGATTTCGTGCAGCACGGCCTCCAAAAGATCCAGTCCCTTTTGGCTGGTAAAGCGCGTGACAATGCCGATGACCGGTGTATCGGCGTTGCCCTCCAGTCCGCACAGCTTCAGCAGCTCGTGTTTATTTTCGAGCTTGCCCTTGGGCTGCTTGGCGCTGTAATTTTTGATCAGCTTGGAATCGGTTTCGGGATTGAATGCTTCCACGTCGATGCCGTTGAGTATGCCATGCAGCTTCCAGCTGTTTCCGCGCAGGATGCTGTCCAGATGATAGCCGTAGTACGGCGTTTGGATCTCCTTGGCATAGGTCGGGGACACGGTCGTGACCGCATTCGACGCGATGATTGCGGCCTTCATCAGGTTGACGTCGCCGTCCTGCACCACGAAGCCCGAGCGGAAATGCGCATCGTCAATGCCCAGCACATATTCCAGGATTTCTCGGCCGTACTGCCCCTGATACTGTATATTATGGATTGTAAAGACAGTCTTGATGCCCTGATAGAACGGCCTTGCGCCGAACATCAGGTTGTAGTAAACCGGCACAAGCGCGGTCTGCCAATCGTTGCTGTGGATGATGTCGGGACGGAAGTCGAGGTCCGGCAGAATCTCAAGCACCGCCTTGGAATAAAAGGCAAACCGTTCGGCATCGTCGTACTCTCCGTAGATCTGCGTGCGGAAAAAGTAGTATTCGTTGTCGATGAAATAGTAGGTGACGCCGCTGCTGCGGTATTCGAACACACCGCAGTATTGGTTGCGCCATGCAAGCTGCACATACGCATTTTTGACAAAGGTCATCTTGGCGCGCCATTCCGCGCCGATGGCACTGTACAGCGGGCAGAATACAGCGACCTCGTGTCCTTCCGCCGCAAGTGCCTGCGGCAGCGAACCCGCTACGTCTCCCAACCCTCCGGTTTTGATAAAGGGCGCGACCTCACTCGATACATACATGATTTTCATATGTCAAACCTCCTGCCCTGACGCCTGATGCAATTTGACAGAGGGCCGAAAAATCAGCCCTTCGCCCTCATTGTACTAGACAATTGAGCTTTTTGCAATGACAACCGGATAATTCTCGTGCCCCATCATCGTGCGTCCTTCGCGGATTGTCACGCCGCGGTCGGTGATAACATGCGCAAGCGATGCCCCCGACAGGATGCGCCCGGACTGCATCACAATGCAGTTTTCCAGCTTTGCCCCGCGGTCAACATGCACGTCGCGGAACAAAATGCTGCCCGATACCGTACCCTCTATGTAGCAGCCGTCCGCGATCAGGCTGTCATCAACCTCCGCCTTGTCTCCATAATAGGCAGGAGCCTCATCGCGGATGCGGGTATAAACCGGACGGGTACGCAGGAAAAGCTGGTCGCGCACCTCTTTTTCCAACATATCCATGTTGGCTGCGAAATAGTCCTTCGTGTCTTCGACCTTGACTGCATAATCCGTGAAAAGATAGCTGCCGATTGTGCCTTCGCTCAACGCGTGCCGCAGCAGCTCGCGCTCAAAATGCACGCAGTTGTGGGTGACGCAATCCGCAATCAGGTGGATGAGATAGTCGCGACGCATCACATAGACACCGAGCGCAATGTATTTGCATCGGCCGTCGCCGCAATCGCCCACACGGATATCCGTGACCTCTTTTTTGCGATTGTTGATTTCGACATAGGTCGTAAACGGGCTGTCTTTGGTCTTTTTGACGCAGACCATCGTCATGAGATTGCCGCTGTCCTCGTGGGTCTGGATAATCTCATCAATCGGCAGATTGGCTACAATGTCGCCGTCCGCGAGCACGACATAGTCCGAACGGTTCTTCTGCAAAAAGTCAACCGCACCCGCGAGCGCGTCGATCTTGCCGCGATATTCGCTGTTGACGAGCGGAGAGGCCCGTCTGGAATAGGAGTACGGAGGCAGCAGCGTTACGCCGCCGTTTTTGCGGGATAAATCCCAATCCTTTGCCGAGCCGATATGGTCGATCAGCGACTGATATTTGTCGCGCATGACCACGCCGACGCGGTAGATGCCGGAGTTTACCATGCTTGACAGCATGAAGTCGATTACGCGATAGCGGCAGCCGAACGGCACAGCCGCAACAGTGCGATGCTCTGTGAGCTCGCGCAGATCGTTGTCGTTATCGAACGCAATAATGATACCCAGTGCATTTTTCATGGTTTTATCCCCCCTTTAGATCTTATCCTGTACATCATCGGCAGCCATCGTCTTTGCCGCGAGCTTGGCACCTCGTCCGATGCGCACACCCGCTGCCACGACCGCGACACCCCATTTGTCAATATCGCCGTCAGACGGGCTTTGCCCAACCTGCGCGCCCGCCGCAATGGTTGCACCTTCCGCGACGATGGCGTAGCGCACCTGCGCGCCCTCCTCGATGATGGCGCCCGGCATGAGGATGGAGTACTCGACCTGCGCGCCGCGCGCGACCGTCACATCGGAGAACAGTACAGACTCGGAAACATCGCCGTAAATTTCGCAGCCCTCCGAGATGAGGGAGTGCCGGATGCACGAATCGGCACTTGCAAAATGCGGGGGGGCACCGGTGTTGCGGCCGTAAATCTTCCAGTCGTCATCGTCCAGATTCAGCCCGGACTTGGGAGACAGCAAATCCATGTTGGCTTCCCACAGGCTTTCGATCGTGCCGACATCCTTCCAGTAGCCGTTAAAGCGCCAGGACTGTAGTCTTTCGCCGCCTGCCAGCATAGCCGGAATGATGTCCTTGCCAAAATCGTTCGAGGACTGCGGATTCAGCTCGTCCTCGGTCAGGTACTTGCACAGCTTCTTCCAGTTGAAAATATAGATGCCCATCGATGCGAGCGTGGACTTGGGCTCCTTGGGTTTTTCCTCAAACTCATAGACACTTCCGTCTTCGTTGCAGTTCATAATGCCAAAGCGGGACGCTTCAGCCATCGGCACGTCAATCACTGCGATGGTCGCATCCGCCTTGCTCTCCTTGTGCTCCTGGAGCATCTTGGCATAGTCCATTTTATAGATATGGTCACCCGACAGAATCAGGACATATTCGGGGTCGTACTCATCCACAAAGCCGATGTTCTGATAGATTGCATTCGCCGTGCCCTTATACCATTCGGAGTTCCTCCCCTTCTGGTAGGGCGGCAGCATATACACGCCGCCGGACATACGGTCGAGATCCCACGGCTGGCCGTTTCCGACATAGGCATTGAGCGCATGCGGCTCATACTGCGTCAGCACACCGATGGTGTCGATTCCAGAGTTGACGCAGTTGGAAAGCGGAAAATCGATGATTTTGTACTTCCCCCCAAAA
Organism: uncultured Intestinibacillus sp.; assembly: GCA_964580155.1. Classification (GTDB taxonomy): domain Bacteria; phylum Bacillota; class Clostridia; order Oscillospirales; family Butyricicoccaceae; genus Intestinibacillus. Next base: position 20,756 of record CAZOJP010000021.1, on the reverse strand, counting down.
GGCACCGCCGGCTTGGCGACCTTGGTTGTTAAAACATACAGCCTGCTGCCCTGGCCTCCCGCCAACAGCATTGCCACGCATTCCTTCTTACGATACATGTGAACTCTCCATTCTTTGTAAAATCTACCGTTCTTGTATCCCAAATCTCATTGGTGCTTGTGCCTTTGCGATTTTTACGACTTTTTGTTTTCAGGTGCGGTCTGCTCCTCCGCTCGCTTTGCAAGCGCCTTTTCTGTGGACTTTGCAACTGCCTTGCTCTGCTGCTTTGCAAGCGCCTTTTCCGTGGATTTTGCAACCGCCTTGCTCTGCTGCTTTGCAAGCGCCTTTTCCGTGGATTTCGCGACTGCCTTACTTTGCTGCTTTGCAAGCGCCTTTTCCGTGGATTTTGCGACTGCCTTGCTCTGCTGCTTTGCAAGCGCCTTTTCCGTAGACTTCGCGATGGTTTTCTCTTCCGTCGCAGCCGTCTTGCGTGGCTTTTTTGGTGCGTCCTTTTTCTTGTGCGCCGTGGTTTTTTTCTCTTTTTCCAGCTCCTTGCGCGCCGCTTCCATTTCTGCCTTTGTTCGGCGGCGGCGTTTGGGTGTGCCGCGCAGGAAAATCACGCCGAGCGGCGGCAACTGAATGTCGATCGACTGTTCACGGCCGTGGATTGCGATTGCATCGGTCTTGACCTTACCATTGTCTATGCCGGTGCCGCCGAACTCCGGCTTATCCGAGGAAAAGACCTCCTCAAACGTACCTGCAAACGGCACGCCGATGCGGTAGTGCTCGTGGTGAACGGGTGCGAAGTTGACGACAACGACGAGATCGCTCTCGTCCTTCGCAACGCGCCGGAACGAGATGACGTTGTTGCGGTTGTCCTCGTGGTCAATCCACTGAAAGCCCTGCCAGTCGGTATCGTTTTCCCAAAGCTGCTTGTTTGCCAGATAGAAATGGTTGAGTGCGCTGACGTACGCTTTCAGCTGACGGTGTGCGTCGTAATCGAGCAGGTTCCAGTCCAGTCCTCTGTCATATGCCCACTCGGTGAACTGCCCGAACTCGCCGCCCATGAACAGCATTTTCTTGCCCGGATGCGCAATCATGTAGCCGTACAGCGCGCGCAAGCCTGCAAATTTCTCCGCGTATTCGCCGGGCATTTTGTCGAGCAGTGAGCGTTTGCCGTGCACGACCTCGTCGTGGGAGAGCGGCAATATGTAGTTTTCGGAGAAGGCATACATAAATGAAAAGGTGATTTTTTCGTGCATATCCTTGCGGAAGAACGGGTTTGCCTCGCAATAGCACAGCATGTCGTTCATCCAGCCCATGTTCCATTTAAAGTTGAAGCCCAGTCCGCCGTCGTAGCCGGGCTTTGTAACCATCGGCCACGCGGTGGATTCCTCCGCGATCATCAGTACATCCGGATGGTCCCCCAGCACCTTTTCGTTGAGCAGACGCAGGAAATCGACCGCCTCCAGATTCTCTCGGCCGCCATGGATGTTCGATACCCATCCGCCGTTTTGCCGATTGTAATCGAGATAGAGCATCGACGCGACCGCGTCAACGCGCAGGCCGTCGATATGGAACATCTCGATCCAGAACATTGCCGAGGACATAAGCAGGTTGCGCGACGACACCTTGCCGTAATCGAATACGCGCGTGCCCCACTCCTTGTGCTCCATTTTTCGCGGGTCGGCATATTCATAAAGGTAGGAGCCGTCGAACTCGACCAGACCGTGTCCGTCCTTCGGGAAGTGCGCGGGAACCCAGTCCATAATCACACCCAGCCCCGCCTGATGGCACTTGTCCACAAAATACATAAGGTCGTGCGGCGTGCCGTAGCGCGAAGTCGCCGCAAAGTAACCTGTGACCTGATAGCCCCACGACCCGTCATAGGGGAATTCCGTCAGCGGCATGACCTCGATATGGGTATATCCCATGCTCTTAACGTAGGGAATCAGCTCCTCCGCAAGCTCGCGGTAGGAGTAGAAGTTTTCGTCCTCGTGCAGCTTCCACGAGCCGAGGTGCACTTCATAAATGTTGACAGGACTGCTGTACGGCGGGTGCGTGCCGCGCCACTTCAGCCAGTCTGCGTCGTTCCACACATAGCCATCCAGATCGTAAAATTTGGAGGCGTTCGCGGGCCGCGTCTCGCCGTGAAAGGCATAGGGATCGGACTTATCCAGAATGTCGCCGCGCGCGGTCTCGACGCTGTATTTGTAGGCATCGTACTGCTGAACCCCGGGTATAAAGCGCCGCCAAATGCCCTGCTCGGCGCGCTCCATCGGTGCGCTCTCGCGCTGCCATTCGTTGAACGAGCCGATCACCGACACGCTGACCGCGTTCGGCGCGTATACCGCAAACACAACCCCGTCCTGCCCGTCCGACTGCTGCGGATGTGCCCCCAGAAATTCGTATGCGCGGCAATCCTGACCGGAGTAAAACAAGTTTTCGTGCTCCTGCCTGGAGAGCTTTCGAGCTTGTGGTGTCATATGTACTCATCTCCTTGTTTCTGCTATTTCTGACTATATTCTAATGCTTTCTTGCATATCTTCTGTTTTTCTACTTTTTTCTTTGTCGTTTTCGCACAGTTTTCCCTCTCACTTTTACTTTAATACTAGAAATATTATACAACACGTATGCAAAAAAGTCCAGCAAAATTACATTTTGCCGGACTTTTTCTGGGCATTATTAATTTTGGTGGTTACATGATCTGTCGGCGGATCATATCGAGCGCGGTGGAAGCCGCATTGTTGCGCACCCGATCGCGGCCAAAACTGGTCTGTATCTTTTGTGTGACTGTGTTTCCGTCATAAAAAACGCTGATATAGACCAGTCCGACAGGCTGCTGATCGGTGTCGGTATCCGGCCCTGCGACGCCGGTGATGCCGACACCGACATCGGTGTGCAGTGTGCGCGCAACGCCGCGCGCCATCTGCGCCGCAACCTGCGCGGACACCGCGGTATAGGTGTCCAGGGTTTGCTGCTTGACGCCGAGCATGCTCACCTTCACCTCATTTGTGTACGAGCACACGCCGCCTTTATAGTATGCCGAGCTGCCTGGCACATCGGTAATCCGCTTGGACAGTAGTCCGCCTGTGCAGCTCTCCGCGACGGAAAGGGTCAGCCCTCTTTCACGCAGCATGTCGCCCACAACCTGTTCGAGTGAATCGACATCCACGCCGTATACATCGTCCCCGAGCATTTCGCACACCTGCGCGACGGTGGGCGCGAGCAGCGCCTCGGCCTCCTCGATGGTGTCCGCCTTGGCGGTTACGCGCGCAAAGCACTCCGACACCCTGGCATAGGGGGCGATGGTCGGGTTTGTCATGCGCGCCATCATGTCGTGCAGGCGGTCCTCCATCGCGCTTTCTCCCAGCCCGAATACACGGACGTTATGCGACACGATGCAGCCGCCCGCGAGCGGATAAAGATACGGCATAGCGCATTCTTTCCACATGGGATTGCACTCGCGCGGGGGGCCGGGCAGCATAATCACATGCTTGCCGTCCGCCTCAAATGCGCAGCCGGGCGCTGTGCCCCACTTGTTTGTGAACACCGTGCACCCCTCGGGCAGCCATGCCTGCTTGACGTTATTCGGTGTCATCTCGCGCCCGATTGTGTCGAAAAAGTCGACCAGACGGTCGTAGGAGGGCTGATGCAGCGCGAGCTTTTTGCCAAATGCCTGCGCCAGTATTTCCTTGGTCAGGTCGTCGAGCGTCGGCCCGAGTCCCCCTGTTGTAATAATGATATCGGCGCGCTGCTTGGCGTTCTCGATGACATCACGCAGACGCTCCGGATTGTCTCCGACAACGGTCTGGTAAAAGACGTTGATGCCCAATTCGGACAACCCCTGTGAAATCAGCTGTGCGTCGGTATTGACGATTTCCCCGAGCAAAATCTCGGTTCCCACCGCAATGAGCTCTGCGTTCATAAAAAAGACCTCTTTCTTTTTTCGCTGCCTCTAGGATAACAGACTATATGCGCGTTTGCAATCCTTAAGCGAAAGAATTTTACCAAAAGTTGTGCAACACTTGCCTATATTGTTGGTGTTTATTTACAGAATTACCCGTTCCACGCCCGCAACGGCCTCCTCGACCAGCGCATCAATCTGCAAATGCTCCTCCGCTTCCACAATCTTTGCCAGCTTGGGGCGCGTGTTCGGGTGCTTGGGCGTGAAGACCGTGCAGCAGTCTTCATACGGCAGGATAGACGTGTCAAACGTGCCGATTTTGCGCGCAATCTGCACGATTTCTTCCTTATCCATGCCGATGCAGGGGCGGAAAATCGGCAGCTCGCAAACCGCTCCCGTCACCGCCATTGCGGGCATGGTCTGGCTTGCAACCTGTCCCAGACTCTCGCCCGTGACGAGACCGCCGCAGTCATATTCCCCGGCGAGCTTCTCGGCGATGCGCATCATAAAGCGGCGCATGATGAGTGTAAACAGCTCTTCGTGGCATTTGTCGCGAATTTCCTCCTGAATTTTGGTAAAGGGCACAATCAGCAGCGTCATGCGTCCGGTGTAGCTTGTCAGCAGCTTTGCCAGCTCGAGCACCTTTTCCTTGGCGCGCTCCGAGGTATAAGGATAGCTGAAAAAGTGCACCCCGACGAGCTCCAGGCCGCGCTTTGCCATCATGTATCCCGCAACCGGAGAGTCGATGCCGCCGGACAGCAAAAATGCCGCGCGTCCGTTTGCCCCCACCGGCATGCCGCCCGCGCCCGGCTCCGGCCCCGCGTGCACGAAGGCGTGCTCCGCACGGATTTCAAAATGAACGGTCAGCTCGGGTGTGTGCATGTCGGGCACAAGCTGTGCATATTTATCCGCCAGATTGCCGCCGAGCATCTGCGATACCTGAATCGAGGTCATCGGAAATTTCTTGTCGCCGCGCTTGGTTTCAACCTTGAATCGCGTCGCATCCGCAATGCGATCAGCCAGATAGCGTTCCGCGGTGCTCTGCATTTCCTCGAGTGTCTTGCCGCATACCGCCGCGCGGCAGATCGTCGCGATGCCGAAAACGCGGCGCACCGCTTCGAGCACGGCATCTCCGTCCGCTTCGTCGGGAATCCAAACATAGATGATGGATTGGTGTAGCTCGATGCGGCAGTCCGCGACCAATTTGATGCGGCGCTTGAGGTTGCCGATCAGGCGGTCCTCAAAGCGCTTGCGGTTGAGCCCCTTGAGCACGATCTCGCCGCACTTGAGCAGTAATACTTCTTTCATATTCCATAAACCTTTCTGTTATTCGGCATGCGCCGATTATCTTTTCAGCCGTGCCGCCCCTTTGTGGAGCGCGGCAATCAACGCGTCCACGTCCGCTGTCGTGTTGAACGGTGCAAATGAAATGCGCAGTGCGGTGTCAATGCGGCCCTTGGGCAGCCCCATTGCGGTCAGCACATGGCTCTCATGTCCGCGCGCGCACGCCGATCCTGCGGAAACATACACCCCGTCCATCTCAAGCACGCGCAGCAGCACCTCGCTCTTGCAGCCCTCGAAGGAATAGTTCACGACGTGTGGCACATCGTTTGTGCCATTTTGCACCGCAAACGGCACTTCTTGCGCGAGCTGCTCCTGCAAATACGCGCTCAACGCGGCAATGTGCGCGTGATCCTCCCGCAGGGTGCGTGCGCGCACGCAGCAGGCCTGCGCAAATGCCGCAACGTTGGGCAGCGGCTCCGTGCCCGGACGAAAGCCGCCCTCCTGTCCGCCGCCGTACAGCAGCGGCGGAAGATTAACGCCCTGCTTCTTATAAAGTGCGCCGATGCCCTTGGGCGCACCGATTTTATGTCCGCTGACGCTCATCAGATCACAGCCCCACTTCGCCGGTGTCAGCGGCACGCGGAACAGCCCCTGCACCGCGTCGACGTGGTACAGCGCCTGTGGGCAGCGTTTTTTGAGCAGCCGCCCCATCTCTGCGACGGGCAGCAGCGTGCCCACCTCGTTGTTGACCAGCATGCAGGTCAGCAGGACAGTGTCATCGCGCAGCGCAGCTTCAAGGTCCGCAGATGCGATCCGCCCTGCGGCATTCGGCTGCAAATAGGTGACCGCAAAGCCCTCGCTTTCGAGTTTTTTGACGCAGTTGAGCGTTGCGGCGTGCTCGATTGCCGTTGTGATGATGTGCTTGCCCTTGTGAATGTTTTTGCGGCACGCGCCGAGCAGCGCGGTGTTGATGCTTTCCGTGCCGCCCGAAGTGAAGATGATTTCCGCAGGCTGTGCGCCGAGCACCTGCGCCACCTGCGCGCGCGCATCACGCAGCACGCCCGCTGCGCGGATTCCCAGCGCGTGCTGCGACGACGGATTGCCAAAAGTCTCCCGCATAACGTGCAGCGCCGCATCCGCAGCTTCGGGCAGCACGCGCGTTGTTGCAGAATTGTCCAGATAATGCATGATTTTCAGTCCTTTATCGTGAGGATTTCAGTACTGTTTCATTATACAACGTCAAATGCACTCTGCCAACACCAAATTCGCGGATTTCATATTGAAATAAGTCGTAAAGAATGCTATAATACTATTGTTTGTGAACCTATACAGAAATAATGAAGACAAAACAGACCAACATCTGCTTTTGAAAGGACGAAATGTACTATGCCGGGTAAGGTTATTCTGGGCGCCCAGTGGGGCGACGAGGGCAAAGGAAAATTCATCGATATTTTCGCGGGCGAAGCCGACCTCGTCGTGCGCAGCCAGGGGGGCAACAACGCCGGTCACACGGTGGTCGTCGGTACGGAGAAGTATAAGCTACAGCTCATTCCCTCCGGTATCCTCTATCCAAACTGCGTCAACGTGATCGGCCCGGGTGTCGTGGTGGATCCGCGCAACGTGCTGCGCGAAATCGACGGGCTGATCGAAAAGGGCATCTCCGTCGACAAGCTGTTCATCGACGCGCGCTGCCACTGCATTCTGCCGTGGCACCTTGAGCTGGACGCGCTGAGCGAAAAGGCGCGTGGCGGCGACGATATCGGCACCACGAAAAAGGGCATCGGCCCGACCTATATGGACAAGGCCGAGCGCATCGGCGTGCGCATGCACGACTTCATCGGCGAGCGCTTTGAAGAGGCCATGCGCGAAGCATGCGACCGCAAGAACAAGGTCATCACCGGCGTATACGGCGGTGAGCCGATCGATATTGAGTCCGTGCTTGCGGAGTACCGCGTCTATGCCGACCGTCTGCGCGCACATGTGCGCGACACGAGCATTATGACCTATGATGCGGTCAAGGCGGGCAAGGATGTGCTGTTTGAGGGCGCGCAGGGCACGCTGCTCGATCTCGACATGGGCACCTATCCCTATGTCACCTCCTCGCATCCGGTCGCGGGCGGCTGCTGCATCGGCTCGGGTGTCGGCCCGACCGCAATCACCGATATCATGGGCATCTTTAAGAGCTACACCACCCGTGTGGGCAAGGGCCCCTTCCCGACCGAGCTGTTCGACGAGACCGGCGAGTACATCCGCAGCGCAGGCGGCGAATTCGGCACGGTCACCGGTCGTCCGCGCCGCACCGGCTGGTTTGACGCGGTGATCGCGCGCTATACGGTGCGCGTCAACGGCCTGACCGAAATGGTTATCAACAAGATCGACCCGCTGTGCGGCCTGCCCAAGCTCAAGGTTTGCGTCGGTTACCGCTTCAAGGGCGAAACCATCACAGACTTTCCGGCAGACTTTGCCGATCTGGCGCACTGCGAGCCGATCTACGAAGAGTTTGACGGCTTTAACGAGGATATCACAGGCTGCCGCAGCTTTGATGAGCTGCCGGCGAACGTGCGCGCTTATGTCCGCGAGCTCGAGCGCATCGTAGGCTGCCGCGTTTCCATGCTCGGCGTCGGCCCTGCACGCGATCAGGTCATCACAATCTAACTCGAAAACTTCATGACGAACCGCACCCCGGACACCGGACCGCATATGGTCCGATGTCCGGGGTGTTTTTATGCACCGCGCAATTCATACGGATCGCTGCCGACTCTTTTGGTTACTCTTCTTAATTTGATGTAAAAGATGCCTGATAATCTGTATCTAGCGGTCCAATCTTTTGCATATATAACGAACCTGCAAAATAGAAGCCATATAAATTGACACGATTCCAGTTTGTGATATATAATCTAGTCAAGTGCAAAATGATATTAGACATCTTATGGGGAAACTGTATGAAAAACCTATCCATATCTAAAAAACTCGCATTCTCTTTCGCAACCATCTTGATTCTCTTCGTGCTGACCATCGGTATTTCTGTTTTTCTGGGATTACACACGATAACACAGTCCTTTGAAGGGTTCTACACAAGCCCCTATACGGTCACAAATACCGTCAATAATATGAGAAGGCAGCTTCAAGGTATTCAAAAGGATATGGCCTACATCATAGTGGATGATCCCTCCAACTACAAAACATGGGATGAAGATTTAACCAACCGCGTTGCAGATTTTACAAATTCAATGGATAAGATTCAGCCCCTTTTGCTGTCCGATACAGGCTTGGCAAAGCTCCAAGACCTCAAAGACGAGTGGACCGAGGTAGATCTCATCAGAGAGCGGTTTGTCAACTCGCTGAAAGCCGGTAACCCCGAAATCGCCAAGAAAATCCTGCTAAAGGAATACTATCCGGCTTCTTTGACGCTGGTGAATCTTTCCAAAGAACTGATCGATATGGCGGATGAAGTCGCCGGCGATTATTACGAGGATGCCCAAGGGATGGCACGCTTCGCTCTTACTGTTTCCGCCGTGCTCTTTGTAGTTTCTCTGGCTTTGGGCATTATGCTGTGCCTCTATATTATAAAGGCCATTATAAAGCCGCTCAAGGAGATTGAGCTTGCCTCCGGCATGCTGGCAGAGGGCAATCTGAGTGCTTCTATTACATATGAATCAAAAGATGAGTTTGGCTCGGTAACTGACAGCTTTCGCACCGTCATTGAAACCCTACGGCTGTATATCTTTGATATTTCCGAGAAACTGGATGCAATTTCAAAGGGCAATTTGGATCTTGTTATCGATACGGATTACAAAAGCGACTTTTTGCCCATTAAAAAATCTTTCGAGAATATTATCGCATCGCAAAGTGCAACATTCTCGCAAATTGCGAGTTCTGCAAGCCATGTAAATGGCGGTGCCGACCAAATTTCATCTGCGGCGCAGGCACTGGCCTCTGGCGCTACAGAGCAGGCCGCAACAGTGGAGGAGCTTACTGCATCGGTTGCCAACATATCACAGCAGGCAGAGCACAACACGGTAAATGTGCAGAAATCCGTATCTTATGTCGAGCAAGCGGGGCAGAATATTGCGGACAGCAACGAGCATATGCAGCGCCTGAACACAACCATGCGAGAGATCAGCGATGCTTCGCAGGAGATTTCCAAAATCGCCAAGCTGGTAGAGGACATCGCCTTCCAGACAAACATTCTATCGCTAAACGCAGCAGTCGAGGCTGCGCGCGCAGGCAATGCGGGCAAGGGCTTCGCTGTCGTAGCGGATGAAGTGCGCACGCTTGCCGCACGCTCCGCGGAAGCCGCCAAACAAACTGCCGATTTAATCGGAAAATCAGTTGTAACCGTATCACAGGGTGAAAAAATAGCAAGCGATACGCTCAAGCGGTTGGTGGAAGCTTCGGAGAAAGCGGAGCTTGCTGTGCATTCGATTCGCGAAATCGAGACCGCTACCAGCGAACAGGCGGCTTCCATCGGGCAGATTACGGAAGGCTTGACCCAGGTTGCCTCGGTTGTGCAAACAAATGCTGCCACAGCGGAGGAAAACTCCGCTTCCAGTGAGGAATTGGCCGCGCAGGCACATACCTTGCTGTTCGAGGTTAGTAAGTTTAAGCTTTCCGATGCGACGGTTTCAGAGACAGCTACCGCGCAGGATCGCTAAGGCAATACCGCAGCGTTAGAACAACGCCACTTGTTCACGCGCAGAGCATACGCGTATGTGAAAACAAAACCGGCTTAAAAGAACACGCACCGACCCCAGCGTAAGGGGTCGGTGCGTGTTGCTACGTTCTCCTGTTGAATATTTGTGCACAAAGAAATGCGGCAGAGTTTGCTCTGCCGCATTTTTTGTTGGAACTTATTTCACTCTAAGCTTCTGTCCCGGATAGATGAGATTCGGGTTTTTCAGATTGTTGAGCTTGGCGATCTTCTGCCATGTGGTGTTGTATTTCGGTGCAATCTTGGACAGATAGTCGCCGGAGATCACGGTATAATAGACAACTTCGCTTACCGTAGAATCAGGCTTCGTGACGTTGGTGCCCGGTGCTACAGGGGCGACCGGCGCGACCGGCTTCACTTCAGCAGGCGGGGTGGTCTGGCTGCTGGTATCGCTCAGTGCCTTGGGGATGACGAACTCGTCAGCGACCTTCCACTTGTCCCAGTTTTCAGGCTCTTCCTTCTGCATGGAAGTGACCTTGATCGTATCTGCCGATACCGTGATAAAGTTAACGGTCTGCAGATCTTCATCATCATGGTAGGAATCCGTGAAGTACTCCGATCTTTCGAGGTACTCATAGTACTTATTGCCGACGGTGCCGCCCGTAATATAGGTTGTGCCTTCGCCCAGCGGAACCTTCTTGTCGTTCTTTACTGTACCGCGGATATAGATATGGTCATGACCGTTCAGGAACAGGTCCACCTTCATGTCGTCGATCGCGTCAATCAGGTAGGGACGCACGTCCATCGGGTTGTGGTTCGAAGTGTAGGGGCCTGCATGCGTAACCAGAATCCTCCACTTCTTGCCGGATTCCTCAAAGCACTTCTTTGCCCACACGAGCTGCTTGCGGAGGATTTCGGGCTTCTCTGCCGGCGGTGTTACCTCTGTATTGATAACAACGATGCAAGAATCACCATACTCAAACATGCCGATCGTATCATCGAACGCCGTGCCGGCATTGCCGCCCGGCAGGTTAAAGCGTCCGGCAAAGTTTACGAAATTCCAGTCGCCCTTCATTTCGTGGTTGCCCGGGATGGAGATGGTCGGATACTTTGCAAAGTAATCGCCCATCACTTCAAAGCAGGCATCCCATTCGCTTGCCTTATAGCCGTCTTGCGTGATGTCGCCGGCAACAAGGAAGAACTCCATGTCGTTGCGCTCCGACAGCGCATAGTCGAAGGAATGCTTAAAGGATTCATAGTCTTCTACGCTTACGGACTGCGGGTCCGCGACGAACATGAAGGTGAATTCATCTGCATCGCTGCTCTTCGGAGCCTTAAATTCTTGTTCCGGGCTCATAAAGGTTTTGCCGTCGCCGACAGAGTACACATAGGTTGCATCCGGCTGCAGGTTTTCGATTGTTACGCGATGCGTATTCTTTTCCTTCCAGCCTTCGGTTACTGCGGTGATGAATTTGCTGCCGCTCTTGGTTTCCCATTCCGCCGCACCCTTCACCTTGTAGCGGATGACTGTGTCGTTTACTGCCGGAACTGTCAGCCAGCTAAAGCGCAGGGAACCTTGGGTCTCGCCCAGGGTCATCGTAATGTGAGAGGGATCACCGAGGATTCTGCCGTCATCGATGTACAGCTCGACCGGAGCGTTCATGTAGTACGGATAGGTTGCGGAACCGGTTGTTGTTTCGGCCTTGATATAGTAATAAATATTTCCAGCCTTATTGGTCGGTATTTTCGCCTTGTACTGACCATTCGAAGCCAGCTTCATTTCAACCTTATCGGTCAGCTTTGTGCCGTCTGCGTCATAGCCGTAAAACAGCGTGACAGACTTCACTGCCTCAGGAGACAATACCTTTGCGGAAATTTCCGTAGCTGCGTTCAGCTTTGCGCTGCTCAGCGGCATGCTGATAACGCTTGTTGTTTTAATCGTGTAGTCGGTGGCAAGGTCTGTGATTTCGGAAGAGAATCCCTTGAGTGCGGGATATCCATTCGTATCTGTGCCCTTCCATTCCCACGCGTTTTTAAAATCCCAGCCAAGATCGACATAGGTCGATTTGCTGCGAACCTGATCGGTTGTAGCGGTTTCAAAGTACACCTTGTTGGGGCGGTCGGTCGGGCCGTTGCCGATCATCTGGGTGCCTTCCCATGCAAGGTTGTTGTTGATATTCATACCGCTTTCATCGTTGAGCTGGCCAACAATGCGGTCTGTGTCCTTGGCGCCGGTAATTTTGGACTGGACTGCTACGCAGTTTTCAAGGTGATCACCTGCGTTGAACGATCCCACGATACCGCCTGCCATGCCGTTCGGCGCGTTGGCTTCGACCGTGCCCGCTGCAAAGCAATGTCCGATATATCCGCCGCCGTCCTGGATGCCGGCGACTCCGCCCACATCATACGGTGCGATGACGTCCGCGTTGATAAAGCAGTTTTCGACGCGACCCATAACAGGGCCTTCGCCTTCCTTCACCTTGCCGGCGATACCGCCGCCTGTGTGTGAGTTGGAAAGGTTGTCAACGACAACTCTACCCGTTACGATGCAGTTTGTCACGGTGCCATAGTTAACGCCTACGAGGCCGCCGACGTTTTGCTGTCCGACAACATCGCAGTCAAGGAAAGCCAGGTTCTTGATATATGCCGTCTGATCCTGGTTGCCGATGTAGCCGAAAAGACCGACATACTTTTTGGGATAATGTACCTTCAGGTTTCTGATTGCGTGATATTGACCATCAAAAGTACCTAAAAAGCCTGATGCTTTTTTCGATGCGATCGGAACAAAGTCGCTGAAAGCAGACATGTCAATGTCTGTGGTTAAGACATAGTGTCCGTCGCGCGGAGTTCCTTCCTTCCAGTTGCCGGACATATACATGATATGCTCCGGTTTACTGATTTCGTAGACTTGTTTTGCAGCGTTGAATACAGGTGCTTCGTAAGTAACTTCAGGGGTTTTGCTCTTTTTTTCTGCGTCTGCGGCGGATACGGGAAGTGCGCTTGCCGAGAGAAGCATGGAAAGTGCCAGAACTGTGCTAAGTGCTTTTTGGATTTTCATTTTTCTACCTCCTAAATTTTTTTAATGTTCATAGCTGCCTTCATTACGTGCGGGGACCATGTGAGACGCTAAAATCACGCAAACGTTTACATCGTTATTGTGATATAACCTTACAATGTTTTTACAAACTTGTCAAGTATTTTTGTGCGTTTTAGCGATTTTCAATAGAACTAATGTGAGATTTTTAGACGGATTGATAAAGGTTCCAGCTCGTTCTGCCTTAAATGTCTTTTTCCTCTATGCCTCTATCGAGGTTGTCCTCACGAGAAAGCCGACGCTTGTGCGCGCTGCATGGGAGGCCGATACGCGTCTGCTGCTGCTTGAAAAAACTTAAAAATTGTGATATACTATCACCAAAATGAATCGTAATGAGGGAAATCATGCAAATAGGAAGCTTTAAACTTTTGAAGACCGAGGGGAGCGCGCGCCGCGGAATCTTTATGACGGCACACGGTGCGGTGCAGACGCCGGTGTTCCAAAACGTTGGCACGGCGGGCGCAATCAAGGGCGCGGTGGATGCGTTCGACCTCAAGGAGCTTGGCTGCCAGATTGAGCTGTCAAACACCTATCATCTGCATGTGCGACCCGGCGACCAGATCGTGCGTCAAATGGGCGGCTTGCACCGCTTCATGCAGTGGGACGGCCCGATGCTGACCGATTCAGGCGGATTTCAGGTGTTTTCTCTTGCGGATTTGCGCAAAATCAAGGAAGAAGGCGTCTATTTCAACTCCCATGTCGACGGCCGCAAAATCTTCATGGGACCGGAGGAAAGCATGCGCATCCAGTCCAATCTGGGCTCGGATATTGCAATGGCGTTCGACGAGTGCATCGAAAACCCCGCGCCGCGCGAATATGTCGTGAACTCAATCGCGCGCACAACGCGCTGGCTTGCGCGCTGCAAGGCAGAGCTTGCGCGGCTCAATGCCCTGCCCGACACAATCAACCCGCAGCAGCTTCTGTTCGGCATCAATCAGGGCGGCACCTATGATGATTTGCGCGTGCAGCACATGCAGGACATCGCGGAACTCGATCTGCCCGGATATGCCATCGGCGGCCTTGCGGTCGGCGAAAGCACGGACGTTATGTACCATGTGCTCGATGTCGTGCTGCCGCACGCACCGGCGGACAAGCCGCGCTATCTGATGGGGGTCGGCACGCCGTCGAACATCATTGAAGGCGTCGCGCGCGGTGTGGATTTCTTTGACTGCGTCATGCCGACGCGCAACGCGCGCCACGGGCATCTTTTCACCTGGAACGGCATTCTGAACATCCAAAACGCAAAATATCAGACCGATGACAGCCCGATTGAAGAGGGCTGCCAGTGCCCGACCTGCCGCCGCTTCAGCCGCGCGTATTTGCGTCATCTGCTCAAAAGCGGAGAAATGCTGTCGCAGCGCCTGCTGGTCATGCACAATTTGTGGTTCTATAACCACCTGATGGAGCGCATCCGCGCCGAGCTTGACGCGGGCACGTTTGAGCAGTTTCGCGCGGCATACAGCGCGCAGCTTGCCAAAAGAATCTAATGCAAAAAGAGGACGCAGTGCGTCCTCTTTTTGCGTTTATCGGTCTATCCTACTTGCGCCGGACATATCTTGTTGCAGGAAGCGGTGCGCCGCATGCAGGGAGGTTGAAACGCGGGTGAGGATCGATAAACGGACTTTTTTATACAGTGCATCGGTTATGGCTCTGTCCAATGTGGGGCTGCAGGCGCTCGGATTCCTGTATCGCATTGCGCTTTCCCGGTTCGCCGGCGCAGAGGGGTTGGGTGTGTACCGGCTGGTGCTGTCCGCCTATACGGTGATGAACGCAGGCAGTCTTGCAGGCGTCACAATGGCGTGCTCGCGGCTGGGCGCGGCAAAGATGGCGCAGGGACGGCCGGAGCAAATTCGTCCGCTCACGCGCTATGCAATCGGAATTTTCATGGCGATTTTCACCCTATGCGCGGCAGTCATCGTGCCGGGGCACCGCTTTATCGCGGTGCGGCTGCTCGGCGATGCGCGAACCGCCGCCGCGCTGCCGATTATGCTCCTGTGCCTGCTTCTCACCGGTTTTGAGAATATCATCAAGTCCTTATTCGTGGGTGTAGGGCGCGTGCAGTATGCCGCCGTGAGCGAGAGCGGCGAACAGATTGTGCGCATCATCGCGGTCATTTCGCTGCTTGCGCTGTTTGGAAAGGGCGATTACGGGCGGATTGCCGCACTCATCATGCTGGGCATGGTGGTCAGCGAGTGCTTTTCCGCCTCCTTCCTCGGTGTGCTATACCGCAAGCAATTCGGAACCCTCGCGCACGCACGCGCCGATCCGGGGCTGCTGCGCAGTGTGCTCGATATTGCGGCGCCGCTGTCAATCGCAGCGGTTTTTGTCAACCTCATTTCATCCGCAGGATCGGTGCTGCTGCCGCAGCGGCTTGTCGCAGCCGGCATGAGCGAGAGCGAAGCCCTCTCCGCCCTCGGTGTGATTTCGGGCATGGCGCTGCCGCTGGTTTTGCTTCCGATTGCGCTCATCAGCGCGGTCGGCACCGTGCTCGTGCCGAACATCACGGCGGCGCAGGCACGCGGTGACATGCCGCGCGTGCGCGCGCTGACCGATAAGGCGTTGACCGTCACCGGACTCATCGCCATCCCTGCAACCGCCGCGCTCGTGCCGCTGTCGCCCAGTATGGCGCGCGTGTGCTTCGGGCAGACCATCCCGCTGCCGTACATGGCGCTCTTGGGCACGGCGGTGGTATTCGGCTACTACCAGATGATGACCTCCTCGCTGCTGGGCGGCATCGGTTCACAGCGGCGTGCGGCGGCGGCGTCCGTATGCGGCGAACTGCTGCAGCTCGGGCTGATTTGGGTGCTCACCGCGCGGTCCGAGCTGCAAATTTACGGCTACATCCTGAGCATGCTCATCAGTCCGCTGCCCGTTGTGCTCGCGAATCTGCGGGGACTGCGGCGGCAGACCGGCTACCGCATGCGGCTGGGGCACACGCTTGGGGTGCCGCTTCTGTGCGGTCTGACAATCTGGCTGTGGGTGCGCGTGTTCTACACCGCATTTCTCGGCATTGCAGGCCGTCAGTGGGTTGCGGTGCTGCTGTCTGCAGGCAGCGCGGCGCTGCTCGACTGGGCGCTGCTGCAGATGCTCGGCGTGGACGTGCGCGCCTATCTCACAAAGCGTGTGGAGCGCGCGCCGCACATGGGGATCTTCCCCTCGTTATAACTTTTAAACACGCAGTCTGTCGCACAAATAAAAATCCCCTGCCCTCCAGAGGGCAAGGGATTTTATCTGTTTTGAAGCCAATTTTGCGGTGTTTTATGCCTTCTTTTGTGTCTTTGCAAAGCTGTCCTTGAGGGTGACAACGCGGTTATAGCGTCCCGCCTCGCGGTCCTTGACAAAGTAACCCATGCGCACAAACTGCATGTGCGTGCCATCCGGCACCTCCGCAATCGACGGCTCGAGCTTGCAGCCGGTCAGGTGCTTGAGGGAGTCCGGGTTGAGATAGTCGAGGTAATTCGTATCCTCCGGCACGTCTCCGGTGTTTTCGAGCGTGAACAGATTGTCGTACAGATAGATGTCGGCATCCAGCGCGGTCGGCGCGGACACCCAGTGAATCGTGCCGCGAACCTTTCGTCCGTCCACAGGCATGCCGTTGCGGGTCTCCAAATCGGCGGTGCAGCGCACCTCGGTCACGTTGCCGTTTTCATCGGTCACGACCTCGTTGCAGCGCACGATATACGCACCCATCAGACGCACCTCGCCGTCGGGCTTGAGGCGCTGAAACTTCGGGGGCGGCACCTGCGCAAAATCGCTTTGCTCGATATAGAGCTCGCGCGTGAGCGGCACCCGGCGCACCCCTGCCTGCTCGTCGCGCGGATTGTTCGGCAGCTCAAAATACTCGGTCTGATCCTCGGGATAGTTTGTGATGACCAGTTTCATCGGCTCGGTAACTGCCATGCGGCGCAGCGCGGTATCGTTCAGCTCCTCGCGGATGCAGTGCTCCAGCATCTGAATATCGACGAGCGAGTTCGCCTTGGCAACGCCTGCGCGCTGCACAAAATCCAAAATCGCGCGCGGCGTGTAGCCGCGGCGGCGCAGTCCGGACAGGGTGGGCATACGCGGATCGTCCCATCCCTCCACCTTTCCGGTCTCGACGAGTTCGCGCAGATAGCGCTTGGACATCACCGTATGTGTCATGTTCAAGCGGGCAAATTCGCGCTGCTTGGGGGCATGCGGCAGCGGACAGTTTTCAACGACCCACTCATACAGCGGACGATGGTTTTCAAACTCAATCGAGCACATAGAGTGCGTGATGCCCTCGATTGCGTCCTGAATCGGATGCGCGAAGTCATACAGCGGGTAAATGCACCACTTGTTGCCCTGACGGTGGTGATGCGCGCGCACAATGCGATAAATCGCGGGGTCGCGCAGGTTCATGTTCGGGCTTGCCATGTCAATCTTCGCGCGCAGCGTCTTCGCGCCGTCGGCATACTGGCCGGCGCGCATTTCCTCGAACAGGCGCAGATTTTCTTCAATCGGCCGATCGCGATAGGGGCTGTTGCGCCCGGCCTCGGTCAGCGTGCCGCGGTATGCGCGCATTTCTTCCGAGGTCAGATCGCAAACGAACGCCTTGCCCGCCTGAATGAGCGCAACCGCGCAGTCATAGCAGGTCTCAAAGTAGTCCGAGCCATAGTACACGCCGCCGCTCGGCTCCTCGCCGGTCAGCCACTTGATATCCTCCCAAATGGAGTCCACATATTCGGTGTCTTCCTTGACCGGATTGGTGTCATCGTAGCGCAGATTGAACAGGCCGTCATATTTTTTGGCGATCGACCAGTTGATGAAGATGGCCTTGGCGGAGCCGATATGCAAATAGCCGTTCGGCTCGGGCGGAAAACGCGTGTGGATGCGCTCGGTCAGCCCTGCCGCCAGATCTTCATCTATAATTTCGGTCAGAAAATTTGATACTTCTTCCATCATAATCTCGTTCCCTCTTTAATTTATAAATTAGAGTGCCGCGATGCACTGTTCGATGCGTGCAATCACGCGATCCCGACCTAAAATGGACATGACGCTTTGCAGATCGGGCGCGTTTTGGCGTCCCGTCACCGCGATGCGCACAACCATGGAAACATCGCCGACCGCGCCTTTATAGGCCTCCGGATTTGCTTTATACGCCTTCGTATCCGCGGCAAAGCCGTTTTCCTGCGCGAGCGCCTTCATTTTTTCGAAGAAATCGTCCGATGTGTCGTGCTCGTCAAAGCGCTGCATATAGCCAGACAGCATGGCCTTGGCATCCTGCGCGCACACGTTTTGCGGCATGGTGTAGTCCGGCGCAAACAGCTCATCGAACATAAAGTCCATGTAGGGCTTCACGTCCGTCCACAGCGTCAGATCCTTTCTGGGCTTCTTGCCGCCGCGGCCGATTGCAAGATATGCCTTGGCCATCGCCGGATCGCGGGACAGCAGCGCGTAAAAATCCGGATCAAACTGCGCGCTCCAGCGCGTGGCATGGTCGTACACCTCGTCCGCCGTCATGCGGGAAATGACGTTTTTGGAAACGTCCTTGAGCTTGTCAATATCAAAAAGCGCACCGGAGCCGCTCATTTTCTTGGTGGAAAACGGGAAGTCGTTCATCGGTGCATCCGGATTTGCACGGCGCCAATCCTCGTAGTTCGAATTGAGCAGCGTCATCAGATATTCGAGCACCGCGGGCACCGGATAACCCTCCTTGGCGTAAAACGTCAGCGCCAGCTCGGGATCCTTGCGCTTGGAGAGCTTGCGCTTGCCGCCGGTCTCCGGGTCGAGCTTCATCAACTGCGCGGTGTGCGCGTACTTGGGCGCTTTCCAGCCCATCGCGCGGAAAAGCTGCAAATGTACGGGCAGTGTCGCGAGCCATTCCTCACCGCGCACAACCACAGTCGTACCCATGAGGTGATCGTCGATCACATGCGCAAAGTGGTAGGTCGGGATGCCGTCCGATTTGAGGATGACAATGTCCTGATCGTTCTCCGTGACTTCTATTTTGCCCTTGACGAGATCATCGTGGCGCACCTTGTTTTCCAGGCTGCCCTCCGACCGGAACCGTATGACGTACGGCTGCCCCGCGGCGAGTGCCGCTTCGATCTCCTCCATCGGACGGTCGCGCCAAATGGCGTATTTTCCGTAATAGCCGAAGTTTTCTTTGCCCTCAAGCTGGCGCGCGTGCATGTTGACAAGCTCGTCCTCTGTGCAAAAGCACGGATACGCCATGCCGCGCTGCACCAGCGTCTTGACAAAGGTCTGGTAGATTTCCGCGCGCTGCGACTGTCGATACGGGCCGTAAGCACCAACGTCGCCTTCAAGCGTCGCGCCTTCATCAAAGGATAGGCCGAACGAGGAAAATGCCTCGATGATGGTCTTGACGCCGCCTTCAACCTCGCGCTTTTTGTCGGTATCTTCGATGCGCAGATAAAATACGCCGCCCGACTGGTGCGCAAGACGCTCGTCCACCAATGCACCGTACAGGTTGCCCAAATGCATAAAACCGGTCGGGCTGGGTCCCATACGCGTCACTTTTGCGCCCTCGGGAAGCTGCCGCGCAGGATAGCGTGCCTCGATCTGCTCCGGCGTTTGCCGGATGTGCGGAAACAACAGCTCCGCCAAACGGTTAAAATCCATGCTTTTTTCAAACCTCTCATCTCACGGTCATTCCGCACTGCGCGTACAACCGCCATTCTTGATTTACCCAGTTATTTTATCATATAGTGGGAGTCAGCGCAAGTTTTTCACACCGAATCGACCCATTCCCTTCCTAGTGTGACCTCATTTTGTAGTTTTTCTCATCTGTCGCAAACAATTTACACTTTTTTGACCGAAACAATAAATAGGTCTTGCATCTTTGGGCAAGCCATGATAGAATAAATAAGCATTCTCCTGCTGGCGAAATGGAGTACGAGATGAAGATACGGGAATCCGGCGAAAATTATTTAGAGACCATTCTAAGTCTCGAACGGAGAAACAGTATCGTTCGCTCAATCGACATTGCAAATGAGCTCGGTTTTTCCAAGCCCAGTGTCAGCCGCGCAATGAGCATTCTCAAAAAAGCCGGCTATATCGAGCAGGAAGCCTACGGCAACATTCGTTTAACCGATTCCGGCCGCGCGCGTGCCCAAGCAGTCTATGATCGCCATGTGCTACTCACCCGCTTTTTTGTGGAGGTACTCGCGCTCGATCCCGCAATCGCCGAGCAAGACGCGTGCCGCATTGAGCATGTAATCAGTGCGCAGGCCATCGAATGTCTTCGTCTAAAGCTGGAGACTTTGGAGTTTCCCCTTCCCCCGCAAGCGTAGAACGATTCGATTGTGTAAAGCGTTTTTCATCTAAACTGCATATTCTTATACGGACAGGTATCGAAGTGGTCATAACGGGGCGCACTCGAAATGCGTTTGACGGCAACGTCACGTGGGTTCGAATCCCACCCTGTCCGCCATCAAAAGTCTGCAAACATCAATGTTTGCAGACTTTTTTTCTATCAAATACCAATGTGCGTGTCGCTCCATACGGATCCGGCGCATGCTGGATTTTGATGTGACGAGAGGCCATATCGTCTATGAGCGCCAAAAGAAAGGCTCTGTTAGCCCTGTGCATTGATGATTTTTCCATAGACCTACCTGCAAAACAGGTCTATGGAAAAGCTAAAATTCATTTTCTTTTGAATCGATCAAAAAAATGATTGACAAACCATCCTAGGATATGGTATCCTATCTGAGTGATATAAATCCGGGTGTAGCGCAGTTGGTAGCGTGCTTGACTGGGGGTCAAGAGGCCGCAGGTTCAAGTCCTGTCACTCGGACCAAAAACAAAACAGTTTATTTGCCTTACGCATTTAAGCTGTTCTTTTTTGTTTCTTGCGATAC
>CAZOJP010000020.1:0-36193 GCA_964580155.1 uncultured Intestinibacillus sp. | reverse complement strand
CGCTCAACCAGCTGCTCGTCGAGATGGACGGCTTCGGCGCGAACGAGGGTGTCATCATCATCGCGGCGACCAACCGACCGGATATTCTGGACCGTGCGCTGCTGCGTCCGGGCCGTTTCGACCGCCAGGTCTATGTCGGCGCGCCCGATGTCAAGGGGCGCGAAGCGATTTTGCGCATCCACGCACGCAACAAGCAGCTGGATCCGGACGTCAAGCTTGACGATGTCGCCAAGACCACGGCGGGCTTCACCGGCGCGGATCTGGAAAACCTGCTGAACGAGGGCGCACTGCTCGCAGCACGCCGCAACAAAAAGTTCATCACGCAGGAGGAAATTGAGCAGGCGCTGCTCAAGGTGGTCATGGGCGTGGAAAAGAAGAGCCACATCATCACCGAAAACGACAAAAAGCTGACCGCGTACCACGAAGCCGGCCATGCGCTGTGCTTTAAGCTGCTGCCCACACAGGATCCGGTGCACCATGTGACGATTATCCCCCGTTCCTCGGGCGCAGGCGGCTTTACCATGCCCATGCCGATGGAGGATAAATCCTACCGCACCCGTACCTACATGCAGGAATATCTCGTGGTCTGCCTGGGCGGCCGCATCGCGGAGGCCCTTGTGCTCGGCGATATTTCGACCGGCGCGTCGGGCGATATCCAGCAGGCGACCAGCATGGCGCGCGCGATGGTCACGACCTACGGCATGAGCGACCGGATCGGCCCGATCGACTACGGCTCGGACTCCGGTGAGGTCTTCCTCGGCCGTGAATTCGCCGCCGGAAAGTCAATCTCCGATTCCAAGGCGGCGGAAATCGACAGCGAAATTCACCGCCTCATCCAAGAAGCATATGTGTCGTGCGAAGAGCTCATCGGCACGCACATGGAGGAGCTGCACCGCGTTGCAGAATACCTCATCCGCAACGAAACGATGGACGGCGAGACCTTTGAAAAGGTTTTTGCCGGCGAACCGATTGCAGACAAAATTACAAGCATCGATCTGACGATTGAAGCGGATCCCGCCGAAGCCGCTGCTGCGCAGGAAACCGAAGCAAGTCCTGCCGAAGCAGACGCTGCACACGATCCGGAATAAGCGATAAAAAAACTCGAACCGATCACGGTTCGAGTTTTTTTTATGTGCATTTTAAGCGGCGAAGCAGGGCGCGCCGCACGCAAGAATCCGGTGTGCGCCGGCGGCAGCATCAGCCGATGCCGCCCGGAATGAGAAAGCTGCAAAGGACGACCGCTGCCGCAAGCAGCACATAGACATACTTCGCAAGGAAACCGAACGCGCGGCCGAGCGGCTTGCTGCGTCCGTTCATCAGCTCTTTGCGGATGGCGGGCACGCCGAGCACCCAGTAGATCATCACCGCGCCCAAAATAGCGCCGATCGGCACAACATAGATCGTGATGATATCCATCCAGCGCCCCATGATCGGCTCGTATTCGATGAACAGGCCGACCGCGAGCGTCGCCGCACCGGTCAGCAGCACCGCCGTGCGGCGCTTGAGTCCAATACGGCTCTGCGCGGCCTCGGACACGACCTCAAGCATATTGGCGAGCGATGTAATGCCTGCAAACAGTACCGATATAAAGAACAGCAGCGCAAACAGGCGGCCGGCAGGCATCTGCTGGAACACACGCGGCAGCGTGATAAACAGCAGCTTGGGTCCTGCCTGCGGATCCAGTCCGAACGCGAACACGGCAGGCAGAATTGCAAAGCCCGCGAGCATCGCCGAGCAGGTGTCGAGCACCGCGGTCATGACCGAGGAGTGCACCACGTCCTCCTTGCGGCTGAGATAGCTGCCGTAAATAATCATGCCTGAACCCGTGACCGAAAGCGAAAAGAACGCCTGCCCCATCGCCATGATCCAGGTTTTGAGATTGAACAAAGCCTCCCAATGCGGCACCAGCAGATACCGGTAGCCCTCGACCGCGCCGGGCAGGAACGCCACGCGCACCGCAATGATCAGAAACAGGATGAAAAAGGCGGGCATCATCACTTTGTTGATTTTTTCGATGCCGCCGGACACACCGCCGATCAGGATGAACACCGTCAGCAGAACAACGAGCGTATGCCACGGCACACTGCTCAGGTGGTGGTCTGTCATTTGGCTGAAAAACAGCTCGGGCTCGGTGGACATGAGCGAGCCTGTCAGCGCGCCTGCCGCGCCGCGCACGACCCAGCCCACGATGATGGCATAGCCGATGGCAATGCCGAGCGAGCCGAACAGCGGAATCGCGCCCAGCACCGCGCCGCCCCGCTTGCCGCGCGAGCGCATGGCGTATTCGTAGGAGCCGATCGGCCCTGTGCCGGTCAGCCGTCCGAATGCAAACTCACCGGACAGTCCGACATAGCCGAACAGCGCGACAAACAGCAGATAGGGGATTAAAAACGTCGCCCCGCCGTATTGTCCGACGCGATACGGAAACAGCCAGATGTTGCCCATGCCGACCGCAGAACCGACCGCGGCGAGCACAAACCCAACCTTGCTTGTGAACGTGCCATTTTTAGGTGTATGCTGCATAAAAAAACCTCCGGTGGTGATTATTTTTTTCAAAGGGAACGCACCGTTTGATAGTATACCATGAAAGCGACCAAAGGACAAGTAAAACTGCGTCCGCTTGCCGTGGACGCTTGTCTTTTTATATAAAGCGGTTTTTATGCAGGTTGCACACTTTCAAATCATACATTCTGCACAAAGACCAGCGGTATGAACCATGCATTTCATAGGATATTCCCTTGCATCGCTGCATTTTTTGTGATATGCTATAGGAACTTCGTAAAGACAAATGTACATGCTAGGGGGACACGCGTGAATACACAACCAAAATATTACCTGGTCGAGCGCACGCTTTTGCCCGAGGTTTTCCAAAAGGTCGTGGAAGCGAACACCGCACTCAAGACCGGACAGTGCCGCACGGCGGCCGAGGCAGCGGCAAGCGTCGGGCTGTCGCGCAGTGCATTTTACAAGTACAAGGACGGCATCCGTCCTTTTTTCGAGGTGACAACCGACCGCATCGTGACGTTTCACCTCATGCTGAGCGACAAAGCCGGCGTGCTGTCGAACATTCTCGGGCTGTTTGCCCGCGCGGGCACCAACCTGCTCACGATTAACCAATCCATTCCGATGAGCGGACAGGCCTCGGTGACAATCGCCGCACGCACAGACAGCATGAACTGCTCGGTTGAAACGCTCCTGGCGCGCGTCGAGGCGCTCGACGGTGTGCTGCGCATCGAAATACTGGCTTCGGAATAGAACCTAACCTGTGGAGGATGAAAGATATGATAAAAGTTGCAATCATGGGGCACGGCACGGTCGGCTCCGGCGTTTACGAAGTTTTCCAGATGAACGCCGATAAGATCGCCCGTTCGCTCGGCGAGCCGGTCGAGGTCAAATATGTGCTCGACCTGCGCGATTTTTCCAACCTGCCCTATGCCGATAAATTCATCAGCGATTTTGCGGTGCTGGAAAACGACCCCGAGGTTTCGGTCGTCGCGGAGGTCATGGGCGGCGTGGGCGCGGCGTTCGAGTTCACAAAGCGTCTGCTGCGCGCAGGCAAGAGCGTGTGCACCTCCAACAAGGAGCTGGTCGCGCTGCACGGCGGCGAGTTGCTCGCCATCGCGCGCGAGCACAACGTCGGCTATCTGTTTGAAGCCTCGGTGGGCGGCGGCATTCCGCTCATCCGCCCCATGCTCCAGTGCCTGGCGGGCAACGAAATTCAGGAAATCTGCGGCATTCTCAACGGCACCACCAACTACATCCTGACACAGATGATTCACAGCGGCGTATCCTTCGAGGACGCGCTGCTTCAGGCGCAGAAAAACGGCTATGCGGAAAAGGATCCGACGGCGGATGTCGAAGGGCACGACGCGTGCCGCAAAATCTGCATCCTGTCCGACATTGCGTTCGGCGATTGGTTCGATCCGGACGAGGTCGAGTGCGAAGGCATCACCAAGATCACGCTGCGCGACGTTGCCGCGGCGGACAAGCTCGGCTGCGCCATCAAGCTGATCGGCCGCGCGGTGCGCTGCGAAGACGGCACGGCCTATGCGTTTGTCGCACCCCATCTCGTGCCCAAATCCAGCCTGCTCGCCTCGGTCGAGGATGTCTTTAACGCGGTCATGGTCAACGGCAACGCGACCGGCGACGTGATGTTTTACGGCAAGGGCGCGGGCAAGCTCGCGACCGCATCCGCCGTTGTCGCGGACATGATGGACAGCGCCTTCCACAAGGACCGCCGCCGCCAGATCTTCTGGGGGGACGGCTCGCAGCGCCTGCTGCGCCCGCTCGATACGTTTGAATCGCGCTGGTATGTGCGCTTCTCGGGTTCCAAGCACGACCTTGAAACGTTTCTGCCGGTCGACAGCGTAACCGACCGCGGGGACGAAATCGTTGCGGTCACGCGCCGCTGCACAACCGCCGAGCTGCGCCGCCGTCTGGCCCTGCTCGCGGAAAAAGGTACAATTGCAAACGCGATGCGTATGCTATAAATAAAGGGGAGAGAACATGGTAAAAGTAACGGTACCGGCAACCAGCGCCAACATGGGCTCGGGCTATGACAGCATCGGCATCGCATTGGATCTGTACAACACGATCACCTTTGAGGAGAGCGACCGCATCGACATCTCCGAGGTGTCGGGCGCGGACATCCCCAAGGATGAAAATAATTTGATTTACCAGTGCGCAAAAAAGGTGTATGATATCTGTGGAAAACCGCTCTCCGGCCTGAAAATCGTCGAAGATTGCGCCATTCCGCAAACGCGCGGTCTGGGCTCGTCCTCTGCGTGCACGGTTGCGGGTATTTTGGGCGCAAACGCCCTGCTCGGCAATCCGCTGGATGAGCAAAACGTGCTCGATCTCGCCGCTTCAATCGAGGGGCACCCTGACAACTCGACCCCCGCGATTCTCGGCGGCTTCTGCGTCGCCCTGCTCGAATACGGCAAGGTGTGGAGCGTGCGCGTGCCGATGAACGGCCAGGTTGATTTCATCACCTTCATCCCGAATTTTGAGCTTTCCACCGAAAAGGCGCGCGGCGTGCTCCCCCAAACCGTCGCGCACCACGACGCGGTCTTCAATCTGTCACGCGCCGCGCTGCTCGCCGGCTCGCTGACGACAGGCAAGCTGGAAAATCTCGGTGTTGCGGTCGGTGACTGCCTGCACCAGCCCTACCGCTTCGACCTCATCCCGAACGGGCGCGATATCGTGCACGCGGCCACCGCAATGGGTGCGCTCGGCGCGTTCATTTCGGGCGCAGGCCCGTCCATTATCGCCATCGTGGACGCACATGACATCACCTATCTGTCGCGTGCGCAAATGTACTGCGCGCAGAACTTCCCGGCATGGACGCCCCTCTGCCTGCACTGCGACGAGGCCGGCGCACGCGTCGAGATCATCTGACAAGCCATCACGGATACATAAGACGGGCTCTGCGGCCCGTTGAAGGAGGATATAAGGTTACTATGAGCATAATTGTGCAAAAATTCGGCGGCTCTTCGGTCGCAAACGCCGAGCGCCTGCGCAAGGTGGCGGACATCGTCACCTCGTACTATCGCAGGGGCAACGATGTGGTCGTGGTCGTTTCCGCACAGGGCGATACCACGGACGACCTCATCGATAAAGCGATGGAGCTGAACGAGCAGCCCTCCAAGCGCGAAATGGACGTTCTGCTGCACACCGGCGAACTCATTTCCATGTCGCTGCTCGCGATGACGATTGAGGCGCTGGGCTTCCCCGTCGTTTCGCTGACCGGCTGGCAGGCGGGTATGGAAACAAACAGCGCCTACGGCGACGCGCGCATCCGCCGCGTCAACGGCGAGCGCATCCGCAACGAGCTGGACCAAAAGCGCATTGTCATCGTATCGGGCTTTCAGGGCATCAACAAATTCGGCGATGTAACCACGCTGGGCCGCGGCGGCTCGGACACCTCCGCCGTTTCGATTGCGGCAACGCTGGGCGCGGATTTGTGCCAAATCTACACCGACGTCGACGGCATTTACACCGCGGATCCGCGCATTGTGCCCGACGCGCGCAAGCTTGAGGAAATCACATACGACGAAATGCTGGAGCTTGCGACCCTCGGCGCGCAGGTGCTGCACAATCGCTCCGTCGAAATGGCAAAGAAGTATAACGTCGACCTTGAGGTCGTATCCAGCTTTACCCGTCATCCGGGTACCAAAGTCAAGGAGGGCTCTAACATGGAAAAAATGATCGTCAGCGGCATCGCCCGCGACAATAAGTGCGCGCGTGTCGCCATTATCAACCTCGACGACACGCCGGGCGTTGCATTTAAGGTGTTCTCTCTGCTCGCGAAGCATAAGGTCAACGTCGACATCATTCTGCAGTCGGTCGGCAAGAACGGCAAAAAATCCATCTCCTTCACAATCCCCGAGGACAACGCTGAGATGGTCTCCGCCCTCCTTGAGGAAAACAAGCAAATGCTGGGCTACGAAGCGGTCAGCGTCAACACCGAGGTTGCCAAGGTTTCCATCGTCGGCGCGGGTATGGCGTCCAATCCGGGGGTTGCCGCCAAGATGTTCGAAGCGCTCGCGGGCGCGAACATCAACATCCGCATGATTTCGACCTCGGAAATCAAAATCTCCGTCCTCATCAACGAGGAGGACAGCGAACGCGCGATCAAGGCGATCCACGACAAGTTTTTCAACAACTAAACCCTTTTTCCCTGCATTTTGCGCCGCGCCCGTTGTATCGGGTGCGGCGTTTGTGCTATAATAAAACCGTATCGGTTCCGGCCCCTGCCGGCATCCTTCCAAAAATCATCACCGACAACGGAGAAAATAAAATGAACCAAATGAAACGACCGCATCGTCCGCACGATCGCCGCGAAGCACCCGAGCTCGACGTCGAGGGCGCACTCATCGAAGGGCGCAACGCGGTGCTCGAGCTGCTGCGCTCCGAGCGACCGGTTGACAAGCTGTTCCTCGCGTCCGGACAGGGCGGGCGCATGCAGGACGTATACGCGCTGGCAAAATCGCGCGGCATCCCCGTGCAGGAATGCGACCGCCGCAAGCTCGATGCGATGAGCGTGACGCATGCCCATCAAGGCGTGATTGCCCAGGCGGCCGCGCACGAATATGCCACGCTCGACGCGCTGTTTGACGCGGCGCAGACGGCGGGTGAAGCGCCGCTCTTTGTCGTGTGCGACGGCATTGAGGATCCGCACAATCTGGGCGCGATCATCCGCTCCGCGGAGTCCGCGGGCGCGCACGGCATCATCATCCCCAAGCGCCGCGCCGCAGGGCTGACCGCGGTCACAGCGCGCGCCTCGGCAGGTGCACTCGAGCACATCGCCGTGCACAAGGCGACGAACCTCGCCCAGACCATCGACGCGCTGAAGGAGCGCGGCGTGTGGATTTTCGGCGCGGAGGCCGACGGCAACGTAGCGCTCTATGACGCGGATTTCGCGGGCGCGGCAGCGCTTGTCATCGGCTCGGAGGGCGCGGGGCTGTCGCGCATTGTGCGCGAAAAATGCGACTTTATCGTGAGCATCCCCATGCGCGGACGGGTCAACTCGCTCAACGCCTCCAATGCGGCGGCGGTTTTGCTCTATGAGGCGGTGCGCCGCCGCACCCACGGCGAGCAGGAGATGAAATAGGCATGAAAAAGAATATCATGGACACACAGGATCTCTCCGAGATCCGCAAGCTGATCGGCGATGTCGACGCACTCGACATCGCCGACAGCGAGGGCTTCGATGTCGACGCGATCATCGCGGAGGTTGGGGGCACGGTTCGTGAGATTGAGCAAGGCAAGCAAAAGCGTGTGGAAAACCTGCGGCCGGCACCGTCTTTCACCACCCCCGCGGCGCAGCGCGCGCAGTTTCAGGCCGTCGAGACCCCGCGCGCATCCGCCGCGCCCGCGGCATCGGCTGCACCGGCGGCTTCGTCCGCACCGGCAGCTCCCACGGCACCGGCTGCGCCGCAGCCGTCCGCCGCACCCCCGGAATTATCCGAAAAAGAATACCGCAAGCAGGAAAAGCGCCGCAAAAAAGAAGCGGAACGCGCGCAGGAAGAGCCGCTCTATGAGCCGCGCGACCCCCGCGCCGCGCAGACCGCGTGCCTGCGACGTGCGCGCTCGCTTACGGCGCGCAGCGTGCCCGTCGCGCTGCTGTTTGCCGGTGTCACCTACCTGACCCTTGCGGGCGGCATGGGCTGGCCCGTGCCCGCGCTGCTGAAGTACGAAACCGCGACCGTCACGACCGTGCTCGCGATGCTCGTCATGGAGTTTATCGCGATGCTGTTCGCGGTCGATATCGTCGGCGGCGGGCTGTATGCGCTCTTCACCGGGGCGGCCAACCGTCGCACGCTGGTTGCGTGCGCCTGCCTGTCCACGCTTGCGCACGGTGTCACCATCATCCTCAAGCCGGACTGGGGCGGGCTGCTGCCCTACTGCGCGCTGTCTCTGCTGCTGCTGTTTGCCGCGATGCAGGACGAAAGAGCGTGGTATACCGGCCGGCATCGCGCGTTCAAGGCATCCACGCTGTCGGCCCAGCCCACGGGTGTTTATATGCACCGTGAGGGTGCAAAAGCATCGCGTACCGCGCTCAAAACCGATCTTCGGGATGCGGTTCCCTTCCTGATCGAAATGGAAAAGCCCGATGTGGCGCAGCGGTTTTCCTCGGTGTACGCGCCCGTTCTGCTCGCCGCGTCGATCATTTTTGCGCTCGTTGTCTCGGTCGCGCAGGGCGTTCCCTCGCGCTTTTTCTGGGCGCTGTCCGGCTTGCTTTCCGTGAGCGCACCGCTCGGCCTGCTCTGCGCCTCCGGAACCGCTTACCGCAACGTTTCGCGCCGTCTGCTGACCGAAGGCGCGGCGATTGCGGGCACGCACAGCGCAGGGATGCTGCGCCGCTCCAAGCAGGCGGTACTGACCGATCGGGATCTCTTCCCGGCCGGCTCGATCACGATTGACGGCATACGCAACTATGGCAATTACAGTCCGGAAAAGCTGCTGTCCTATGCCGCCGCGGTCACAGGCGGCCGCGGTCTGGAAATCGGCCGCGTGTTTTCCGAATCGCTGCGCGAGCAGTACGGCCGTCCGGTCAAGGCGACAAACGTGCTGCAATACGAAAGCGGCGGCCTGTCCGCCGACATCGGTGGGGACAGCGTGCTCGTCGGCACGGCGGCGTTCCTCATCAAGCTGCACATTCGCATGCGCGATATTCACGGCATCGAAAACGGCGTATTCGTCGTCATCAACAATCAGGTAGCGGGCGCGTTCGCGCTGACCTATCACCCCTCCGCGCAAACCTACAGTGCGCTGCACGCGCTGCGCCGGCTGCGCATCCATCCCCTGCTCGCCACGCGCGACTTTAACATCACCCCCTCCATGGTGGACAGCCTGTTCGAGCTGCGCTCCGACACGACGCAGGAGGGCTCGGACGCGCCGCAGCCCTCGGAGCAGGATGCCGTCTGCGGCATCCTGTCGCACGACGGCATCGTCCCCTTTGCACAGCTTTTGCACAGCTGTGCACGGCTGGGCACGGCGGTGCGCACCAATCTGTCGCTCGGCGCTTTTTCCGGCGTGTGCGGCGTGCTGCTCGTGTTCTATCTGGAGCATCTCGCCGCGTTTGAAGCGCTGCAGCCTAAAAATCTGCTGCTGTATCTGCTGCTGTGGTATCTCCCCGTATTCCTGATGACGCTGAGTACCAGAAAGCGCATCTGACCGTTTTTTTGCAATTTCTCGAGGTTTTCGCACCCGAAGAGACCGGTTTTGTTGCCGGTCTCTTTTTTTATGCACCGCCGCGTTCGGTGCGCATACGCGCGATTTTCAGAATTTCTTGTAATTTGTTCGGAATATACAAAAAATGCGTTGCACTCACACAGGAAATAGTGTACAATTACAACAAGGATTTTAGATCCCCCATAAAAAGCCTGCGCTTTCGGGCGCAGATCAAGTCAAATCGCAGGGAGTGTGTTAATTTATGGCTAGTTTTTCGGTCAGCAAAATCAGGAATGTCTGCGTAATGGGACATGGCAGTGACGGCAAGACCTCGCTCGTCGAAAGTCTGCTGTTCACTGCCGGTGTCACGGATCGTATCGGCAAGGTCTCCGATGGCAATACCGTATGCGATTTCGATCCTGAAGAGGTGAAGAGACACTTCACCATCAGCACAGCGGTCGCACCGCTGACATTTATGAACTGCAAGGTCAACCTGCTCGACACGCCGGGCTTCTTCGACTTCGAAAGCGAAGTGCACGCGGCGCTGCGTGTGAGCGACAGCGGCCTGATTGTCGTACCGGGCAAGTCCGGCCCATCGGTCGGCACCGAGAAGGCATGGAAACGCGTGGTCGATCGCAAAATGCCGCGTATGTTCTATATTTCTCGCATTGATGA
Organism: uncultured Intestinibacillus sp.; assembly: GCA_964580155.1. Taxonomy (GTDB): domain Bacteria; phylum Bacillota; class Clostridia; order Oscillospirales; family Butyricicoccaceae; genus Intestinibacillus. Next base: position 25,843 of record CAZOJP010000020.1, on the reverse strand, counting down.
AGAAAATTCCGACTATTACACGTCGCTACATAAATTACAGAAAGCATTCGGCACGTCGGTCTGTCCGATCGTCGTCCCGATTTTCGAGGGCAACCGCGAAACCGTCGGCATTGTCGACTGCGTCATCCGCAAGGCCTACAAAATGAACGGCACCGAGCGCGTCGAAATCCCGATTCCGGAAAATATGGTCGACCGCGTCAACCAGCACCGCGCCGCGCTGTGCGAAAACATCGCAGAGCTGTCCGAGGATCTCATGGAGCGCTATTTTGCCGGCGAGGAATTTTCCGACACCGAGCTGATCGCAGGCGTCCGTCAGGGCGTGCGCAGCCAGGTCATCGCGCCCGTCTTCTGCGGCTCCGCGCTCAACGGCATCGGCTCCTATGCGCTGCTCAAGGGCATCACGGACTACATGCCCTCCCCCGACGAGTCTCCGGCGGAGGTGACCGAGGACGACAAGGGCGAGCTCATCGAAATCGCCAGCACGCCGAACGGCTCCACCTGCCTGTTTGTTTTCAAAACCACGGCGGACCAATACGGCCGCTTCTCTTTCTTCAAGGTATTCAGCGGCACGGTCAAGCGCGACATGACGCTTGTCAACAAGCGCGCGGAGGCCAACGAAAAACTCAGCCATATCTTCACGGTCTGCGGCAAAAAGACGACCGAGGTCGACGAAATCGGCTGCGGCGACATCGGCGCGGTATCCAAACTCGTCACCACCAAAACCGGTGACACGCTGTCCATGTCCGTGCGCCGCGTACAGCTTGACAGCTTCCCCATCGCCGAGCCGTGCTATTCGCAGGCAATTGTCGCCAAGGTCAAGGGCACGGAGGAAAAAATCGTCTCCGGTCTTGCCAAGCTGCGCGATGAGGATCCGAGCTTTGACACCTACTTCAACCCGGAAACCAAGCAGCAGATCATCTCCGGCGCGGGCGACATCCATCTGGAGGTCATTTGCTCCAAGCTCAAGAGCAAATTCGGCGCCGAGGTTCTCCTGGAAGCACCGATCGTCCCCTATCGCGAGACCATTCGCAAAAAGGTCACGGTGGAGGGCCGACACAAGAAGCAGTCGGGCGGACACGGCCAGTTCGGTCATGTTAAGATGGACTTTGCCCCCTATGCCGAGGGCGATTACCTGTTTGACGAGCGCATCTTCGGCGGCTCGGTTCCGAAAAACTTCCACCCCGCGGTCGACAAGGGCATCCGCGAGGCGATGGAGCGCGGTGTGCTCGCGGGCTATCCGCTTGTCGGGCTGCACGCGACGCTGATTGACGGCTCCTACCACGATGTGGACTCGAACGAGCTGTCCTTCAAAATGGCGGCGCGCCTTGCCTATAAGGCCGGCATGCCGCAGGCAAGCCCGGTGCTGCTCGAGCCGATCTGCTCGCTGAAGGTCGTTGTGCCCGACAGCTACATGGGCGATGTCATCGGCGACCTCAACAAGCGCCGCGGCCGTATCATGGGCATGGACCCGACCGACGACGGCGGCCAGCAAATCATGGCGGAAGCACCGATGAGCGAGCTGTCGGACTATGCCATCACGCTGCGCTCTATGACGCAGGGACGCGGCAGCTTCACTTCGCACTTTGAGCGCTACGATGAGGCACCCGCACCCGTGCAGGAAAAAATCATCGCAGAGAGCAAGAGCCGTCTGCTGGAAGACGAATAATCCGACAAAACTAAATACGGTCTGCTATCAAATTTATTTTAATAGCAGACCGTATTTTAATTTGTTGCGCTGCGCAGTTCTATCCTCCCGCGCCTGTCCATAGAATGGGATATGGACATCGTAACAGGAGGGGTAGTACAATGATCGTATTTGCAGCCAAGATATCGGTCAAAAAAATCGCAATCGGACTGGCGGCGTTGTGCGCGGTGATTTGGGGAATCAGCGCGCTGACGCCCCGCGCTGCGCAGTCGGTCGCGGCGAGCACCGGCGAAATTGCACAGAATCTGGAAACAAACGCCGAGCGCATCGCCTATTTGCGCGCCTTCGGCTGGGAGCCGGCGGCAGCGCCCGCGGTCGAAATGGAGGTGCAGATCCCCAAGGCATTTGACGAGGCCTACACCGAGTATAACGCGCTGCAGCAAAAGCAGGGGCTCGATCTTACGAAGTATCGCGGCAAGCATGCCACGCTGTACAGCTATCCGCTGCAAAGCTATCCCGGCAACGTTGAGGATGTGACCGCGAGCCTTGTGCTCTACAAAAACCGCGTGATTGCCGCGGACATCAGCTCGGCGGATACAAACGGCTTCATCCACGGCATCGCGGAGCATCCATCGGCACAGACCACCGCGCCCCGGCAGGAGCAGCAGCCCGACGCGCCCACCCCCGCGCAGGAGGACGCTGCGGCGCAGCCGCCGTCCGCCTCCGACATCCCCGAAAGCGCGCCCGACGGCACGCTGACACAGCCGCCTGCAACCTGATAAAAAAAACGGTGTCCCTTTCCTGCACACAGGTGGGACACCGTTTTTCTGTCATTATGTAACGATAAACGCATCGGGCAGATAGCGCCCTTCCTCGTTCATGCTTGCCGTGGTCGGACGTGTGATTTCCCGACCGTTATAGTACATGATCGAGGAGGATCCGCCGTCCAGATTGGCGGCCTGCACCGCGCCGTATCGCTCAAAGATTTCCGCGCAGTCGTTGACCGTGCAGCCCAGACTGTGACCGGGCTGTCTGCCGTCCACGACGAGCAGCATGACCGTCTGGTCTTCCTTTTGCCCGATTGCGCTGCGGGGCTGCAATCCCCACCCGGCCGAGTCTTTGACAAGCCGCTCCCCATCGATGATGAGCGCGGGCGTGAACTCAACCGCATCCCGAAACTGCACGGTATCTTGGAATCGGCCGATGCGCAGGTGGTGCTGGTCGTCAAAGCCGATGATTTTGTACGCGCCGCCGACCGCGCCGCGCTTTCTGCTGCCCTGCGACTTGACGAAGCCGTAAGGCGTGCCGCCGTTGCCGTTACCCTCCGGATCTTCAAATCCCGAGGCGTTCGTGGCGAGCAGCGCGTCATAGCGCTCCGCGATGTTGCGCACAAACTGACCGTGGCTGAACAGCGCCTTTGTCGTGCCGACCGAAACGCGCGACGCGTCCTTGACGAATGCCAGACGGCCGTTGTACTCGTCGCTCTTGACCTCGACGATGAGGATGCCCGACTGCGCGTTGATGGCGCGCACATCGTCTCCCTGCGTCGTTTTGATGCCGGTTCGGCGATCCTTGCGGCCGCAGTGGTCGATGTCTATGCGGTCATACCCGTCCGCGACCGCATCGGGGTGCTCCGCGACGAATGCCAGAAAGCTGTCGCGCTCCAGCTCGTCAAACAGCGCAAAAAACCGCTGCTGCTCGTCGGTGTAGCCCTCGACCCGCTGCTGCACGGTCTCTCCGGACGCATCCCACTGGCTCTGCTTGCCCTCTTGCAGCTCCTGCGATTCGTAGCGGGTTTTCATCACCTCGTCGATGATGCTCTGCGGAATAAACGTGGTCGCGAGCCACTGATGGCTGAGCGTGGACATCGCCGTTTCGATATAGAGGGTGCGCCATTTGGCGACCACAGGATTGTGTGTATACAGGCAAAACGGATAAAGAATCGTCAGCCCGAACAGCAGCGTTGTCAGCATGCCCAGACCAAACTTTGCCGCGCGGTTCATATCCCGACCTCCCGGTTAGGCGGACGCCGTCTGCGCGGTGTCCGCCCTTTCTTTTGTTTGTTCATTGCTCTTTAGACGTATTATTCCTGCGTTTTGTTTCCTGTATCGTCCGTCTTTTTGCCACGGCCTCTGCCGCCGCGGTGACGGCGCTTCACGGCAGCCTTTTCCTCGCTCTCGGCCGGAATGACTTCAGCCACCGGCACGCTCTGCGGCTGCTTGCCCATCACGGATGCGACCTTTGCGGCAATGCGCTCGCGCAGCGATGCAGACAGCTCGCGTGCAGGCAGCGGCTTGGTCTGCGACTGTGCGCGGTCGTTGTCGATGACGCGTCTGCCGCCGCGCGCACCGCCGCGGCTGCCTGCCTTGCGCGGCTGCGCAGGCTTTGCGGTGTTTCCGGTCTGCGGCGGCTCACTTTGTACGCGCTTGGGCTGCGCAGGCTTTGCGCGCTGCGGCTGTGCAGGCTGACTCTGCGCCGGACGCGCCGGACGGGCGGCGGACTGCTCCCCCTCGGGGCGCGGCGCGCGCTTTTCTGCGGGCAGCTTTTTCTCCTGCGGCGGAGTCGCGGGCTTTTTGGGCTGTGTGCGCGGCGCATCGCGGCGCGGACGGCGCTCGCCGCCCGTTTTGCGGCGCTGCTCGGGCTTGCGCTCGGGCTCGGCAGGCTGCTCCCCGGTCATCGGGAAGGGATGCTCCTCGACTTCCTCGATGCGTCTGCCGGTCAGCTCCTCAATGTCGATGAGGTAGCTCGTCTGCGCCCCATCGCAAAAGGAGATTGCCGTGCCTTCCATGCCCGCGCGGCCGGTGCGGCCGATACGGTGGACGTAGGTTTCCGGAATTTCGGGCAGGTCAAAGTTGATGACAAGCGGCAGGCCGCTGATGTCGATGCCGCGCGCGGCAATATCGGTTGCGACAAGCACGCGGACGCGCCCTGCTTTAAAGTCGCCCAGCGCACGCTGGCGCGCGCCCTGCGACTTGTCTCCGTGGATGGAATCGGCGGAAATGCCGTTCTTTTTGAGCTCGCGCGCAACGCGGTCCGCGCCGTGCTTGGTGCGCGTAAACACCAGCGTCTGCTCTGCGCCGCGCGCGCGGATGACATGGGTCAGCAGCGCGCGCTTGTTGCAGCGGTCGACCATATACACGCTCTGGCCGATCGCCTCGACCGGTGTCGCCGTGGGCGTGACCGCGATGTGGACGGGATCGGTCAGCAGGCTGTCCGCCAGCCCCTGAATTTCGGGCGGCATCGTCGCGGAGAACAGCAGCGTCTGACGCTTTTCGGGCAGCGTGCGGATGATGCGCTTGACATCGGGGAAAAAGCCCATATCGAGCATGCGGTCCGCCTCGTCGAGCACAAAGCACTCCACCGCGCTCAGCGATACCTGCTTTTGTCCCATCAGATCCCACAGCCGTCCCGGGGTCGCGATGAGCACATCGACACCGCGCTTGAGCTGCTCGACCTGCGGCACCTGGGATACGCCGCCGAAGATGACCGCGCTCGTCTGCTGGGTGTGCCTGCCGTACTGCTCGAAGTTCTCGAAGATTTGCAGCGCAAGCTCGCGGGTCGGTGTCAGGATGAGCGCACGAATCGGACGGCCCTTCGCCTGCTTTTCGCGCGGGCGGCCGAGATTTTGCAAAATCGGCACTGCGAACGCGGCGGTCTTTCCCGTTCCGGTCTGCGCGCAGCCCAGCACGTCGCGCCCGTCAAGCACCGGCGGAATCGCCTGCTGCTGGATGGGTGTCGGCTCCTGATAGCCGACCTCCTCGAGTGCCTTGAGGATGGGCTCGCTGATATTGAGTTGGTTAAATTTCATGGTGACTCCTTCGTTTGACGCGCACATCAAAAGACGCGCTTGCACATCAAGCCGCGCTATGCTATAATGAGAATCATTCTAATGTACGCGAGGTAAATGACTTTGGTTGATGTATTACTCGAATCCTGTCTGGATATTCTCAAGACCGTGCCGATCCTGCTCGGCGTGTATGCCCTGCTCTATCTGATCGAAACCCGGCTGCGATCCGCGCCGCGCATGCTCGAACAGGCGCAGCATCTCGGTCCGTTCTTCGGGGCGCTGGCCGGCTCTGTGCCGCAGTGCGGATTTTCCGCCGCGGCGGCGACACTGTACAACAGCGGCTGGCTTGCGCCGGCAACGCTCGTTGCGGTGTTCGTCTCCACCTCGGACGAGGCGATTCCGCTCATGCTGGCCTACCCCGACGCGGGGCGCAACGTCGCGCTTCTCGTCGTGTGCAAGATTGTGCTGGCGGCCGTGGGCGGCTACATCCTGCAGTGGACGCTGTTCCGGCGCGATGTGGTGCGCGGCGAAGAGATTGAGATTGACGGGGACGGCTGCTCCTGCTGCGGCACCTCCGCGCTCGGCGCAATCGTCGGACGCACCTTCAAGACCACGCTGTTCCTGCTCGTCACGATGCTTGTCATCAATACGGCAGTCTATCTGGTCGGTGAGGACACGCTGTCCCACGTGCTGCTTTCGGGCAGTCTGCTCCAGCCGGCGCTCTGCGCGGTCATCGGACTCATCCCGGGCTGCGCGATCTCGGTGCTGCTGACGCAGCTCTTTCTCAGCGGCACGATCAGCTTCGGCGCGGTGATCGCAGGCTTGTCGACCGGCGCGGGCTTCGGCTATGTGCTGCTCTTCGGTGAGGGCAGCTCCCGCAAGGACGCGCTGCGCATCGTCGGCGCGACGTATCTCGTCGCGGTGGTCGGCGGCACGCTGGTGCAGGTTCTTTTCCCCTTGCTCTGATACGCGCCGCTTCGGCACAAAACTCCCTCATTGCGAGGGAGTTTTTTATGCGTCGTGCAGCAGTGTGAGCGCTTCGGTCGCCCAATCGATGTCGATCTTGATAAAATCCTTCGCCGGTGTAAACAGGCGTTCCGACACATCGCGCTGAATGCGCGCATAGGTGTCGCCCTGCATTGCGGCATACTGCTCCGACCCGTCGGACAGCACGGCCACGAAACGGAATGTCGCGGTGCGCTCGTCATACGCGTGAAACAGCAGGTCGACAATGTCCCCACTGCGCTGCAGCTGCATCGCAAGCAGCAGCTTCATGATTTCGATCGCGCGGTCATCCAGTCCGCATTCCAAAATCGCGATTTTCTCGCGAAAAGCGTTCGGACTGTCCACGCGGCGCAGCGTATAGCCGGTCAGCGGATCAAAACCGGAGGCATCGGGTGTGTCGCCCTCCTCCGTCCACAGCCAGACCATAAACTGGTTGGACATGTCGTGATACAGGCAGGGATCGAGCACCAGCGTCGTTTTGCCGCAAATCGGGCAGCGCCACTCAAAGCAAGACAGATCTTGTACTTTTTCCCGCATTTCGGGCGCGAGGTCCACGTTGATATGCTCCAAAACCGGACGCGGACGCGCATTTTTGCAGTGCGGGCATGTGAAATTTTCGAGTCGCTGCTTTGCCATAGCGGAATGTTCCTCCCTGTATCGGACCTTCATGGGCCGACAGCGACCCAATTAGTTAATATTATACCACATACATCCGCAAAAAAGAAGCGCAATCCGCGCAATTTTGTGCGCAGATTTCGCCCCTTGTCTTTTGCGCTTTTCCGCGCTACAATGATAAAAACCACAAAAGCAGAAAGGATGATCCCTATGACAACCTTCACCGAGGTGCACACGGACGAGGACATCGCCGTGCTTGCCGCGCTCGCCCGCGAAATTTGGACCGAATACTATATGCCGCTGCTCGGCGCGGAGCAAATCACCTATATGCTCACACGCTTTCAAAGCGAAGCCCCCCTGCGCCGGCAGCTTGCGCAGGAAGGTTATCGCTATTTTTTTCTGCGGCTGAACGGCGCGACCGCGGGCTATCTCGGCATCCAGATCAAAGACGGCGCGCTTTTCCTCAGCAAGCTCTATGTGCGACGCGACTGCCGCGGCAACCGCGTCGGGCGCGACGTGATGGCCTTCGTTGAGGGCTGGGCGCGCGGCGCGGGTCTGTCGCGCGTGTGGCTCACGGTGAACCGCGGCAACGCCGCCTCCATCCGCAGCTACGAGCGCATGGGCTTTACCAATGTCGGCACGCAGGACGTCGACATCGGCGGCGGCTATGTTATGAACGATTATCTGTTTGAAAAACGCGTATAACGCAAACCACCGGCAGCGCATTGCGCGCAGCCGGTGGTTTGTTCTCTTTATCGGGCCTTAGGGCAACACCGCACAAAGCGAAGCGTGGAATTGCACCGTCAGATTTTTTGTCAGACGAAACAAAAACCGCAGCGAATACTGGATGTATTTGCGAGGATTTTTGTGAAGTATGACAGAAAAGATGCACGCAAGTCCGCGCTTCAGGCGACAGATGTTCTTTGGGCGGTGTTGCCTTAGGATACCGTCAGGGACAAACGCCCCTTTGCAGTCGGCGCAATGCTGCCCAGCTCCAGATAGGGGGTGTCGCCCTCGCAGTCTCCGCCGCGCCGCGTCGCCTTGACGAACGCCTGATAAAGCGCGGAGGTCGTATATTCAAGGTAAGGATAGCCGTCGAGCGGCTCGCCGTAGTCGAGCGAGATCAGCCCCTCCTGCGCCATCGCGGACAGAAATGCGCCGGTTTCGCGCACCGTTTCGAGCATATCGCCGGTGGAGGATAGGTAGACCGGTTCGAGCGCGACCGCATATACCTCGTCCGACACGCTGCTCGTGCGCACGAACCGCGTGACGGGCAGATAGCCGTGCGTCTCCAGCTCGACCAGGAACTCCTTGCGCGGCGTATCGAGTTTGATCGGCTCGGTTTTGCCGCAGCACAGTCCGCAGCCGCCGCAGCCGCCGTCCTCGTGCGCGCCGCAATCGTTTTGTGCACAGCCGCCCGCGCGGCAGCCGGTTTGCTCTGACATAGTGCCCTCCTGTTTCTGTAATCGGTTTCCTTGCTTTTGGGATGATTTCGATTTCAGCATACACGAAAACACGCAAAAAGAAAAGCCGAAAAACGGCTTTTCTCAAAAAGTTTACAACTGCGCAAAAATCTCGCCGATCGCCCCGTGCAGCACAAGATCGGCGCGGCTGTCCGCGGAGGTCGGCTGCTTGTTGACAAGCACGAGCTTGCTGCCGCGATAATAGTTGATCAGCCCCGCCGCAGGATAGACGACGAGCGAGGTGCCGCCGATGATGAGCATATCCGCGCTGCGGATGGCCTCGATGCTGCGCGCAACGGTGCGCTCGTCCAGTCCCTCCTCATACAGCACGACGTCGGGCTTGATGAGTCCGCCGCACGCACAAAGCGGAACCCCCTGCGCCCGCTTGATAAATGCGGCATCATAGAGCTTGTGGCAGCGCGTGCAATAGTTGCGGTGCACCGAGCCATGCAGCTCGTACACGCTCTTGCTGCCCGCCGCCTGATGCAGCCCGTCAATGTTCTGCGTCACGACGGCGCGCAGCTTGCCCGCGCGCTCCCACTCGGCGAGCTTTTTGTGCGCAGCGTTGGGCTTTGCGTCGAGCGCGAGCATCTTATCGTGATAGAAATCATAAAATTCCGCGGTGTGCTGCGTAAAGAACGTGTGACTCAGAATGGTTTCGGGCGGATGCGCATAGTGCTGATGATACAGCCCGTCAACCGAGCGAAAATCCGGTATGCCGCTCTCGGTCGACACACCCGCGCCGCCGAAAAAGACGATGTTGCCGCTGCCGTGCACCCATGTTTTCAGTGTTTTGATGCTGTCCTCCATGCTGCCCTGCCTCCTTCGCCGCGACGGTCATTCCACGATTGTAATAAGCCCTTCCTTGCGCGGCTTCGCCGGGGATTCCTTCGCGATATAACCGAGCGCGATCGAGCCGACGACCTCGTGGTCATCCGGCACGCCGAGCGTGTGCAGCATCGCGCGCACCGCAGGCTGCTCGCAGGTTGCGCGCACCTGATTGATCCAGCACGAGCCCACACCGAGCGACTGCGCCATGAGCAGCATATTCTGCATGGCCGCGCCCCCATCGAGGAAGGCGTGCACATGCCCGCGCGTGCAGGACACCAGAATCATGGTCGGCGCGCCGTAAAAATTATAATCCGCGTCGCGGTTATCCGCCTGCGCCACGAGCTGCGCGAGCGCGAGTGATTTTTCCGCGGAATGTATCGCGACAAAGTGCCAGCCCTGCCGCCCCATGCCGCTCGGCGCCCAGGTGCCCGCTTCAAGGATGCGCTCGACCGTATCCAGCGGCAGCTGCGCAGGCTTGAACGCGCGCGTTGTCCGGCGCTCGCGAATGACCTTGAGTGTTTCGTTCATAACGATTGACCTCCCGTCCGTAGGTGTGACGATGTTTGCATCTGTATTTAGTATAATACACCCCATGTCCGCTTGCAAGCAAGATGCAAAACTTTCTACAAATTTTGGGGAATCCACCTTACAAAAGGCCCGTTCTATGGTATAATGATAACTGATTGAAAATGCGACGGAGGTATTTCCAATGATTACGGTATCCAATCTCAGCGTCAACTTCAGCGGCGAGCCGCTCTTCAAAGACGTCAATATCAAATTCACCGAGGGCAACTGCTACGGCGTGATCGGTGCAAACGGCGCGGGCAAGTCCACCTTCCTGCGCGTGCTGTCGGGCGACCTCGACTCCACGACCGGCGACGTATCCATCAAGCCCGATACGCGCATGTCGGTGCTGCGTCAGGATCACTTCGCGTTCGATGACTTCACCGTGCTGGACACGATCATCCAGGGCAACCAGCGCCTGTATCAAATCATGCAGGAAAAGGACGCGCTCTACGCCAAGGATCCCTTCACCGAGGAGGACGGCAACCGCGCCGCCGACCTTGAAGCGGAGTTTGCCGAAATGGACGGCTGGAACGCCGACACCGAGGCAGGTCAGCTGCTGGAGGGACTGGGGCTGTCTTCAAGCGACCTGCTCTATCGTCAAATGCGCACGCTCGGCGACAGCGAAAAGGTCAAAATTCTGCTCGCGCAGGCGCTGTTCGGCAAGCCCGACATCATCCTGCTCGACGAGCCGACGAACCATCTGGACGTGCAATCCATCCACTGGCTGGAGGATTTCCTGTTCGACTTCCTCGGCACGGTCATCGTCGTTTCGCACGACCGCCACTTTCTCAACAACGTTTGCACCCACATCGTCGACATCGACTTTGGCAAGGTGCAGGTCTACGTCGGCAACTACGAATTCTGGTATGAAGCAAGCCAGATGACACAGCGCATGCTCCGCGACCAGAACAAGAAAAACGAGGACAAGATCAAAGAGCTGCAAAGCTTTATTCAGCGCTTTTCCGCGAACAAGTCCAAGGCGCGTCAGGCGACCAGCCGCCGCAAGCTCATCGACAAGCTGTCCGTTGACGAGCTGCCCGCGTCCAGCCGCCGCTATCCGTGGGTCGGCTTTACGATGGACCGCGAAGCGGGCCGCGACATTCTGGAGGTCAAGGGCATCTCCAAAACCATCGACGGCGAAAAAGTGCTCAGCGACGTGTCCTTCATCGTGTCCAAGGGCGACAAAATCGGCTTCCTTGCGGACAACGAGCTTGCGACGACGACGCTCTTCCAGATTCTCATGGGCGAGCTGGAGCCGGACGAGGGCACCCTCAAGTGGGGGCAGACCACCTCGCAGTCCTACTTCCCCAAGGACAACTCGGCCTATTTCAACGACCACAAGGAAAACATGCTCGACTGGCTCGCGCCCTACTCCAAGGACACGCTCGAATCCACGCTGCGCTCCTTCCTCGGCCGCATGCTGTTCTCGGGCGACGATGTGTACAAGTCGGTCGACGTGCTTTCGGGCGGCGAAAAAGTGCGCATGATGCTCGCGCGCATGATGCTGTTCGGCTCGAACGTGCTCGTCGTCGACCAGCCGACGAACCACCTCGACCTCGAATCCATCACCGCGGTCAACAACGGCATGATCGACTTCAAGGGCAACATCCTGTTCGCCTCGCACGACCATGAGTTCCTGCAGACCATCGCAACGCGCATCATCGAAATCCGCCCGGAGGGTGTGCTCGACAAGCCCTGCACCTATGACGAGTTCCTCTCCTTTAAGGAAACCTATCGCAAATAACGCCGCAACGGCGCAAAGCCTGCGTGATGCCCAAGCATCACGCAGGCTTTCTTTGCGTTCGGGTTCAAAAGACCTTGCAAGCCGTTATACTTTTTCCCACATGCCTGTTTTTTGCGCCTGAATCATCGCTTCCGAAATCACGCAGGCCTCATACCCGTCCTGCACGCCGGGTCCGGGCTTCGCGGTCAAGCCGCGCAGATAGTTGACCCAGTGCTGCAGCTCCTGCTGATAGGCCGTGACAAAGCGCGCCGTCCAATCTTCGGGAATCGCCTGTCCGCACTGTAAGTACGAGCGCACAATCGGTTCTGCGGCAACCGGCAAGCGAATTGTGCCCTTTTCGCAGACCAGCTCGCACAGGATTTCGTATCCGTAGTAGCTGTTTCCGGACACCTCCACATCGATCAGCACGCCGCTCTCAGACTGCATCATGACCATCTGCGGATCCTTCAGCGCCGGCCCTGCAAAGCAGGTGGAGCGCGGAAAACGCACCGAGACCTCGCTCATATTTTCACCCAGCAGCCAGCGGCAAATATCAATTTCGTGGATTACAATATTGGTAATATGCTGCTCCGTGGTGTGCTCTGCCGGATGGCAGCGCGTGCGGCTGATGCAGTGCATCATCAGAGGTGCGCCCAATTCGCCCGAATCCAAAATTTGCTTCATCTTGATGTAATCCGGATCAAAGCGGCGCATAAACCCGACCTGAACCAGATCGCTCTCGGCCTTTCCCGCCGCATCCAAGACAGCCTTTGCGTCTGTGAGCGTGATTGCAAGCGGCTTTTCGCAGAACACCGGCTTGCCGGCGGCGATGCACTGCCGCACAAGCTGTGCATGCGTGCCATCCCACGAAGCGACGAGCACCGCGTCCACCTCCGGCGAGGCAATCAGCGCCTCCGCGCTTTCCATAACCGCCGCGCCGTACTTTTGCGCAATGACGTTTACTTTTCCCACATTCAAATCGTATACCGCGGCCAGCGTTGCACCATCGACGCGCAATGCCAGATTTTCCGCATGGGTGGAACCGATATTACCGCCTGCGCCCAGCACGCCGACGCGAATTTTCTTTGTATTCATCACAAGTTCTCCCTTACTTTTTTCCGTCCAAATACGCCTGATGCAGCTGCAGGCAGTAGGGCAAGCTCATGGTGCCATCATGCGCCGTTGTTTCCGGCGTTCTGCCCGTCTCCACGCAGTCTACAAAATCGTCGATTTCTGCCGCAAAGGCTTCGCCCCAGCGGTTTAAAAAGCTCTCTTGGCATTCTTCGAGATAGCCCTCGGGTGTAAATGCAGAAAGATAATTTTTGCGCGGCACCGAGTTTATGCGCAAGGTGCCCTTGGTGCCGACGATTTCACTTTCCACATGGCTGCAGGTCGCCGTGCGCCCGACCTGAATATAGGCCGTCGTGTTGTTGTCGAATTTCGTGAGGGAAAATCCGTTGTCATAGTCATGATAGTCGGCCAAGCCCTTGCAGACATAGGCATCGCCTGTTGCAAAGGACGCGACAGGGTCACCCTCCAGAAACCAGCGCGCCAAGTCCGTGTCGTGGCTGCCCATCTCGATAAACCAAGGGACATAGATCCCCTTCTTGACCCCCTCCAGGTGCGCGTCCAGCACGGATGCCGGATCCAGACTGACGCCCTTAAATAAAATCGGCGTGCCGATCGCGCCCTCGCGGATCTTGCGCTTTGCTTCCGCGTAGGAAGGGTCAAAGCGGCGCATAAAGCCGACCGTAAAGCACTTTCCGGTGTTCTCTGCCGCGGCTTTTTCGATCTCCGCGCAGTCTTCCAATGTTTTCGCCAGCGGTTTCTCGCAGAACACATGCTTTTTCGCCCGGCATGCCGCAATGCAGGCTTCCTTATGCGCATCCGCACCTGTTGCCACAATGACAGCCTCGATTTCCGGATTCTGAAGCATTTCCTCTACCGAGGTATAGCCGTACGCAATGCCGTATTTCTCCTGCACAGCCGTCACCTTGCTCTTCGTGCGTGCGCAAACCGCGGTTACAACCGCGTGCGGATTGCGCTGCAAGCTTTGCAAGTGCATCTGTCCCATGCTGCCCACGCCGACAATGCCGAAATGAATCTGTTTCATATGTAAAGCCCCCCTTAAATCGAAGCCGTTTTGCGGATGTATTCCCGTGCCATTTTTGCATAGGCAAACGGATTTGCCTTTGCAGGATCCTGCTCGGCCTCCACAATGAACCAGCCCTCATAGTGCGCGGCATCGAGTGCCGCAAAGACACCCGGATAATCCACGCAGCCATCTCCGGGAATGGTAAAGCAGCCTTCCAGCACGGCTTTGCGGAACTTAAAGCCCTCCTCATGCGCCTGCTGCATTTTATCCGGACGAATATCCTTGAGATGCACATGTCCAATGCGGCTGCCAAAGGTCTGCGCAGCCTTGACCGCATCCTCGCCCGCAAAGGTGAAATGGCCGGTGTCAAAGCACAGATGTACATAGCGCGGATCCGTGTGATCCAGCAGCCTCTTGGTCTCCTCGAAGGTTTGTACCACGGTTGCCATGTGGTGGTGAAAGCACAGCTTAAAGCCGCGGTCTGCCGCAATTTTGCCGAGCTTATCCAGGCCTGTGCAGAGCTTTTTCCACTCTTCGTCGGAGGCAATCGGCTTATGCTCTCCGAACATCGAGCATTCCTCGGCGAACAGGCAGCGCGTCAATTCGCAGACGTTGATGCGCCGCGCACCGACCTGCTCAAGAAAATCAAGCTGCGCGCAAAATGCCTGTTCATTTTCCTCGTACGAGGTCGAGCACAGGAAGGAGGAAAACCACTGCGAGGCGATTTTGATGCCGCGCAAATCCAGCGCCTGATTCAGTGCCGCCGGATCCGTCGGGAATTTGCCGCCGACCTCCGTGCCTTGAAAGCCTGCCAGCGCCGCTTCGGAAATCATCTGCTCGAAGGTGAGATCTCCGCCAAGCTGCGGCATATCATCGTTGGTCCAGCCAATCGGCGCAATGCCGAGTTTCACATTGTTAAACATGAGTTCACCCGCCCTTTCAGCACTTTTCCCACTTTTCAGACCGCACCGACTGGAGCACCGCACCAATGATGCCGTCCACCTTGGCACCCATCTCAAAATCGCAGAGATAGTCGCCGCCGTGCATGGCCTGCATCAGCGTGTGCGCCTGCAAGGTCTTCATATCATCAAACGCGATTGCGATGCCGCCTGCCGGCTGGAACCACTTGAAGCCTTCATGCTGCGGATTGAGCAGCACGGTGCGGAAGCCGCAGTCTCTGCCATTGTCAACGTCTGCATCGCTCTTGAAGTACACCTGAACCTCGCCCATGCGCTCCAGATCATAAACCACGGTGCCCTCTGTGCCCTGAATTTCATAATAGAAGTAGTTCTTGCGTCCGGTTGCGACGCGCGAGGACGAAAAATCACCGATTGCACCGTTTTTATACTTGATGAGGAAGGTGATGAGGTCATCGTTTTCAACCTTGCCCATTTCGGTAGAGCCGGCCTTCAGCGGACGTTCCGGAATGACAATCGACTGCACCGCAGTGACCGCCTCCATATCCCCCAAAATCATCTGGGACACGCTCAGCAGATGGCTGCATAGGTCACCCAGAGCGCCCGAGCCTGCCAGCTTGTTGATGTGGCGCCACGCAATCGGAATCGACGGATCAAGCAGCATATCCTGGTCGTAGGTTGCGTGCACACGCATGATCTTGCCGAGCCGGCCCGACTGCACCAGCTCCTTCACATACTGATTTGCCGGGTTCATAATGTTGGAGAAGCCGCAGTAATTCACAACGCCTTTTTCCTGCGCAAGATCCGCCAGAGTGCGGGACTGCTCCGCGGACAGGCTAAGCGGCTTTTCGCAGAAAACATGCTTGCCGTTTTCAAGCGCGGCCTTCACCATTTCGTAGTGCATGCAGTTCGGGGTTGCCACGTCAACCAGATCGATGTCCGGATCGGTCACCACCTCTTCCCAGTTTGTTGTGTGGCGCGCATAGCCCATCTCTTGCGCAAACTTTGCTACCGCTTCCTCGCTCACATCAGAAACCAGGGCAAACACCGGCATATCATCGCCAAAGATCATCTTTGCATTGTGAAACGCTGTGGTGTGCGCCTTTCCCATCCATCCTGCGCCGATCAGACCGATTTTGATTTCTTTCATTGTTGACTTCCTCCTGCAACTGTATATATAATAAAATAACAAAAAACAATATTTTGCATGATGACGCTTTTAAAAAGCCATCGGGCTTTTTATTGAAAATAAGTGGTTTTAGATGTGGGCTTTGCTTTATTCTTCGCTATATTTTTAATTTTGTTTGCACTTTTCTTTCCAACATCTTTATCCTATACCATTTGTATTTGGAAATCACTACAAATTATTATACAGAAGTATCAAAAAACAATACACATCAGCAGGAGGCCTTATATTGCAGGATTATGAAAAAGGTATCGGTGTTTTGCCGGATTCTATGCGTTTCTATTGCGATGCAGATGACTTTGCCGCGGCAAATTTATTTTTTGTGCCGCTTGCGGGAATTTACCACTGCGATGAACATTACATTTTCAGCCGGGTTTATTTAGATGTGAGCCAGTTTATTTTAATTGATGCAGGTGCATTAACCGTGGAATGCGACGGGCAGGTTCAAACCGCAACTGCCGGTACACTGGTGCTGCTCGATTGCCGGCGCCCCAGCACGTACTATGCCGCTACGCCCGATTTGCGCATGCGGTGGTTTCACTTCGCCGGCAGCAGCAGCGAAGCATATACCGCATTGCTCCACGAAACGCATGGTTTTTTAATCGACGCGGCGGCATACCACGCCGAAATACAAAAATGCTGCACCGATATTTTACAATCGATGCAGCAAAAGCAGCAAAATCCTCATCTTCTTTCGGTCTCGGTCCATCAAATGCTCGCACTGTTAACTGCAACACCGAAGCAAAAGGAAGTCGATGCAATTGAGCAGTCCATTATGGATGCGGCGACCTATATCGATGCGCATTACGGCGATGCCTCGGTTTCTGTTCCGCAGCTGGCGCGGCGCGCCGCACTGAGCGAATGCTACTTTCTGCGAAAATTCAAACAGCATCTGGCGATGACACCGCATCAGTATGTGGCAAAGCTCCCGTATCCGCGCCGCAAAAGCGTCGCTCACGACCACCTCGGACAGCGTGGAAACCATTGCTTCGTCCTGCGGATTTTGCAGCACCTCCCATTTTGTGATGGCATTTCGCAAGGCAACGGGCATGACACCCTTGCAATTTCGCACGATGTGGAAATCGTAAATTTTTGTGATACACGAAGACAAACCGATCATGCTCATCCAATAAGCGTTCATCCTGAGTGACCGCAATGCCATGCTTGCATTGTTTCGGCGTACCAAGGCATTGGGCTCGTATGCGCTGCGGCGGATAACCGGCCAAGCCTTGCAACACACAAGGCCGAGATGCCTTTTATGACGAAAGCCGAGTGTTGCCGCGATTTTGTCCCGAGATTCTACGCGCATGCGCCCGGAGGGCAGCGCCGTTTCGCACCGACGATCGGTGTTTGTGAGATGTGCAAAGCACTTGCTTTATAAAACAAAAAAAGGATCTTCTAACCGAAATTAGAAGATCCTTTGGAGCTGGTGATCGGACTCGAACCGATGACCTGCGCATTACGAATGCGCTGCTCTACCAACTGAGCCACACCAGCACATCTCGAGCTTTCGCCGTCGACTTAATTAGTTTATCACATCTTTTCGTGTTCGTCAATTCTTATTTTGATTTTTCTCGCAAAAAATTTAAAAATATTCCTTGACTTTTTCTGTGCGCGGTATATAATAGAAAGGTATCCTTGCTCATGCTATGTGCATGGGCCAAAGTCCAAAAGGAGGTGCTAAATATGGCAAAAATTACAGGCAGGTATGAGACGATCTTCATTGTCAACCCCACTCTCGGTGAGGAAGCAGTTGCTTCCGTTGTGGACAAGTTCAAGGCGCTTATCGAAGCCAACGGTACGATCGAGTCTGTTGATGATTGGGGCAAGCGTCGCTTCGCTTATCCGATCAACGACCTGACCGAGGGTTACTATACCCTGGTACAGTTTGAGTCCAAGCCGGAGTTCCCGGCTGAGCTTGACCGTGTCTTCAAGATTACCGACGGCATCATGCGCTCGCTGATCATTTCCAGAGACTAAGGCTGGTGTAGGAAAATGCTGAACAAGGCAATTCTGATGGGTCGCCTCACGCGCGATCCCGAGCTGCGCCACACCCAGTCCAATACCCCCGTCTGCTCGTTCACGCTTGCGATCGATCGCGACCGCAAGGGTCCCAACGGCGAACGCCAGAGCGACTTCATCGACTGTGTCGCATGGAGCCGCACCGCGGAGTTCGTACAGCAGTGGTTTACCAAGGGTATGATGGCAATTGTGGTGGGCCGCGTCCAGTCCCGTAGCTGGGAAGACAAAAACGGCAACAAGCGTGTTTCAATCGAGGTCAACTGCGACGAGGTTTCCTTCGGCGAAACCAAGAAATCCCGCGAATCAAACAGCGGTGGCGGCTCCGGATACGGCAGCTACGACAGCGGTTCACAGATTCGTCCGGATATGGGCGGCGCACAGCCTGCCCCTGCATTTGATCTCCCGACCGGCGGCTCGGACTTTAGCGAGCTGGCGGACGATGACAGCGACGTTCCGTTCTAAATCCACAATAAAGAAGGAGGTTTTTAGGCAATGGAAGAAAGAAATGAATATACCCCCCGTCCGGATCGCGGAGATCGCCGTGGCGGTGGCCGTCGTCGCAGAAAGGTTTGCACCTTCTGTGTAGACAAGGTTGACCAGATCGATTATAAGGATTCTTTCAAGCTCAAGAAGTACATGTCTGAGCGCGGCAAGATCCTGCCCCGTCGTATGACCGGTACCTGTGCCAAGCATCAGCGTCAGCTGACCGAGGCCATCAAGCGTGCGCGTCACATCGCGCTGCTGCCGTTCACCGCGGAATAACTACAAAAAACACGCTATCAGCTTGATAGCGTGTTTTTTTCAGCTTATTCAAACAAATCGCGCAAATATCCGTAGCCCTGCGCGTCCATTTCCTCATATGGCACGAAGCGCAGCGACGCACTGTTGATGCAGTAGCGCGTGCCCGTGGGGGATTCCGGATCGCCCTCAAACACGTGCCCAAGGTGCGAATCCCCGGCGCGGCTGCGGACTTCGGTGCGCAGCATACCGTGCGAGGTGTCGGTTTTGGGCACAATGGACGGCTCTTCAATCGGCGCGGAGAAGGACGGCCAGCCGCACGCGCTGTCGTACTTCTCCTGCGACGAAAAAAGCGGCTCTCCGGTCACAACATCGACGTAGATGCCTTGCCCGCGCGCGTCCCAGTAGGCGTTTGCGAACGGCCGCTCGGTCGCACTGTTTTGCGTCACCTCGTACTGCTCCGCGGTCAGTCTGCTGCGGAGAACCTCGTCCGTGGGCCTGCGGTAATCGCCCGGATCGATGCGCAGCTTGGAAAACCGCTCGATTTCACTGCGCGGAATGTGACAGTAGCCGCCCGGGTTCTTATCCAAGTAGTTTTGGTGGTATTCCTCCGCAGGGTAGAAGTTTTCCAGCGGCTTGATTTCAACCGCAAACCGCGCCGTGCGGCTCCGTTCGATCGCCGCAATGCGCTCCACCGTCGCCTTTGCTTGCTCGTCCGCGTAATACACGCCCGTCTGGTACTGCGTGCCCCAATCATTGCCCTGCCGGTTTTTGACCGTCGGGTCGATCACATGGAAATACGCGAGCAGGAGGGCATCCAGACTGACCTTGCCCGGGTCATAGGTCACGCGCACAGTCTCGCGAAAGCCGGTATCGCCGCGCAGAACGCGTTCATACTGCGCGTCCTGCGCGCCTGTGCCGTTGGCATAGCCGCTGACCGCATCAAGCACACCGGGAATGGACTGCATGAGCTTTTCCAGTCCCCAAAAGCAGCCGCCTGCCAGATAAATCACGCGCGGCTCCTCCTTCGCCGCAGGGCTGCCGCCACCGCCCGCGCACAGCATCAGCGCAAGCACTCTCCGCATGATTTTTCTCCGTTTCATCGTTTTGCACTCCTCTCTCGTTGCGGCGCAAGCCGTTTGGTGAAAAGCGCCGCATCTGATGGATGCAGCGCTTTTTTTACGTCAATATCCGCTTTCTCCGCTCAGGATATCGTCGTGCTCGACCCATTGCTCGACCGGAATCTCCTCGTAAGTATCCGCATCGCGGCGGATGATCACGCGCTCAATCCCTGCGTTGATGATCAAGCGCTTGCACATGGTGCACGAGTTGGCATCGTGCATGATTTCGCCGGTTTTCATGTCGCGCCCCACCAGATAGAGCGTCGCGCCGATCATCTGCTCGCGCGAGGCGGCGATGATGGCGTTCGCCTCGGCGTGCACGCTGCGGCAAAATTCATACCGTGTGCCGCGCGGAATGTTCATTTTCTCCCGGATGCACACACCCAGATCAATGCAGTTGGCGCGTCCGCGTGGCGCACCGGTGTAACCGGTTGACACGATGCTGTCGTTTTTGACGACGACCGCGCCGAAATTGCGGCGCAGACAGGTGCCACGCTCGAGCGCGACCTGCGCCATATCCAAATAATAGTTCACTTTATCCCGTCTGATCATCGTTGCCATGTTGTCCTCCTGCCCGGCAGACTACCCCTCGGTCAGTCTGCCCTCCTCGATTGTCACGCGGCGATGCGCACGCGCGGCAACCGTACTGTCGTGTGTGATGAGCACAACCGTGTGCCCTGCGGCATGCATCTCATCAAAGAGCGCGAGCACCTCGCGCGCCGCTGCCGGATCCAAATTGCCGGTCGGCTCGTCCGCAAGCAGCACCGCAGGCTGCGCGCACACCGCGCGTGCAATCGCGACGCGCTGCTGCTGTCCGCCGGACAGCATATCCGGCCGATGCTGCATACGGTGCGCCAGCCCGACCCGTTCAAGCGCGGCGGCGGCGGCGCACTCGCGCTCCCGGCGGGCCACGCCGCGAAACAGCAGCGGCAGCGCGACATTTTGCAGCGCGGTCAAATCGGACGACAGCCGAAACGACTGAAAAACGAATCCGATCTCCCGTCCCCGCAGCCGCGCGAGCGCGTCCGCGCCCAGCGCGCCCACATCCCGTCCGCCGAGCATGTACTGTCCGCCGGTCGGCGTGTCCATACAGCCCAGAATGTGCATCATCGTCGTTTTTCCCGAGCCGGATGCCCCGACAATCGACACATACTCACCCCGTGAAATTTCCAGATCGATGTCGCGCAGCGCGCACACATCGCCTTTTTCATAAGTTTTACACACCTTGCGCAGCAATATCAAGTGCCATTTCCCCTTTCCGCGCTTAGTGTGCGCGAAAGCGGATTCTGATATGCAAAAACCGGCTGAAAGCACAAGGTTTCAGCCGGTTTTCCAAGGATCAGGTCATCATCTGACGGCGGCGGGACAGGTTCATCGTGCCGTCCTGCATCGCGTCCAGATTGTCCAGGCAGTTGCCCGTTCCGTAGGCAACGCAAGAAACCGCGTCGTCCGCCACACGGGTCGGGATGCCGGTTTTGGAGGATACGAGCTTGTCAAAGCCCCAGACCATCGCGCCGCCGCCGGTCATCACGATGCCGTTCGTCGAAATATCGCCGACGAGCTCGGGGGGTGTGCGCTCAATCACGGCATGAATCGCTTCCACGATGCGCGCGGTGACCTCTTCAAATGCCTCGAGCACCTCGGTGGAGGTGACGGTGAACACGCGCGGCAGTCCGGTCATCAGGCAGCGGCCCTTGATCTCAAGCGAGACCTCCTCGGGGCGCGGATAGACACAGCCGACTTGCTTCTTAATTTCCTCCGCGGTGCGCTCACCGATGAGCACGTTGTGCTTGCGGCGGATATACTTGACGATCGCCTCATCGAACTTATCGCCCGCGATTTTGATCGAGGTGGATTCGACGATGCCGCCGAGCGAAATCACCGCAACATCGGTCGTACCGCCGCCGATATCCACGATCATGTTGCCGTTCGGCTCCGCGATGTCGATTCCCGCGCCGATGGCCGCGGCGACAGGCTCCTCCACGAGAAACACGCGCTTCGCGCCCGCCTGCGTGCCTGCATCGATGACCGCGCGCTCTTCAACCTCGGTGATGACCGAGGGCACGCACATGACGACATTGGGCTTAAACAGACGCGCACCGAGCACCTTGCGGATGAATTCCTTAATCATGCGCTCGGTCATCTCATAGTCCGAGATGACACCCTCGCGCAGCGGACGAATCGCAACGATGTTGCCCGGCGTTCTGCCGAGCATCTTTTGCGCATCCGCACCGACCGATAAAATTTTGCCGGACTGCTTGTCCACTGCAACAACCGAGGGCTCGTTGAGCACGATGCCCTTCCCTTTTACATAAACGAGTACCGACGCGGTACCCAGATCAATACCCAGATCACTCATTCTGACACCTCAACCAATCTATACGCATGGAGATTTATGGAACAATATTTTTACTTTGCGGCATACTAATCAATATTATATCGGATTTATTTCATTTTGCAAGTATATGGCACATATTTTCATAAAAAATATCGAATTTCACAGTTTCCACCGCGTCTAGTCCGGTGTTTTTGTCACCGCGAGCGCGAACACGGTCACCGCGCCCGCATCGCGCAGCAGCTGCGCACAAACCGCCATCGTAGCGCCGCTTGTCAGCACATCATCGACCAAAACCAGCCGTTTTCCCTGCGCGCAGGCGTGCGGACGCAGCAAGTAGGCGCGCGCTGCATTGCGCGCACGGTCCTCCCCGCGCAGCCGCGACTGCTTGCGCGCCCATATGCGCTTGCGCAGCAGCGGCTCGACCGGAATGCCAAGCTGCGCGCCGAGCAGCCGCGCGATATACGCGCTCTGGTCATAGCCGCGCGTGCGGCGCGACAGCCAGCCGGTCGGCACATAGGTCAGCGCATCCGGCCGCCACTGATCCAGCCGTGCGGCGAGCACGGGCGCGGTCTGCGCCGCAAACCAGCGCGCATAGCCCTTTTGATGCTGAAATTTATAGCGCACCAGCGCGCGGCGCACCGCATCGGTATAGTACAGCGCCGCCGCCGCATCGTCCGCACCGCACACCCGCACGCAGCCTACATGCCGATAGCTGCGTCGCACCGCGGTCTGGCACGATGCGCACAGCATCGCCTGCCCCACAAGCGGCAGATGTGCACGGCACAGCACGCAGCGCTTGGGAAAAATGAGGCTGAGCATGCTCACAGGCCATTCTCCTTTCGCGGTGCTTGGGCGATGCGCGTGCTGAGCATGCTCATGGGTTTTCCTCCTGCGTCAGCCGTGCGCGCAGCGCGCTGTAGCGTTTGCCCTTGGTGTTGTTGTTGACCATATAGGCCACGACCTCGTGCGCACCGACGAGCACGAGCAGCCGTCTGGCGCGTGTGATGGCGGTGTAGAGGATGTTGCGCGTCAGCAGGCGGCGTGGCACGCCCGAGGACAGCGCGACAACGACCGCGTCAAACTCGCTGCCCTGCGCCTTGTGCACGGTCATCGCATAGGCAAGGTCGAGCTCGCCGAGCATATCAAAGGTATAGGTCGCCATCTTTTCATCAAATTTAACGAGCAGGCATTCCTGCCCGGGGAAAATCTGCACGATTTCCCCCACGTCTCCGTTGAACATGCCGCTGCCTGCGTCTTTGCCGTCCGCGCTCTCCCACAGAATGTCATAGTTGTTGCGGATTTGCATGACGCGGTCGCCCTCGCGGAAAATCGTGTCCCCGAAGCGCTTTTCCGCCTTGCTCTCGGTCGGGGGGTTGAGCGTTTCCTGCAGCGCGCGGTTGAGCGCAAACGTGCCTGCGCCCTGCCGTTTTGCAGGCGAAAGCACCTGAATCTGCGAGGGCGCCATGCCGTAATAGCGCGGCAGGCGGTCGTGGCACAGCTCGCACACCGTGCGCACGACCTCGGCAGGATCGGCCTTTTTGAGCAGGAAAAAATCGCCGTCCTTGCCCGAGGGATGGGGCTGCCGTCCCTCGTTGATCGCGTGCGCGTTCATGACGATGTCGCTTTGCTGCGCCTGCCGAAAAATCTCGGTCAGGCGGATGGTCGGCACCACGCCCGACGCGATGGTATCGCGCAAAAAGTTGCCCGGTCCCACCGGCGGCAGCTGATCCGCGTCGCCCACGAGCACGAGCCGCGCGCCATGGGGCAGCGCTTCCACGAGTGAACGCATGAGCGCGATGTCCACCATCGACACCTCGTCGAGCACGACAACATCGCAGTCCAGCGGATTGGTTGTGCCGCGCTGAAACGCAAGATGTCCGCCCGCGCCGTATCCGGCCTCCAGCAGGCGGTGAATCGTGCGCGCTTCCATGCCGCACAGCTCGGACAGCCGCTTTGCCGCCCTGCCGGTCGGCGCGGCCAGCTCCACGCGCAGCCCGATCGCCTCAAACACGCGCAGCATGCCGCGCACGGTCGTCGTTTTGCCGGTGCCCGGCCCGCCGGTCAGGATGACCAGACCGTTTTTGGCGGCCGCCGCAATCGCATCGCGCTGCAGCGGCGCATATGCGACATCAGAATCGGTTTCAAGCGCGGCGAGCAGCTCGTCCACGTCAAAATCATAGCTGTAAGTGTGCTCCGCCATGCGGCGCAGCATTTGCGCAAGATAGTCCTCGGCCTCGTACATCTGCCGCAGATAGACCGCGTCCCGTCCGCAGATAAACTCGCGCACGAGCTGTCCCTCGCTCTCAAGCCGCGCCAGCCCCTCCTCTGCGCGCGCTGCGTCAAAGGGCTCCTCGTCCGCGAGCAGTCCGCAGGTCGCCGCGAGCAGCTTTTCCACCGGAATGAAGGTGTGTCCGTTGCCGAGGTTGAACGTCAGCGTGTAGAGCAGCCCGGCATCGACGCGCTCCGGACTGACGCGCGACAGCCCGAGCGCAAGCGCGAGCCCGTCGGCCGTGTGAAAATCCACCTCGTAATAATCATCGCACAGCAGGTAAGGGTTTTCGGTAAGAGCGTCAATCGCCTCGCCGCCGTGCCGCTTGTACAGCGGCGGAGTCAGACTCAGCGGCAGCCCATTTTCGGTCAAAAAATCCATGAGCAGACGCATTTCACTCTGCTCGAGAAACTGCCGCTGAATGGCGCGCGCCTTTTGCTCGGTGATGCCGCGGATCTGCGTCATCCGCTCGGGCTCGTTTGCGAGCACGTCGAACGTATCCTCCCCGAACAGCTCCGCGAGTTTGCGCGCGAGCTTGGGGCCCACGCCCTTAATCAGCCCGGACCCCAGATAATCCGCGATGCCGCTCACCGTCGAGGGCAGGGTGCGCTCAAAGGTGTCCGCCGCGAACTGCTCCCCGTAGCTCGGATGGGTCGTCCACTGCCCGCACAGGGTCAGCTCCTCGCCCACACCCACGTTGGGCAGGCAGCCGGTCGCCGTCACCTCTTCCCCGCTGTCCGTGAGTAGGCGCAGCACGGCATAGCCGTTGTCCGTGTTCTGAAACACGACCTGCTCCACCGTGCCGCTCATTGTAAAATATTGCGCGCTTTCCTGCATCTTTACTCCACCGCTATTCGATATATTCCATGTGCCGCCGCGCGCAAAGCGCCTTGGCATAATTGAATTTCTCCGGGTCCGCCTCCCCGTTTTCCATAAAAACAACGACCAGCGCAGGCAAATACAGCCGTCTGATCTGTGCCGCCGTGGCAATGAGCCGCTCGGCTTTTGGGTCTGTGCCGCAGGCGTACAGAAACAGCTCTGTCTTCCCGCTGATCCGAAAATAACCTATGAAGATTATATCATAGACTGCTTTCAAAATGCAAATCAGTCCGGTCGCCGCAAAGATACCGATTACGCATTCGAGCCAAATGCTCATATGTCATCCCTCCTTGCGCCATCTTATGCGGCGGCCGCCCGGCAGGGTGACAGTCTGCCTTCTTTTGCGCAAAAAAGCCCCGTCTGACAAGCAGACGGGGCTTTGTGTGCGTTTGGGATGTCCCAATCAAAGGCAACTCTTAGGAGTTAATCTTGATAACGACGCCCGAACCAACCGTACGGCCACCCTCACGGATAGCGAAACGCAGGCCTTCCTCGATTGCGATCGGGGTGATGAGCTCAACATCCATTTCGATGTTGTCGCCAGGCATGCACATCTCGACGCCTTCCGGCAGATCGATTACGCCGGTAACGTCCGTGGTGCGGAAGTAGAACTGGGGACGATAGTTGTTAAAGAACGGAGTG
>CAZOJP010000019.1:0-36688 GCA_964580155.1 uncultured Intestinibacillus sp. | reverse complement strand
ACGCTTTCTGCTACCCGCTCACTTTCAGAGATATAATTTCAATCCACCCCCCTCGTGCGAGGGGTGACCTTGTTCCCAGTTGCCTGTAAACACGCCAGCGATATTTCAATCCACACCCCTCGTGCGAGGGGTGACTGAGCGCCAGCAACGCGCCACTGTCCGTCAGATCATTTCAATCCACACCCCTCGTGCGAGGGGTGACCAACACCTTTTATCAAGATATTTCTGTTTTTTTATATTTCAATCCACACCCCTCGTGCGAGGGGTGACCGCTAAAAGAGCTGCAAAAGGTTGAGCAACAGGCATTTCAATCCACACCCCTCGTGCGAGGGGTGACGGTGATCGTCTCCACGTTGGGGTTCAGCTCAAGGATTTCAATCCACACCCCTCGTGCGAGGGGTGACTGATCTGCATACCAGACCTGTAAGGCATATACGATTTCAATCCACACCCCTCGTGCGAGGGGTGACCGCAAGATGTGCTCAAAAAAATATAATTGGATCACATCTTGTGTTTGACAAATGATTCGTTGCCGAACCATGTCTATTTTATAACCATATAGGTCGATATTTCGGTGCGAACCTTCTAGCGTTTTAATGTTCGCTTGTGGTTCGCACCCAGCCTTCCGTAGCTATACAATCAAATCTCCTTCAAAATCGATGCTGGGTTTAACACCAATATGAAGTACTTTTCCAGCATGATGATTGCCCAGATTGTAAAAGCGCAAGCTGTCTTTCTCCGTATCAATGATAGCTCGTAACTCGCTTTCCAGTTTGAGATATTGGCTCCAGTCAATATTACATTCAAAGACCGAATTTTGAACCCGCTGTCCGCACGACATGCATTTTTTCGCAACATGTCTCAGCCGCTTTCTCCCGGCGGCTGTATCGGTTGCGACGTCATAGGTAACGAGCACAAGCATATCATCCCTCACTTCCACAAAAATGGCGGATAGCTTTCCAAATCGCCGCGGATCGCCCGGGCTAACAGGAGCGCCTGGCAATAGGGCACAAGCCCCCATTCCATTTTTTCTTTTAGAAACGGATGGGTGATTTCTTCCTTCTTACGGGTCTGCCAAGCGGATAAAAACTTCTTGCGGGATTGCGCGGATAAATACACCGCGCCCGAGCCTTGCCATTCAAAATCTGCTTCGCCCACCTCGCCGCGATTGATTAGGGTGAGTACGAATCTATCCGCAAAGTGTGGACGAAGCTCCTCCATTAAATCGAGGGCAAGCGAGGCTCGGCCGGGGCGATCCGTATGCAAAAAGCCGACATAACTGTCCAAACCCACAACCTCAAGGGCATGACGGCAATCACTGGCGAGCAGGGTATAGGCGAAAGACAGCATCGCGTTCACTGGATCGGTGGGCGGGCGGCGATTGCGGGTAGTAAAGGTGAACACCTCTCTGCTTTGCAAAATCAGTGCGTCAAAGGCGGAAAAGTAGTGGTGAGCAGCGTTCCCTTCGGCCGCGCGGAGCGGCTCCGGTTGCTCGAGGGATAAAACCTGCTTCAGTTGCCCGCCGATAAATTCGCAACGCTTTTTCAGCACTTCGGCATCAACCCTCAGACCATGGTCTCGAACACCGCGCTCAATAACCCATTTTTGATTATGCAGCTTTCCGAATATGAAGGCTCTTGCGTAACCCATCGCGCGGTCATCGTCGGCGATGCGATATTGTTCCCGCCGCAGCAGGACGTTTCCGCTGGATTCGCCATGAAAGGTGCCGTGATATTGCCCGTATTCGCTTAGGAAGCTGATCGAGATATTCTGCTTGGCGCACGCGCTTAACAGCTGCGGTGTAGCACCGTAGTGGTTAAACAGAACGATTTGCTCCAAGTTCAGCAACGGAACCCGCAGCAGCACCTCGGCATCCTTTTTGACGCAGACATTTTGGGTATCGAGATGCACCATTGCGTCGGGGTGCGTGACAAACAAAACGTTCAGCAGCTTTTTCATTCGATATGCATCTCCATATATTTTCTGACGGAGTCCTGTTTGCCAAGACTGGGCAGACACAAATCCCGCAGGCTGCAGCTTTTACAATGAGGGCCTTGCGCTGCCCTCGGCGTGTGCTGTTGACTGAAAAGCCGGTGCATGGCGAGAACCGTATCGCGGAGCTTCTCCCGAAGCTCGGGCGTGAAGGATACGATTTCTCGCCTGCGCGGTTCTCCGTAAAAAAGCGCGCCGCTTGGGATATGCGTGCACAGCATCTCCTCCATGCAGACCGCTTGCGCGCAGAGCTGCAGGCGGTCGCAATCGCCCGGCTTGGTCTTGCCGCGCTTGTATTCCACCGGATAGGGCTGCCATAGACCGTCATAGCCGCCTAGCGTGACACCGGCACTCGATTGGCGAAATTCAACGACATCGCACTCTCCGGACAGGCCAAGCTCCGCCGACCACACCTTGAGACCGCGGAAAATAAGCAGACCGCCCCGTTTTTCGGCTGCGCCGCCGCTGTGTGCTTTGCTGTGCAGAATGCGGCCCCCGGCGGTCAGATAATTTTCCGTCCATTGGTTTTCCAAATGGATGAGCGCCCACTGCCGGGGGCAGAAGGCATAATGCTGAATGCCGGACAGCATCAGGTAGTCGTCTTCCGGGTAGCTCATTACACTAAAATCTCGGGCTGCAGATCTGCGAGTGGGGCAATCGTGATTGTCCCGTCGTTTGCAACCGCAACACTTCCATGCACCTTGGCGGAGGCATACTGTCCGGATTTGCTGCTGTGCTCAAACCACACAACCTGCAAAATCTGCATCGAGCCGCTGGGTCGGGCAGAGGATTCGTCCCCCTCAAACAGGGAAAGCAGCGCGGCCTTGATGGCTTCGGCATCGGCATCGGAAAATCCGGTTTTTTCCGCAAGCTGGGGGCTGATACTGCCATAGGTTACATAGACGGCCTTGCTGACTCGGTGCTTCATGCCCATGGTATCAGAGGATTTTTTGCCGTCGGGTGTGGTCTCGCTGTTGACTGACTTTGTGATTTGGACGGATTCAATCACAATAGGCTCTACACTGAAGGCGGACTGTATGGTGACCGGCCCACGGATGCCGAGGGAAACCTCGGCTGTGTCTTTGCCCTTCTTGAACGCAAACACCTGACCAAAGGCGCGAACATCGATCCATTTTTCGCAAACCTTAGAGGCTACGATATCACGATCCTTCTGCTCGTCCTTGCTCAGTGCGGAGAGAAAGGTGTTAAACCGTTCGGAGAGCGATTTTTTTCCATCTCGATTACTCTCATCCGACTGCACAAAAATTTCGTGTCCCATCTCCTGCAGCCGATTGCGGATTTTGCGCTTGAGGCATACGTCCGATACCTCGCCCAGCCCGTCGCTGGTGGTGCGAGGGCGGTTGCCGCCCAGCGGATCTCCATTGGGGTTTGCATTTTTTACCGAGAAAATCAGTGCGAAATCGATTTTATTCTGCAGCGTTGCCATTATTTGTTTCCTCCATGTTTTTGTTTTTATTTTTCTGAGATAAAGCCTTGTACTGTGCGGAGTAGCCCAGAAGGTAGAGCGGCGACAAAGGTTCGTTGTTATCGGTGAATTCCTGAAGTTTTTCGTCAATTTCTGCAATGATCGGCAAGAAAAAGCTCTTATACAGCGAATTGATCTGCATCGTGTAAGGATGAAGCTGCTGGTTTATCGTGAGCTTGGTTGTAAACGGTTTCACGGAATAGCTGTTTGTCAGCCGCATTGCATTCGTTGCACGTTCCTTTTGTTTGCCTTGTGAATACAAAGCGGCTTCTTCCACCTTGTCTGCCACTGCAAGCCATCTGCCATACAGATAGCTCCGATCCTTTTGAAGTTCGTCAAGTGTCAATGAAATTTCCTCCCCCGTCTTCTGTTTATAAAGTTTTCGGACCAAAGCGCAGGTAATGCTTAAAGCGCGTGTCCATTCGTTTTCGTTATTTTCCCATTTCACGCCTTCAAAGGACATCGGCTGGGAAACGCGGTGTGCCGCCATTTGAACCATGCTTTCGGGAAGCAGAAAGCTGCCGAACATGCACTCCAAAAGCAGTTTGCGGGTTTTCTTTTTCAGATTATTGTAATACTTGTCTCCGTGTGATTTGCCATAGACCGCAAACAGGATATCGTCATAGGAGGGCGCGCCGGTGTAATGCACAGGAACGCTCTGATCCCGCCCGCTTTCATCCTTCGTGTGCTTCCAGGCTGTCAGGTAGTAGGACGTATCCGCATGCCAGTTCACCATACTTTCGAGATAGTCGATTTCGGGCAGCTGCTGATAAAACGTCAGCCCCATCCGGCCGGTGGTGGCCGCATCAAAAACGGCGATGCATATGGTGCGTTCGTACGGCTGAACGCGCTTTGCCTGCCCATAGCCCTGCAGAAGCAGCTTGAGCTTTTGCGCATAATTATCATCCACCGCTTCACGGGACTTTCGCATGATGTCAACATCGGTTTTGATCGAATCCATTGCTTCAAAGAGTTCATAGGAATTGTCCTGCGCCTTCGCCTCCACGGCAGGCTGCGCATCTACCGCCCAGGTCACAATGACCTGAGAATCCACCGCATAGCCGTGATTTGCAATGAGCCAGCGCAGTATCTGATGCATTTTTTGGGATTGAACGTAATCCACAAGGACGGCATCGTTCTGGGCGGCGAACCGCCCGCGGAAGGTGAAGCCGGCAGTATCATTGCAGGAGAGAAGCTTGGCATTCCCTGTAAGGGAATGGATGTTTTTGGGGTGCTGTGCCGCGACTCTTCTGATAGGCGCTCCGCTCATATAGTCAAATGCGGTTTTATGAGAAGCACTGCCGCCTGTGATATGATCAATCCAAGCCTCGCGCAGGGCAGCGCATTCCCAAACATTTACCAGCTCATCCTCACAGTAGACGGTAAATCGCACGCCCATCTTCCGGATTTTCTCGGTATCAGGCACCTGTTCCTCAGTTTGGTCTTTTTGCGGCGCATACTCGTTAGGCTTAAAAATCTGCTGGCGCGTCAAATCGTGGAGAAGGGTTTTGCCTGCGACATAAGTATAAATCGCGCCAAGCGCCACATGTGCGCCCTTCCATTGTGCCAGTCCTTCCAGATATGCCGCGGTCTTGTCCTCACGGATGCCGCCCACATAATCAATCTGGTCGCAAAGGGGGTGAGCGACGATGCTCGAAGAACGCCCCGCAGATTTTTCGGTACAGGGGATGATAATCGTGCTCGACTTGCCATCGCGGGCGGCACGCACAAAGCGACCCGTCTGGTCGATCGTCACATGAATTCCCGCCTTAAAGGTCGTATGACAAATGGGCAGCAGGGTTTTCTTCTCGTTGGTGTTGCCATCGGCATCAACGAACACACGGCCGGCTGCCCCGGAGCATCGCTCATAGGTTTCCAGAAGATTTTGAAACAGTCCCATCAGGCATCCCTACCTTCCTCTTCAACCGGGCGCAAATTTTCTCCAAGGATAAATTCCTTGACCGGCTGGTTTTTAAACACTGTTCGCCGCTGCAGCGAGGGCGCGTCAGGGGGAGGGAATACGATGATGCCGTCTTGCATGATGTAGGGGCAAAACCGCACGTCCAGATTGTGTGACGGCTTGCCGTCTGCCCCTTTCGACGGGTTTTCGCTGGGATAGTCGATGCCGTGGAACATAAAGCCTAAATTCAGCTCGCCGTAATCGTCATAATATCCCTTGCCGCTGCCAAATTCACAAGGCCCGGCATAGCCCTGACATTCGCGGGTTCCCAAAAAGATATCCCGTCTGCCGCCCTTTTCGATGCACCGTTTGGCGATGTTGTGGTGCTTATTTTCGTTCCGGTCGTTTTGCAGATTGGGGAGGTTTTCGTTCCACTCGAAATGGGCCAGCACCTGATAACGAACTTCTTTGAGATAGGTGTAGTACGCCAGGTCGTTGCCGCCACCCATCTTGATGGGACGGATTCCCTTGCCCTCGGTTTGGATTCTGTTCATGACGCGCACGGCATCGATGACCCAGATAAAGGTAGGCTTCCAGTACACGGACTCCAGCATACCCTTAATGGCCTGATAGGTTGGCACCTGATAGGAGAATTTCTCGCCGCCGACCCGGGTAATGGGGTCGGAAAACAGCGCGTATTTTCCGTAGAACTCAAGCTCCACGGCATTCCGTTTTCGCATGATGGATTGTACAATCTCATCCTTCACAATCATCCCTCCTCGTCCACAATTAACACATCCTGCACGGACGTTAAAACAACTCCGGTCTCCTCGGAGTAATAGTTGGCAGCAAGAAGCAGGATGCCCGTCTCCTCATCGAGCAGATCGAGGGCATACTGTTCACTCAGCTTGCATATTTCCCAGTCGTATAAGGCAACGCTGTACGATTGAAGTTTTTTCAGCAGACGTATTTTTTCCTTTGTGAGGATGCCGGCCGGCTGCCTGCGGTATTCGTCCACCAGGTTTTGAGCCTCTCCCCAGAGCACCACAACAGCCTTGGTGTTTTGCTCAATGACGCTAAAGCTTTGATCCGCTGCGTAAAAGGCTTGGGGGATATAAGGGGAAAAGTCCTTTTTTGTACAGTTTTTTCGCCCCTCTTCATGTTTGGACAGCATGTCATAAATATAAGCGTTTCCATTCACCGGATAATCCATCTGACCACTCTTGCCCGCAAAATATAACCGATAAAATTCCGCCATATTCTCCTCGCTCAAAAGGTCGGTGTCGTTGTTTTTGCGCTGGGTCATCCACTGCGTAATCTCCTGTCCGGACTTAATATCCGGTAGTCGGTCGAGATTTTCATCCGTTAAGGTGAAGATATATATATTTTTCGGGCTGCTGCTTTGACCGTGCCGGTTGCCTCTCCCCGCGGCCTGCGCCACTGAGTCAAGCCCCGCCATAGCGCGCACAACGCAGTTAAAAGAAATATCTACCCCTGCTTCAATGAGCTGCGTGGCAATGCAGATGACCTTTTTTCGCGCCGCCAGGCTGTCTCTGAGCCTGCGCAGGGTGCTGTTGCGGTGACGGGGACACATGGACGTGCTCAGGTGAAGCACTTCAAATTCGGCTGCCTTACATTTGAGCAGGCAATATAGTTTAAGCGCTGCTTTTTTGGTGTTTACAATCACCAGACAATCGCCGTTTTCCTGCGCCTTTTCCACAATAAAATCCGACGCGCTTTGGCAGTCCATATCCTTCTCGACCACAGCCTGCACCCGCTTTATGCCGCGGAATGCTTCTGCGCAATCGATGAGCTTTACTTTCGGATGCAGCCGCAGATTGGCGCGCTGGGTGGCCTCCAGCGTCGGCTGGGTCGCGGAGCACAACAGGACGGTGGTGCCGCACAGTGCAGACAGAAAAGAGACAATCTCGTTAAAACAGTGGATCAGTTTGAGCGGCATCGCCTGAATTTCATCGAAGATGATCACCGCATCCGCCATAGAGGCGAACTTTCGGAGCTTTCCGCTTTTAGAGGACATCACGGACTCCATAAATTGCACCATCGTCGTGATAATGATCGGGCTGTCCCATCGGGCGGCGGCCATCGCCCGAATCTGTGCGGCACTTTCATCTTCGGGTTCCATAAGGTCGGAATGGTGCTCGAAAATCACGTCGTTCTCTTCCGCCAGATGCAAGCTGTCGCGCAGGGTTTGGGCTGTTTGTTCAATGATCGAAAGATAAGGAATGACGTAGATAATCCGCTTTTTGCCATGCGCTTTGCAGTGATGCAGCGCAAAGCGAAAGGAGGACAGGGTCTTGCCGCCGCCGGTGGGCACGGACAGCTGATAAATCCCTGGTTCGCTTCCGGCGGCGTTCTTGCATTCCTCGGATACGGACTGGCGGATGCGATCCATTGGGGTAGCGGACGGGAACGCAGCAATCGAGCGTTCAAAGACCTCGATGACGGGATCCCAGTCGAAGCGCGGGCAGGGGAGGCGCTCTCCCGTTTCAAAACAATAGGCGTCCAGCCGATCCGCGTCCACAAGAAGAGAAAACAAGTATTTCACAAACAGCCCCATAGCGAAATTTGAACTGGCATGCGTGTGATAGGATGCTTTGATTTGGGTGAGCAGTCCGTTTATCTCTGACTTTGCATCTTCAAACAGATTTTGCAGCGCAGATTTCTCATTCTCAGTCAGCTTTTCTTTCACTTCACTGTAAAAATACTTCGGATCCGCCGTGTGGGCAAACTTATCGAAATAATCGGTTCGGCCATCGGGAGAAATGCCGTCCTGCAGATGGCTATGATGAGCGGTTACGCAAAATCCGATGATTTCTTTGAGCAGCCGCGCGGGCGCATCGGTGCCAGGAAACAGCTCGTCCGTCAAAAAGGCGCCCTGCCAGGCGTGGATGACACTGCCGCGCACGCCGCCGTTTTTGATATAATCCTGAAACGCCGGCGACAGCTTTCCCAAGTCGTGGAGATAGGCAATCAGCTTTGAGATGCTTGGATAACGTGATGCGGCTGCCATTATTTCAGCGACGTTTCCGGAGTGCTCGTCGATACTTTGCGTTGTGCCGTCGGGACGTTTTCGGGCTATGTGCATTTCGCCCATTTGTAAGACCTCCATATCTAGCTTTTCATCTATTATATATGGGAATTAATTACTATGCAACTATAATATACAAAGTATGTAAAGAGACTTTATTGTGCGAACCGAAGCCTGAAAAACGCGCTTTCATCAGTGCGTGCGTTTATATGGGGCTGTCCGGATTTTGATGCGTTCCGTGTGCGGGCGTAAAAGCGTGATTTTTCAACCCATTTACAGGTAATTTCGACGATATTTGCACAAATTTCTCGCCAGCACTTAACAAAAACCGATAAAATGCCGTAATAAGATAACAGAGGTAAAATACGAGATCTATAAATTACGGTATGATAAGTCGCAGGCGACTATTATGCGCTTATTTCAAGATTATCCCATCGTGACACCGAATGCGGCAACGGCACCTTTTTTATGACGGTCACTATGGCATAATAGCAAACAATGCAGGGAATCGGGAGGTGATGACGAAAAGCAAAGAAACAGATCCAGCATTTGTCCTGAAAATCACACTTGGAGGGTAAATTGGAATGAAGCGGTTTAATGATCTAAAAATTGGCGTGCGCATACTGATTGGATTTTTTACGGTTATTCTCATTGCGGGCATGATCGGTGGGGTTGGAATCTATAACCTGCAACGGGTGAATAGCTCCTATAAATTGGCTTACACGGACAACATGGGGGCCTTACAGCACTCGGAAAGCATCAGCTCCTCCTTTCAAAAAATTCGGGTAAACCTG
The DNA here is from genome assembly GCA_964580155.1 of uncultured Intestinibacillus sp. Classification (GTDB taxonomy): domain Bacteria; phylum Bacillota; class Clostridia; order Oscillospirales; family Butyricicoccaceae; genus Intestinibacillus. Next base: position 27,467 of record CAZOJP010000019.1, on the reverse strand, counting down.
TATGGATATGTGCTCGCGGGAATCCCATCAGATAAAGAATACTATACAAAGCAGATTGATGAGATGGAAAAGATCATTGACCGGGAAATAGCAGAATATTTGGAAACCTTGGGGCAGTATCCGCCGGATTTAGTGAAGGTGGATTTAGATTTGGTGGCGGATCTTCAAACAAGATTGGATGCGTTTGGGGCAAAAAGCATGGATCTCATAGACGGAGTTGGCAAGGATCCGACCCGACGCAGCAAGGCTACCGTATGGCTTCAAGACGGAGGCGAGCTGCACATCTTGGCATTGTCCGTGGATGAGGCCATTGCGAATGTGATTGCGCGGAACATAGAATATAAGGAAGCCCAGATTGCGACGAACGGAAAGCTTGCGTGGACCTCTACCGTCATCATTGCGATTTGCGTGAGTGTCGGAGCCATCCTCGCTATCGTTCTCGGCCTATACATATCAAAGACCATTTCCAAAAAAATCACGCAATTGGTTGAGGTTTCGGATAAAATCGCCTCGGGGCACCTGGATATAGAAATTAAAGCGGATTCCAAGGACGAAATCGGCATGCTGGCACATCATTTTGGTGATATGACAGTGATCTTGAAAACAATCATAGGTGACCTTACGATCGGGCTGGAGGCATTTGCCGAGGGCAATTTTGCGCTGGATAGTCAGGCGCAAGAGAGCTACATCGGCGATTTCGCCCCGCTATTGGATGCTATACGCAAGACTCGTGCAAATCTCACCGGCACCCTGCAGAACATCAACATGGCAGCCGAGCAGGTAGCCACGGGATCCGATCAGGTGTCGAGCGGTGCACAGGCGCTGGCGATCGGCTCGACCGAGCAGGCATCCTCAATCGAAGAGCTGGCTGCCTCCGTGGAAGCGATCGCAAGACAGGCGGAGGAAAACGCAGAGGCAATTGCGGTCGCGAGCAGCTCCGTGGATCAGGCCGGCGTAGGCGTTCATGCGGGAAACACGCATATGGAACAGCTGTCTGTGGCGATGAATGAGATCAGCTCGGCCTCCGGTCAGATTGCAAACATCACAAAGGTCATCGAGGACATCGCGTTCCAGACGAACATCCTTGCGCTGAACGCTGCTGTGGAAGCGGCGCGTGCAGGCAATGCCGGCAAGGGCTTTGCGGTCGTTGCAGATGAGGTGCGCAACCTTGCGGCAAAATCTGCAGATGCAGCCCAGCAGACGAGTACGCTCATCCAAACCTCCGTTGCCGCGGTAAAAAAGGGCGCGGAGATTACAAGCAAAACGGCGCAGATACTTCAGGCTGTGGGCACAAGCGCTGTGGAAGTAACGAACAGTTTCGAGATTATTGAGAAATCCATCTCCGAGCAGACTGTCGCGATCGATCAGATTCGAGAGGGTCTCTCTCAGGTTTCTGCTGTGGTGCAGACAAATGCTGCCACAGCAGAGGAAAACTCTGCAACCAGTGAGGAAATGTCCGCTCAAGCCGCGACACTGCGGGAGGAAGTCGGAAAATTCCGGCTGTCCGATGAGACGATCCAAATGCAGGAACTGCCGGTTGATTCCCCGGACGAGCAGGAATAGAAATCCAGCCGCTCGAAAATGTATTCTCACAATATGTAAAATCAAAGAGGGGAGGATGGGGAGAAACGAACACTCACCCCATCCTCCGACAGAAACAAGGCAACCGGGAGAAATGATATGAGAGCTGATACAAAGAAGCAATCGGGGATGAGATGCTGTACTTACTCGATACAATCGTTTATGAAGCAGGTCGTTGCGATGCTGATTGCGTTGGTGACGATTGGCTCGGCGGTTGTGGTTCTTCTTATCTATCTGCCGCTAAAAACGGAGCTGGAAAAAAGCCTGATAGAGAATTTCAGCCAATTATCTTATATTCGATTTGCTGCCTTGCAAAACAATATGGGGCGCGGTCTGGAGGGTGCAAGGAGCCTATCCAGCCGGACTGTGATTCGTGACGCCATCCTCTTATATCAGGACGGAAAAATGAATTTAGACGAGCTCACCGCGGTGACATAGTCCAAATATGAGGATGGCGCAAGCGCTCTGGAATATTTGCTGAACGCGGAGCGCTTCGTAGAGGATCAGCGCATCGCCCGCTACACCGTGAAGGGCTATAAAAGCCAGGATTGCAGCGTTTGGGACAGACTGACAAAAGGGGACAAGCCCTCCTACGCGCTCTGCGTAGAAAATGAGCACGAGTACTTCGTGGTGCAATCCCCCATTCTTTCGCAGGGAAGGATTCTCGGCTATGATCGGCTTGCCTTTGATATCAGCGGACAGCTCCGGGCGCTTTGCACGGAAACCGTTCGCTCATCACTGATGCGAAGCGCGGAATTCGAAGCGGTCATTGCCGGTGCAAGTATTTTGAGAAATGACGATGCCCGTGCTCTTTTTCGCAAAGACGGCATCTATTATCAGGCATTTCATATGCAGGACAACGCTCATTTTGTGACAAAACAAAGCGAGATCTTTCTGATGGAAGCCGTCATGCGGCTGAGCAGACGGGTGTTGCTTGCGGGGGTCAGCGTCCTGCTGTTGTTTACGGTTGCGGTTTACTTTTTCGTTGTGCGACATGCAAAGTACGAGCTCGTCAATCTGGAGGATAGCCGCCGCTCATTAAAAGAAGCGGTAGAAGAGGCGAATCTGAACCCCCTTACAAGTGCAGGAACCCGAAGGTTTGGCGAAAGTTTTCTCATATCCGCATTTGAGAACTTCAAAAAAGGTGCGCCCTCTCCGGCTGTTTTGCTGTTTGACATCGATACACTCAAAAATATCAATGATGTGCATGGCCATTCGACTGGCGATCAGGTGATTCGCGCCATTGCGGAAGCGGTGCAAAAGAGTGTGCGCAGCGGAGACATGCTGCTGCGCTGGGGCGGGGATGAGTTTGTCGGTGTTTTTGATGGTTTACCCAATGAAATGGCGCTGGAGTTCGCAAAAAAGCTGTTGCACACAGTGTCCGATTTGGCAGTTGAAACCGATCGTGAAGTGATAAGGCCGACGGTATCCCTTGGAATTTCCTACTTCAAAGAGGATGATACGTATTTTATGGATGCGATCAACCGGGCCGATCGCGCGATGTATCAGTCCAAATCCGAGGGCAGGAACAGGGCAAATAAGCTATGAGCCGCAGCGCGCACAAGCTGTACGCGCTGCAGCAGCGGACGGGGGTGATAGAGGATGAAGCGCAAGAATGCAGAAGAAGCGAAGACTGTACCTGTGAGCAGGGATAGCCGCACCACCATACAACTAACCGCCATTATTATAATTGCGGTTCTTTTGGGGACGCTCTATCTGCGCTTTGCGTGGAACAGATACCAGCATATGGCGAAGGAGGAAGCTTTTCAGCTTTCTCAATCGGTAGAGGCACTTTTGCACACCGGGCACATTGTAAGTCTGGTAGAGGCGCAAGGCGATCGGACAATCCCCGAATACAGGCTGGTGAAGGAATCGCTCATCAGGATGGCTGAGGTGACTCCGCGTATCCACTATGTTTACATTATCGGAGAGAAAGAAGGACGGTTGTTTATTCTGGCGGACTCCAATTCAGATTACGAATCGGCGTATTCGCCTCTGGGGCAGTCCTATGAAGACGGTATTGATTTGGATTACATCCCGTTTCAAACGGGGGACAGCGTGTTAACGTCGCCTGTTACAAATCAATGGGGCACTTGGATCCGGGTGCTGACACATGTTCGAGATGCGGCAACGGGAGAAAGCTTGGGCGTTCTTGCGATGAGCTACTCTGCGGCGGAATGGAATATGAATATATGGAAAAGGATTGCGCCCGATATTGTGATTATCGCCCTGCTGCTGCTGCTCGCCGTTATGTTCTTTTATATCCATGGCAAGCACAGAACGCTCCTTGAGAACAGCCGAAAGTTGGAGTTTCAAGAGGCCTTATATCGGAATGTCTTTGAACAGGCGCCCATCGGAATTGCTTTGGTCTCCTACAAGAGTGGGGCAGTGCAGTCCTCCTTTACGAGCATCAACCCTGCGGGAGAGGCGATTATAGGCAGAAGTGCCGAGGAATTAAGCGGGGTGTCATGGACAACTTTGAGTCATCCGGATGATCTGCAGGAAGAACAGCCTCAGTTTAGACGTTTTCTAAACGGCGATATACATGAATACACCTTCGAAAAGCGCCTGATTAAGCCGGACGGCTCCATCGCTTGGGTCAATCTCAAGGTGGCGGACTTCTCCGGGAGCCCGCTTTACGGCTCGATGTACCTCTGCCTACTCGATGATATTTCCGCACGCAAGCATTCCGAGCAAGCCCTCAAAGAAAGCGAGCGCAGCAAATCGGTATTCCTGTCGCATTTGCCCGGCATGGCATATCGTTGCAAAAACGATGCGGACTGGACGATGGAGTTCGCGTCGGAGGGGTGCGAAAAGCTGACCGGATATCAAGCGGAAGAGCTTATTGAAAATCAGAAGATTTCCTATATTGAAATCATGGCACCTGAGTATCGCAAGCGGTCCAAGGCGAAATGGGAGCTTGTGCTATTGCAGCATAAGCAATATCAGGATGAATATGAGATCATTACAAAATCCGGAAGCCAGAAGTGGATGCTTGAGCTGGGGCAGGGCATTTATGATGAAAGCGGCAATGTGGAGGCTATGGAGGGCATTGTGCTCGACATTTCTGAGCAAAAGATGAGAGAGCACCAGGTTCGGTACCTGAAGGAGCACGACATCCTCACCGGACTGTACAACCTGAGCTATATGGAGCAAGAAAAAAAGCGCCTGGATGATCCGGCGTTTCTTCCGGTATCTATTTCCATTTGCGATATTGATGGGCTGCGTATGATCAACGATGCCTACGGCCATGAAGAGGGAGACAGGCTGATTGAAACAACCGCAAAGCTGCTTCAGGGCTGCTTGCGCTGTGAGCATGTGCTGGGTTATTCAGGAAGCGGTGCGTTCATGATTTTGTCGCCGCAGACGGACGAAAAAGTCGCACATCGTTTAAAGGCAGATATCCAGCAGGCGGTTGAACGCTACAACAGCGCGGACAAAAATGCGCTTTATGCCATCAACATATCCATCGGGCACAGCACCAAGGAAAGCGCAGAGCAAACGATGCAGGACGTCAGCAAAGAGGCGGAGGAATACTTAAATCGCCGCAAGCTGCTCAATCAGAACAGCTCACACTCGGCGATTGTATCCTCCATTATGGCAACGCTATATGCGAAAAGTCAGGAGACCGAGGAGCATGGGCACAGGCTTTGCAGATTCTGCCAGATGATTGGGGAACAGCTGGGTCTGCCGCAAAAGGAGCTCGACAACTTGCAGCTTCTGTCCAAGCTGCATGATATCGGAAAGATTGGCATTGATGACCGTATACTCAACAAGCCGGGCAAGCTCAATGAAGAGGAATGGAAGGTCATGCGGCAGCACCCCGAAATCGGCCACCGTATTGCCACGGCAACCCCGCAGCTGGAGCATATTGCAGAATACATCCTATGCCACCACGAGCGATGGGATGGAAAGGGATATCCGATGGGGCTGCGCGGGGATCAAATTCCGCTGGTATCGAGAATCCTCGCGGTCGCGGATGCCTACGATGCCATGACCGAGGACCGGGTATATCGAAAGGCTCTGCCATGCGCAGTCGCAATCCAGGAGCTTGGTCGGAATGCCGGCACGCAGTTTGATCCGAAGGTCGTAAGCGTGTTTGTACGGGTCATGCAAACAGAGGAGGATTCCTCAATAAGCGTATGCCTGCACACAGCGTCCTCTCGTGCACGAGCCCGAGGCGGCTCTCGGGACTCATAGGAGACCGCAACTTTTATCACAAAAAAACCCTCCAATCGGTTTACTTACAGTGCATCGGCAACCGTTCGGCTGTGCCAAACGTGCAAGCTGCGTAAATATCCCGGTTGGAGGGTTTCTGTGTAGTTTTATGACTTGATGCGTTGCTTTTTAGGCGATACGCGCCATTCGGAAAATACCAGGCCGGACAGCGTGAGTGCGGTGCCAAGCAGCGTTAACGGTGTCAGACGCTCGTGCAGAATGAGCGCCGCACCCATCACGGAAATGATCGGCTGTAAGTAAATATACACACTGGTTTTGACAGCACCCAGACTGCGCACCGCGAGGTTCCAGGTGATAAAGCAAACTGCGGATGCACCAAGCGATAAAAAGATCATGTTGCCGAGATAGACCGGCTCGGCAAAGCGTGCAAAGCCGAAGTGGAAACCGAACAGCGCAAGCGCGGGCACCATAAAGAGGATGCCGTAGAGGAAGGTGCGTCGCGTGGTTTGGATTGTATTATAGCCGAATGCGCTGATTTTTCGTCCGAGAATGGAGTAAATCGCCCAGACAAATGCGGCAAACACCGCCAGAATATCACCGAGAGGATTGAGCTGCAATGCGGTTGCACCGTTCCAGCTGATCAGCCCAATGCCGATAATGGCGGACAGAAACCCAAGCACAAACCGTGCGCGCAGCGGTTCACCGTCGAGAAAAAAGTGCGCGAGGATGGCGGTGAACATGGGCGCGATGGAGACGATTACACCGACCGAAGACGCGAGAGAATAGGTGAGTGCGACATTTTCCGAAAGATAATAGAGCGCGACACCGCAAAGTCCGGCTCCGGCGAAATACCATTCCTGCTTGCGCGCGGTCAGCCGCAGGCGGTGCGGAAAAAACAGCCACAGCGCCCCGTAGCCGATGACAAACCGATAAAACAGAATTTCCACCGGCGTAAACGCGCGTAGCAAAACCTTGGTCGAAACAAAGGTTGTGCCCCACATCAGCATGGTAAAAAGCGCGAAAAAATGGCCGTAAGACGGTCGTTTTGTATCCATAAAGTAAGCCCCCTGTCAAAGTTCATACTGTCGCTTATTCTAACACAAAGCGACATGAACTGCAAATTAATTCATCGTGTAAAGCAGGACTTTAGATAAGAATTTTAAAGCCCTGCTTGCACAAGCTGTAAAAGAGTGATAAACTATATTAGTTATCATGAGATTGTATGCTTTTGGAGGAATCAGAGTTGGCAAACCTGCGGCAAGAGATAGAAAACCGGCGCACATTTGCGATTATTTCGCACCCCGACGCCGGCAAAACGACCATTACGGAGAAGTTCCTGCTGTACGGTGGGGCCATTCAGGAAGCCGGCATGGTCAAAGGTAAAAAAAATGCACGACACGCGGTGTCGGACTGGATGGAGATTGAAAAGCAGCGCGGCATTTCGGTCACCTCTTCCGTGCTGCAGTTCCGTTATCAGGGCAAATGCATCAATATTCTTGACACACCGGGGCATCAGGACTTTTCCGAGGATACCTACCGCACCCTCATGGCGGCGGATTCCGCTGTGATGGTCATTGACGCCTCCAAGGGCGTCGAGAACCAGACCCGCAAGCTGTTTAAGGTCTGTGCGATGCGCGGCGTGCCGATTTTCACCTTTATTAACAAGATGGACCGCGAGGCGCGCGATCCTTATGAGCTGCTCGACGAGATCGAGACCGAGCTGGGCATCGGCACCTATGCCGTTAACTGGCCGATCGGCTCGGGAAAACGTTTTCGCGGCGTTTATGACCGCGTGGACGATCAGGTTATCGCGTTCGAGGGAGCGGATTTCCGCCATGAGGTCAAGGCGAGCCGCCTGTCGCTCGACGATCCAATCCTCGAGGGCACGCTGCCCGAAGAACAATACCAGCAGCTTATCGACGATGTCGAGCTGCTTTCGGGCGCGGGCGATGCGTTTGATTTGTCTGCGGTGCACGCAGGCAAGCTGTCGCCGGTCTTTTTCGGCTCGGCACTGACGAATTTCGGCGTGGAACCCTTCCTTGAAAAGTTCTTGCAGATGTCCACCCCACCCGTTGCCCGCGAGGCGGATATCGGCCGCATCGACCCGTGTGATCCGCATTTCTCCGCGTTTGTGTTCAAAATTCAGGCGAATATGAACAAAGCGCATCGCGACCGTATCGCGTTTGTGCGCATCTGCTCGGGCAAGTTTGAACGCGGCGAGGACGTGTGGCATGTGCAGGGCGGGCGCAAGATTCAGCTTGCACAGCCCCAGCAGCTCATGGCGCAGGATCGCTCCATTGTCGATGAGGCGTTCGCGGGCGACATCATCGGTGTGTTCGACCCCGGCATCTTCTCGATTGGTGATACAATTTGCGATCCCGCGAGAAAGTGCGTGTACTCGGGCATCCCGACCTTTGCACCCGACCTCTTTGCGCGCGTGCGGCAGAAGGATACGCTCAAGCGCAAGCAGTTTGTCAAGGGTGTGGAGCAGATCGCGCGCGAGGGTGCGATACAGATCTTCCGCGAGCCGAACACCGGCATGGAAGAGGTCATTGTCGGCGTCGTCGGTGTACTGCAATTCGAGGTGCTCGAATATCGCCTTAAAAATGAGTACAACGTCGAAATTGTCCGCGAGAACCTGCCCTACGAGCATCTGCGCTGGATCGAAAATACGGACGAGGAGTTCGACTTCAAGACGCTCAAGCTGACGAGCGACACCAAGGTTGTGCAGGATTTTCAAGACAACTACCTGCTGCTCTTCACCTCTCCGTGGAACATTTCCTGGGCGCTGGACCACAACGAGGGTCTGGAGCTTTCCGATTTTTCCGAAAACGCATAGAAAAGAGCCGCTTTTCCACATTGGGGAAGCGGCTTTGTTGCGCCTTGCCTCGCAGGAGGAGAGTGCGTTTTTGAAGCGAAAAACACCCCTGCCGTTTGCCCGGCAGGGGTGTTTGAGTTCAGCCGAATCAGGTATCCAGGTAACGCTGAACAAGCTCTTGCATGAGCTCGTCGCGGTCGATCTTGCGGATCAGGCTGCGCGCGTTGTTGTGGTTCGTGATATAGGTCGGATCTTCGGAGAGAAGATAGCCGACGATCTGATTGATCGGGTTATAGCCCTTCTCCTTGAGAGCATCATAGACCGCGATGAGCGTACGCTTCATCTCCTTATCAGACTCGTCCGCCAGGCTGAATTTTCTGGTTCCGTCGAGCATAAGGCCGCCCCCTTTCTTTTTGTCATCAGGTCCTCTTCTAATAGGATAATACAAACCGGCTGAAAAGTAAAGAGCTTTTCGTTATCCGCGCAGAGTCGCATCAAATTGCTGTTCGAGCGCGCGGATGGACAGCTGCATCGCCTGGTCGCATTCTTCATCTTTGAGCGTGCGGTCGGGTGCGCGCAGCGTCATGGAGAACGCAAGGCTCTTTTTGCCCTCCGGAATATTCGCACCCTTGTATACATCAAACAGATGCACCTCCTCCAGGATGGAACCCGCAGCGCTGCGGATCGCCTTTTCCAGATCGGCGGCAGGCACCTCGTCGTTGACGACGACTGCAATGTCGCGCGAGGAGGACGGGAATTTGGGCAGCGGCTGATAGAGCTTGACGTTGTTTGCACAGCCGAACAGCGCGTCCATGCGCAGTTCTGCCGCAAGCACCTCGCCCGACATATCGTAGTTCTTGACCACGATCGGATGCACCGCGCCGAACACACCGAGCAGCGTCTCTCCACTGTAGATTTTCGCGCAGCGGCCCGGATGATAGGACGGATTTTCACGATCGGCAGTAAAGCAGACTTCGGGCACGTTCATGCCGCGCAAAATCGCTTCGAGGATGCCCTTAAACGCGAAGAAATCCAGTCTGCCATAGCTTGTCAGTGTGAGCACGCGCTCCTCGACGGGCAGAACGTCGGCATCGACCTTTCCGTCCTTCAGAATCGGCGTGTAAATCATGCCAAGCTCATAGAGCGAGGCCGTGGGCAGACGGTGTGCATAGTTGTGCGACAGCGCATCGAGCAGGCTCGGCAGCGTTGTTGTGCGCATGATGCTGTTTTCCTCACCCAACGGGTTGAGGATGGCGGTCGAAATGCGACGTGCATCGTCTGCGGGCAGCGCAATCTCGTCATACAGCTTGGGGCTGATGAAGGAATAAGTCATCGCCTCGTCGAAGCCTGCCGCGCGGCACAGCGCGCCTGCGGTGCGCTCCGCCTGCTGCTTGGGGGTCAGTGCGCCCTGCACCGTGCTCGCGGAAGAGGTGGTCGGGATGTTGTCATAGCCGAACATACGCGCGACTTCCTCCGCGATGTCGCATGTGCGCGCGATATCTGTGCGGAAGGAGGGAACGACGACCTCATCGCCCTCGACGGTAAAGAACACGCGGCGCAGCAGCGCGATCTGCTCGTCACGGCTGAGCGCAATGCCGAGCAGCGCGTTGATTTTCTCCGGCTCAAACGGCACACGTTTGGGGTTGGGGTCGGAGAAATCGGCATCGACCACACCGTCCACGACCTCACCTGCGCCGAGCAGCTCAATCAGCTCGCACGCGCGCAGCAGCGCAGGCAGTGTGCCGCGCGGATCGAGATCCTTTTCGAAGCGGCCGGAGGCCTCGGTGCGCATCGCGAGCGCATGCGCGGTGCGGCGGATGGTCGCGCCGTGGAAGCACGCGGACTCGAAAACGACCGTGGTCGTCGTGTCCGTAATCTCGGAGTTCGCGCCGCCCATGACACCTGCGATTGCGACCGGCTTCTGGCCGTCGCAGATGGCGAGCATTTCCCCGGTGATGGCGCGCTGCTGCCCGTCAAGCGTTTCGATGGCTTCGCCCGCTGCGGGACGGCGCACGACGATCTTTTTGTCGGACAGACAGGAATAGTCGAACGCGTGCATAGGCTGTCCGTATTCAAGCATCACATAGTTTGTGATGTCCACGATGTTGTTGATCGGGCGCACGCCGGCGGCAAACAGACGCGCACGCATCCACGCAGGCGAAGGCTCAATCTTGATGTTTTTGACAACCTTTGCAGTGTAGCGCGGGCACAGCGCCGGCTCCTTGATTTCGACCGAAATATAATCGGTAACGCTGCCGCCGCAGCCGTGAACGGTCGGCTCGTGCAGCGCGATCGAGCGGTCGAAGGTCGCGGCGGTTTCGCGCGCGAGGCCGATGATGGACAGGCAGTCGGGGCGGTTCGAGGTGATCTCAAAGTCCGCAACATAATCGTCCAGTCCGATGATTTTTTTGACATCCGCGCCAATTTCTGTGCCCTCGGGGAAGAGTAGGATGCCGTCATCGCACGCATAAGGCACGCAGCCGTGGTCGATGCCAAGCTCTTGGAACGAACACATCATGCCGTTCGAGAGCACGCCGCGCAGCTTGCCCTTGGTGATTTTGACACCGCCGGCCAGCGTGGACTTGTGCAGGGCGACCGGGCAGATCGCGCCGACCGTTTCGGTTGTGATATTGGGTGCGCCGGTGACAATCTGCACCGGCTCCTCTTGCCCGACGTCGAGCCGGCAGATTTTGAGATGATCGGAGTCCGGATGATCCTCAACGGACAGGATTTTGCCCGTGACGACGTTTGAGATCTCCGCGCCGAGATAATCGACGCCTTCGACCTTGGAGCCGGACATGGTCAGACGCGCATCGTACTCATGCGGGGTGATGCCGTCAAGACTTACATATTCAGAAAGCCAGGAAAATGGCAGCTTCATTGATTTCGTGCTCCTTTAGCTTGAATTTTATTCAGGATACGTCCTGCGACAATCTGTTAGAACTGACGCAGAAAACGCGCGTCGTTTTCGTAGAACAGGCGGATATCGTCAATTTTGTAGCGTCCCATGACGATACGCTCCAGACCGACACCGAAGGCATAGCCCGAATATACGTCCGGGTCGATGCCGCAGTTTTCGAGAACGTGCGGATGCACCATGCCGCAGCCGAGAATCTCGATCCAACCCTCGCCTTTACAGATGCGGCAGCCCTCGCCGTGGCACTGGAAGCACTGAATGTCCATTTCAGCGGACGGCTCGGTGAAGGGGAAGTGGTGCGGACGAAACCGCACGACGGTGTCCTCGCCGTACAGATTCTTTGCAAAACGACCGAGAATGCCCTTAAGATCGCTCATGCGGATGTCCTTATCGACAACCAGCCCCTCAATCTGATGGAAGAGGGGGGAGTGCGTTGCGTCCGCGGTATCGGTGCGGAACACGCGGCCGGGCGAGATGATGCGGATGGGCGGCTGACGCTTTTCCATCGTGCGCACCTGCACGGGAGAGGTCTGCGTGCGCAGCACGACATTGTCCGACACGTAGAAGGTGTCCTGCGTGTCGCGCGCGGGATGATCCTTCGGGATGTTGAGCGCTTCGAAGTTGTAGCGGTCGTACTCGACCTCGGGACCCTCCGCGACCGAGAAGCCCAGACCGAGGAACGCGTCCTTGACTTCATCGAGCACGATGGACAGCGGATGCTTGTTGCCGACCTGCATGGGCGTGCCGGGCAGGGTGACGTCGAGCGTCTCGCTGCGCAGCTTTGCGTCGAGCGCGGCGCGCTCGAGTGCGGTGCGCTGCTTGTCGAGCGCCTCCTCGATGGTCGCGCGCACATCGTTTACCATTTGACCGACAATCGGACGGTCTTCGGCGGACAGATCGCGCATACTCTTGAGCAGCGCGGTCAGCTCACCCTTTTTGCCGAGGAAACGCACACGCAGATCGTCCAGCTCTTTGGAGGTCTGGATCTTGGCGAGATCTTCGGTTGCGCTTCGCAGGATGCCTTGCAGTTTGTCTTTCATGTTTGCGATACACTCCTTTTTGTGGGACAAAAAAAGCCTTTCATCCCGTAAATATGAGGGACGAAAGGCATAGTTCTTCCGTGGTACCACCCTGATTCCCGCGCAGGCGGGCACTCATTGGACCGGATAACGTCGGTCAGTCGGAAGCTGCTACGCGGCGCGGGGCTTTCACAGTTTCTGCTCGCAGGGGAACTTCATCCGGACTTCCTTGGGCGGCTTACAGCCGATGGCCGCCGTTCTCTGGCAGGAAGGGGCGCGGGGTACTTTCCCTGTTCATCGCATTCGTGTTTCAATATAAAAAATAGTTTATCATATTTTCAATGCTTTGGCAAGCGCTTTTATAAATTTCTCCCCAGAATTACGCAAAAATCAGGGGTTTACACAGAGAAAGGATTTATGCTATACTGAAACTGAAATTTAGATTGCAAGCAGCGTTTGCAAAAGATTATATGTGAAAAAAGGAGGACGCGATATGTATTTTTCTCCCTTTGAAGCCCTGTTTGCGATTGTGCCGGTGCTGATTGCGATCATTGCGGTCTTCATTCTGGTAAGCATTGCAGTGACCGCTGTGCGCGGCATAAAGCAATGGAACCGCAACAACGCTTCGCCGGAGCTCGCGGTCGAAGCGCAGGTGGTCACAAAGCGCGCGGACATCAGCGTGCATCATCACAATGCCGATCAAATGACGACAGCCCACAGCACAACGCGCTATTTCGCCACATTTGAGGTCGAAAGCGGCGATCGCATGGAGTTTTCGGTGCCGCATACAGAGTACGGACTGCTCGCCGAGGGGGACCGCGGTAAGCTGACGTTTCAGGGCACACGCTATCTTTCCTTTCAGCGCGGATAATATTTTCAAGAATTAGCGGGAATTATGGTTGACAAATGCGCGCAGCTGGCTTATACTAAATAGGCACTTGCGAATGGTACCATAGCCAAGCGGTAAGGCGTGGGACTGCAACTCCCTGATCCCCAGTTCGATTCTGGGTGGTACCTCCAACAGCAAAAAGCCCAATCTGTTATATCAGATTGGGCTTTTTGCTGTTTATTATGAAAAACAGGCTTCTTCACGCGCGAATTTTATGATATAGTAGGGAAAACGGTCAACAAAAAAGACAAGGGGCAAGAGTGACGATGCAAAGCGAACTGCTAAAAAACTGGTATGAAGCCGAGCTACTGCGGCCGTCATGGCCGGACGCGCGGGAATTTGACCTTGCCAAGGACGGGCTGCCGTGGAATGGCACGGTGCAGGGGGACTGCTTTGATATTTTTCTCGGCTGTATCCCATGCGACGAGCTGGCGGCGCGGATTGCGGCAAAGGGAGATGCGATTTGGACGGACGCGGCACAGGGGGAGCAGCAGAGCTGCGTGTGCGCTTTTTCGGTCGATGACGCGGGCGCGTACATTGCGGATTCGTATGTGATTGCGCCACTGCTGTGGGCATACCGTCGGCGGCTGGCGGGCGAAACGACCGAAGCGGCTGCTTTTGCGGATTTGGAGGCGCTGGAAGCGCAAATCGACGCACTGCTGCGTGCGCAGCACACGATTGATTCCCTCAGCGTACTTGCGAGCACGCTGGAGCGCGTGCTTAAAAAGCTGGGGCTGACCAGTTTGCCGCTGCGCCGTCCCTGCTACTGGGCGCGCGCAAAACGCACCCGCGGCGCGGTCATCAATTTTGGCAGTGACTGTGTGCGCGACCTCGCACGCATCACGCCTGTGCAGGCGCTGGAGTGCTTTCTGAATGCGCCGCACGAAGCGGACGCTTGCGGCTTTCCGGAGGAGGGGGCGCCGGACCCTGCATGCGTGCCGCTCGGCAAATGGCAGGACGGCACGCATCTGACGCTCGGACAGCAGCGTGCCGTGCTCCGCGCGCGCAACCCTTCTGTAATCAGCACAATCGGCTGTGCGGATGAGCACGATCAACGCGCGCTGCTGCGCGCACTGATCGCGGCAGACGTGGTCGAGCGCGCAGCGCTGCTTGCGGCATATGAACGTCCGGAAATTGCGCTGCGCGAACAGGCGGAGGCGCTCACCTCGCACGGCGTGCTCATCGTATGCGCAGGGCAGGAGCAGGCGCGGCAAACCGCCGAAGGACTGACCGATGCCGCGTGCGGCGTGCGCAGTATATTGCTCGGCAGCGGTCCGTGCACGGCACCGCAAAGCGAAATATTGCCGTGGGAGCAGGCGCGCCGCGCGTTTGAGCGCGCCTATGATGAGGCGGCGGACGCGCGCGCAGAAATAGAGCGTGCACGCGCGGCGCTGGAGGAACAGTCGCCGGACGAGCAGACATGGCAGAGCGCGCAGCAAGCGGCGGATGCGCAAAAAACGGTGTGCGGCGCGGCGGAGCAGGCGCGCGCGCAAGCCCGGGACGAGGTTGCGCGCATCGAGCGCGAATTGCAGATACAGCAGGACAGGATCAAAACGCTGCAAGAGGAGATGCCGCGCTCCAAAAAGGCGTTGTCCTTCCTGTTTCGTGACGATCCCACGCTCGTCAGAGCGGAAGAAGCACGGGAGCAGGAGCGCACGCTTCAGACGCGGCTTGCGGCTGCGCGCACAGCTCTCGCCGCGCAGGCGCGCGCGTATGAGGATGCACAGCAGGCATATGCGCCGCTTGCGGCACGGGCGGAGGAAGCCTATGCGGTGCGGCAGCGCGCACACGAGGCGCTTGCGCACGATCGCGCATCGTTCGGTGTGCATTATGCGGACAGCGACTATTGGCAGCATGCGACCGACGAAAGTCCGTGCCCGTGGATTACGCCTGCGTATGACACGCTGCGCGAGACGCTGTTTGCGTGTGCAGCCGCACTGCTCGCTGCGTTTGTGGCGGAATGTGCACCGGTGCGTGCGGAACTGCGCGCGCTCGAAATGGCATGGGTCGGGGAAGCGGGCGCGGCGGCGGACGATGCGATCTACGGCGTGCTGGCACTGGCCGCACCCGCACTTGTTACGAGTTATGCCGAGGTGCAGCACGTACTCGCACGGGTCGAATCGGGGCGTTTCGGTCGGGCGGTGCTGTGCGACGCAGGCAGTATGCCGCCTCAAATGACAGCAGGTGCGCTTTGGCGCGCCCGCTGCGCGGTATTTGCGAACACGACTGTGCCTGCAACGTGATGGAATGGGTCAAAAAAAGCGAAGCCTTTCGATGACCGGAGGGTGTGAAGTGAAGGGATATAAATTGTTGGATTCTCGCAGACTTTCGGTTGCGGCATTTTCGTTTTCTTCTGTGTATTTACTGTCCTTTTTGTTTGAAGGACAGGTGCTGTACAGCCTGCTTCAGCTATATGGGGTGCGCACAGATCCCTATATACGCGTTGCCATGATTGCACATTTTTTGGGGCTTTTCACCTGCGGACTGTTCGTCCGATCACAGCGGGCTGCCAAACACGCGATGCTTGGCGGTCTGGGTGCGTGCGTTGTCTCCGCACTCCTGTTCTTTTCTCCCATCCCGCTTTATGGATGATCGGCCTTGCTGTGAGCGGATATTTTAGCGGCTGTGCGGTGGCGGCCTGGGGATCGTTCCTCAAGGCTTATACGCCAAGGAACGAGCGCATGAAAACCTGTGCCGACGTCTTAATCGGCTCCAATCTGCTGATGATTGCGGTCAACGTCGTGTCAAGGAACCGCTCGCCCTTTGTTGGACTGGTGCTTTCGATGCTGTGTCTTGTAATCGGCATGGTGTTTATTGGGATGCTGCCCGCCGGAACGGGAGAAACCCCACTACGCAAGCACAAGGCGCGCGGCGGCATTAAAAATCCGCTGATGCTGCTTTGCGTTTTTATCTTCCTCATCACAATCAATTCCGGCCTGATGTATCAGGTCATCAACCCTGCTTTTGTGCATCTGGAAGGCCTTGCAAGCTGGTATTGGGCCGTGCCCTATATCGCGGCGCTTGCGATTATGCGCAGCCTGCCGATGGAAGTGAACCGCTCCGGATTTCTGTATGTCGGGATGGCAATGATGATGGGCACGTTTATCAGCTTTATGCTGCTGGGTAGAAGTGCTTCCGATTATCTGATTGTGGACACGCTGATGCTCGGTGCCTGCGGTGTATTCGACCTGTTTTGGTGGAGTATCCTCGGGGAAATGTTGGATTATACCGAGTATCCGGCACAAATTCTGGGAATCGGCCTTTCCGCGAATGTGCTGGGCGTTCTTTTCGGCGGTATTCTGGGGGCGGCGGTGACATCCATGGGACTTCCTGGCGCGGAGGTGGCTGTGATTGCCCTTACGGTGGTCTGTGCGACACTGGTGATGCTGCCCCTTCTCAATCGCCGGCTTGTGTTGCTGCTCAAAAACCATACCTATCTTGCCGCCTATGACAATATGAGCCGGTCTCAGCAAACGGACATACTCTGTCAGGTCAAAACGCTCGATCCGCTGACTGCCCGGGAGCAGGAGGTGCTGCAGCTGATCCTTTCCGGCAAATCCAATCGGGAGATTTCCGAGGATTTATTCATCAGCGAAAACACCGTCAAAACACATGCGCGAAACATTTTTTCGAAATACGATGTGGGAAGCCGGGCAGAGCTGATCAGCACACTGCTCAAAAACCAAACCGGCGGAGGGCTGTAAGACTGAAGCCGCGTGGTCGTTTTTATCAAGCGAACAATCAGGCCAACCCAAAAGAGGGGGAGTCATGCAGGACATCCGCAAGAATTGCTTAAAGAGGTGTGCGTTGTTCCGTTTTAAAACATGCGGACTTCTGACGTCTCGTCGGCAGGTGCCCCGCTGCCCGGGTTCGGCGCGGCCTTGCTTGCGGCACCCTTGACAAGCGCGCGATAGGGTGATAAACTATATAGGCAAATAAGTGAAATGTGATGAAAAAGAGGAGTAACCGGAAACACATCCTCAGAGAGAAGGCGGTTGGTGCAAGCCTTTGGATGCAGCCGGTGAAGGTCGCTTTGGAGCAGAAGGGTCGAAACAAGTCAAACCCTTCCGTCAAGTCTGCGTTATCGGCTCACAAAGTGCGCGGCATGGCCGCGAATTTAGGTGGTACCACGGAAACACACGGTTTTCGTCCTATATTACAGGACGAAAGCCGTTTTTTATTGTCCGAATGCGGCAAAATAACCGTGTACCACAGCAGAATAAAGGAGAGAGTAAATTGACAAACGAACTGCCCAAGGTATATGACCCGAAGGAGTCCGAAGACCGGCTGTATCGCTTCTGGAACGACAGCGGCTTCTTCCATGCCGAGGTCAACCCGGACAAAAAACCCTATACGATCGTCATTCCGCCCCCGAACGTGACCGGACAGCTTCACATGGGTCATGCGTTTGACGAAACGCTGCAGGACATTCTGATTCGCACCAAGCGCATGCAGGGCTTTGAGGCGCTGTGGATGCCGGGCACCGACCATGCAGGCATCGCGACCCAGATCAAGGTGGAGGAAACACTGCGCAAGGAAGAGGGCCTGACCCGCTACGATCTCGGGCGCGAGGAGTTCCTCAAACGCGTGTGGGAGTGGAAGGAAAAGTACGGCAGCCGCATCATCGAGCAGCTTAAAAAGCTCGGCTCGTCCTGCGACTGGGAGCGCGAGCGCTTCACGATGGACGAGGGCTGCTCCAAGGCGGTGCGCGAGGTCTTTGTCAACCTGTACAACAAGGGGCTGATCTATAAGGGCAACCGCATCATCAACTGGTGCCCGCACTGTGCGACCGCGCTGTCCGATGCCGAGGTTGAGTACGAAACCCAGCCCGGTCATCTGTGGCACCTGCGCTATCCGCTTGCGGACGGCTCGGGTGAGCTTGTCGTCGCGACGACACGTCCGGAGACCTTCATGGGCGATACCGGCGTCGCGGTCAATCCGAACGATACGCGCTATCAGCACCTGATCGGCAAGACCTGCATCCTGCCTATCATGAACCGCGAAATTCCGATCTTTGCGGACGACTACGTCGATATGGAGTTCGGTACGGGCTGCGTCAAGGTCACGCCCTGCCACGACCCGAACGACTTTGAGATGGGGCAGCGCCATCAGCTTGAGCAGATTCTGGTGTTCAACGAGGACGCGACCGTCAATGAAAACGGCGGAAAATATCAGGGCATGGATCGCTACGAGTGCCGCAAGGCGGTCCTTCGCGATCTGGACGAGGGCGGTTTCCTCGTCAGGACCGAGGCGCATGAGCACAACGTCGGCACCTGCTACCGCTGCAGCACGACCGTCGAGCCCATGACCTCGGCGCAGTGGTTTGTCAAGATGGCACCGCTTGCAAAGCCTGCGATGGACGTCGTGCGTGACGGCCGGACGCGCTTTGTGCCCGATCGCTTCTCCAAGACCTACCTGCACTGGATGGAAAATGTGCACGACTGGTGCATCTCCCGTCAGCTCTGGTGGGGTCACCGCATCCCTGCGTTTTACTGCGCAGACTGCGGCGAAATGGTCGTTTCCAAGGAAGATGTTCACGTGTGCCCGAAATGCGGCTCCCAAAATGTACAGCAGGAAGAGGACGTGCTCGATACCTGGTTCTCGTCCGCGTTGTGGCCGTTCTCGACGCTCGGCTGGCCGGAAAAGACCAAGGAGCTCGAATATTTCTATCCGACAAACACGCTGGTCACGGGCTATGATATTATTTTCTTCTGGGTTGCGCGCATGATTTTCTCCGGCGTTGAGCATATGGAGCACACGCCGTTTGACACGGTCTATATCCACGGACTGGTGCGCGATGCACAGGGACGCAAAATGTCCAAATCGCTCGGCAACGGCATCGATCCGCTCGAAGTCATCGACCAGTACGGCGCGGACGCGCTGCGCTTCACGCTGGCAACCGGCAACAGCCCCGGAAACGATATGCGTTTCTCAACCGAGCGCGTCGAGGCGAGCCGCAACTTCTGCAACAAAATCTGGAACGCCTCGCGCTTTATCCAGATGAACCTGACTATTGACAAGGCGGAACTGCCCGCAACGCTGACGCTCGAGGACAAGTGGATCGTCTCCAAATTCAACGATTTGGTGCGCGAGGTCACGCAAAACATCGACAAGTACGAGCTGGGTCTTGCCGCAAGCAAGCTCAACGACTTCATCTGGGACAATTTCTGCGACTGGTATATCGAAATTGCCAAGACCCGTCTGCAAAATAAGGACGATCGGGACACCTGCGAAAACGCGCAGAAGGTGCTGTGCTATGTGCTTTCGGGCGCGATGCAGCTGCTGCATCCGTTTATGCCGTTTATCACCGAGACCATCTGGCAGGCGCTGCCGCATGAGGGCGCGTCGATCATGGTATCGCAGTGGCCGGAGCACCGCGAGGAGCTTTGCTTCCCGGCGGAGGAGGCGCGCATGGAAACGCTGATGAACGCAATCCGCGCCATTCGCAACCGCCGCGCGGAGATGAACGTGCCGCCGTCCAAGAAGGCGAAGGTCATTGTCGTCACGGACAAGCGCGATACGTTTGAAGCGGGCAGCGTGTTCTTTGCAAAGCTCGCATACGCCGCGGAGGTCGAAATCGTCGGGGAAGCGCCCGCGGATGCCTCCAAAATGGTGTCGGTCGTCACCGAGGACGCGCAGCTTTATATGCCGATGAGCGAGCTGCTCGACCTCGACAAGGAGCGCGCGCGCCTGACAAAGGAAAAGGAAAAGGCGGAAGGCGACCTTGCCTTTGTGCTGAAAAAGCTGGAGAATGAGAGATTTGTCGCAAAGGCGCCGGAAAAGGTTATTCAAAACGAACGCGAAAAGGCGGATAAGGCACGCGAGCTGATTGCCAAGCTCGAAGCCTCGCTTGCTGCGCTGGGCTAAAGAAACCCATCAAAAAGGAACCCCAAGCGGGGTTCCTTTTTGGCATAATCGCGACACAAAGGAGCAAACAGTATGAAACGACCGGAAGAATACATCCACGCGCTCGGACGGTTTTCGGGTGCGCCCGGGCTGCATCGCATCCGCGCGCTGCTTGCGGCGCTCGGCGATCCGCAGTGCGCGCTGCGCTTTGTGCATCTGGCGGGGACGAACGGCAAGGGCAGCACCGCGACGATGACGGCGGAGGTCGTGCGGCGCGCAGGCTATCGGGTGGGGCTGTTCACATCGCCCTATCTGGTCGCGTTTGAAGAGCGCATCCGGGTGAACGGTGCGATGATCGGGCAGGACGATCTGGCGCGCCTGACTGCGCGCGTGCGCGACGCGGTGAGCATGCTCAGCCTGCCCGAGGGAGAGCACATCGGGGAGTTTGAGTTTGTCACGGCGGTCGGCATGCTGTACTTTATCGAGCAGGCATGCGATCTTGTCGTGCTCGAAACCGGATTGGGCGGGGAATTCGACGCGACAAACGCGATCGAACCGCCGCTCGTTGCGGCGATTACCTCGATCTCGCTCGATCATACCGCGGTGCTCGGGGATACCGTCGAGCAGATTGCGCGCACCAAGGCGGGCATCATCAAGCGCGGCAGCGCGGTCGTGTGCGCCTACGGTCAGCCGGACGGCGCAAGGCGCGAAATCGAGGCCGCCTGCGCCCGCGTCGGCGCGCCGCTCACCATCCCTGCGCCCGCGGACGAGGTGGTGTGCACGCTGGACGGATCGCACTTTCGCGTGGGGGAGCGCACCTATCGCGTGTCGCTGATCGGGCGGCATCAGGTCGAGAACGCGCTGACCGTGCTCGCCATCGTCGATGCGCTGCGCGGTGCAGGATTTGTGCTGCCGGAGGACGCGCTGCGCGACGGTCTGGCGGCCGCGCGGATTGCAGGGCGGCTGGAAATCGTTGCGTCCGCACCGCTGACAATTCTGGACGGCGCACACAATCCGGGCGGAATCGCGGCACTGACCGACACGCTGGACACGCTGCTCGGCGGCCGGCGGCTGCTGCTCGTGTTGGGCATGGTGCGCGACAAAGCGGTCGAGCCCTGTATTGCGGCGCTCGCGGTGCGGGCAAGTGCGGTCTTTGCATGCGCGCCGGATAATGAGCGCGCACTGCCTGCGGAGCAGCTTGCCGCGCTTGCCGCACGCGACTGCGCCGAGGTGCACACCTGCGCAAGCGTCGCGGATGCCTATGCCGCCGCGCGGCGGCAGTCGACGGAGAAAGACTGCATTTTACTTTGCGGTTCGCTCTATCTGGTCGGGGAAGCGGAGAAAATCTTTACCGCGCGACAAAATACGGCACAATAGGAATTCTATATTTTGTAAAATGGACTCGTAACAATCGTTGCGGGTCTATTTTCATGTTTTGAGGTGATAAAATGCAGATTTCACATACGCGGGAGGACGATGCGCAGGTCATCGCAATCTCGGAGGAGCTGGGGCACCATGAAGCGCGGCGCATCATCGACTATATGGAGACCACATTGACCATGAACGCGGAGGGGCGCGTCATCCTCGATTTGTCGGGGCTGACGTTTATGGACAGCTCGGGGCTTGCAGTCGTGCTGCATTTGCAGCGCAGCTTGCAGCGCGCGGGGCGCACACTCACCGTACGCGGCACGCGGCCGCAGGCTATGCGTGTATTCCGCGCAGCAGGACTGCCCAAACTGGTATATTTTGAGGGGGAATAGGACATGCAGAACGTGCAAAACAGCATGAGCATCAAATTCGAGAGCCGATCGGTCAACGAAGCGTTCGCCCGGCAAACCGTTGCGGCGTTTGTCGCGCAGCTCGACCCGACGCTCGAGGAACTAAACGATATTAAAACCGCGGTCAGCGAGGCGGTGACAAACGCCATTGTGCACGGCTACGCTGATCGTTTGGGCTACATAACCGTGTCCGCAAAGCTGCGCGAGGGCGGCAAAGTCGAAATCAAGGTAAAGGATTCCGGACGCGGCATCGCGGACATCGAAAAAGCGCGCGAGCCGATGTTTACGACCGGTGACGATACCCGATCGGGTATGGGCTTTACGATTATGGAGAGCTTTATGGACAAGCTGCGCGTGCGCTCAACCGAGGGCAAGGGCACAATCGTCACAATGCTGCGGACGCTCTCACTGCGCGACGGTGTGCGGTGATGCCGGTCCTGGAGGACAATATCGCGCTGATCCGTCTGGCGCAGCAGGGTGATGAGCACGCGACAAGCACGCTCATCGAGCGCAATAACGGCCTGATTTGGAGCATTGCGCGCCGTTATTTTGGGCGCGGTGTCGAGCCCGACGACCTGTATCAGCTCGGCGCGCTCGGCTTCATCAAGGCGGTGCGCGGGTTTGACTGTGCGTACGGCACGGCATTTTCCACCTATGCCGTACCCAAAATTGCGGGAGAAATCCGGCGTTTTCTGCGCGATGACGGACCGGTCAAGGTCAGCCGCTCGATCAAGGATTTGAGCACGAGGCTGCGGCGGCTGCAAAGCGAGATGGAAACCGAAAACGGACGGGAAGTGACGATTGCGGAGCTTGCCGATGCGGCAGGGGTAACAGTGGAGGAAGCGGCGATGTGCGAGCAGGCATCGCGCGCGACCGATTCCCTTGAACGGCAGCTTTCCGAGGACGGCGCGTCGCTCGGGGAGCTGCTTTCCGATGGCGGCAGCATGGAGGAGCGGCTCGCGCTATCCCTCAGCCTGCGCGAGGCCATCGAGTCGCTGCCGCCGCGCGAACGTCAGGTGATTGCGCTGCGCTATGATCGCGGCATGACGCAGGCCGCGGCGGCGCGCGTGCTGGGTGTGTCGCAGGTGCAGATTTCGCGGCTGGAACGCCGCGCGATTGAGGCGCTGCGCGGGGCGATCCTATAGCCGCGCTTGTTTAGCCCTGTAAAGTGTGATATACTATTTCTATAGGTTATCGTATTTTGGATAGAGGGTCTTTACATATGGAAGCGACAAAATTTGACGCCAAATACACCGCTGTGCGCCGCGCCATTATCGAGCAGAGGTTCCAATCTCTCAACGAACGGCAGCGCGAAGCGGTTTTTCACACAGAGGGGCCGCTCCTTGTGCTTGCAGGCGCGGGCAGCGGCAAGACGACCGTGCTCATTCAGCGCATCATCAATATGCTGCGGTTCGGACGCGGCTATCAGGATGAATTTGCACTGCCCGGTGCGACGCAGGACGATCTTGCGTTCCTCGGTGGCTATCTTGTGGACCCCAAGGAGGAGGATCGCGCGCGGGCAGAGCGTTTGTGCGCGGTTGATCCCGCAAAACCGTGGGAAATCATCGCGATCACCTTCACGAACAAAGCGGCACGCGAACTGCGCGAGCGCCTGACCCGCGCCGTCGGTGAGCAGGATGCGGACGCGATTTGGGCGTATACGTTCCATACGGCGTGCCTGCGTATTTTGCGCCGCGACATCGAAAAGCTGGGGTACGACAAAAACTTCACGATTTACGATACCGACGACAGCAAGCGCGTTCTGACCGATATCCTCAAGCGACTGAACCTTGACGACAAGGTTTTCGACCACAAGCAGGTCGCGGGCGCGATCAGCCGCGCCAAGGACACCCTGCAAACGCCGCAGAAATACGCGGCTGCCGCCGGCGGAACCGACTTTTTCCGCAGCAAGATTGCGGAGATTTACACGCTGTATGAAAAGGCGCTGCGCGAGGCGAATGCGCTCGATTTTGATGATATTATCATGAAAACCGTGCGGCTGCTGCGCGAAAATGACGACGTGCTCGAGTATTATCAGAACAAGTTCCGCTATGTTCTCGTTGACGAATACCAGGACACGAACCACGCGCAGTATGTGCTGACCGCACTGCTTGCAGGCGGACATGAAAACATCTGCGTCGTGGGCGACGACGACCAGAGCATTTACAAATTCCGCGGCGCAACCATCACGAACATTCTGGAATTTGAAAAGCAGTATAAAAACGCGGCAACCGTCCGTCTGGAGCAAAATTATCGCTCCACCGGCACCATTTTGAACGCTGCGAACGAGCTGATTCGCAACAATCAGCGGCGCAAGGGCAAGGAGCTGTGGACGCAGTCGGACGAGGGAGCGAAAATTCGCCTGCACCGCTCCGACACACAGGAGGGCGAGGCGGCATACATCGCAGAGGTGATTCTGGATGGGGTGTCCAAGGGCGGAAAATGGAGCGATTTTGCGATTTTATACCGCAACAACGTGCTTTCCAACAACATAGAAGGCGCGTTCCGCCGCAACTCCATCCCATACCGCATCTATAAGGGGCGCGACTTCTTCAGCCGCGCGGAAATTCGCGATATGTTCGCCTATCTGTGGGTTATCGAAAACCCGTCGGATACCCTGCGTCTCAAGCGCATCATCAACATGCCGGCGCGCAAAATCGGGGATCGCTCCATCGAAATCGCGGAGGAAGAGGCCGTGCAGGCCGGGGTCGACCTGTACCAAGTGGTGCATGATGCATCGCAATACCCACAGCTTTCGCGCGGCGCGGGGGCGATGGAGAAGTTCGGCAAGCTCATCGACGATCTGCGGCACATGCTCGAATATATGCCGCTGTCGGAAATGTACGATCAGATGCTGGAGCTGAGCGGTTACATGGCGATGCTGAGCGCAAAGGCGGACATGGAATCGCGGTCGCGTGCGGAGAATATCATGGAGCTCAAGTCGAACATCGTCGACTACGAGGCAAAGGCTGAAAATCCGACGCTCGGCGGCTTCCTTGAGGAAATGGCACTTTATACCGATGCCGACCACACTGCGGAGGATGAGGACGCGGTGCTCATGATGACGATGCATTCGTCAAAGGGGCTGGAGTTTCCCACGGTGTTCCTTGCGGGCATGGAGGATGGCCTTTTCCCCTCGTTCCGATCGACCGAAAACGAGGAGGATCTCGAAGAAGAGCGCCGGCTGTGCTATGTCGCGGTTACGCGTGCGAAGAGCGAGCTGTACCTGACCTGTGCGGAGCGGCGCATGATTTACGGGCAGACGCGCTATTCCAAGCCCTCACGTTTTATTCAGGAAATGCCGGAGGATTTCATCGATTCCAATGTCACGAGTCGCCAGATGCGCGCGGCAAGCGAACGCGATGAAAGCGCACAGCGCACCAGCAAAACCGCGTTCCGCTCGCAAGATACCTTCCTGACCTCGGCATCCGCGGTTAAAAAAGCGGAGCAGCCCACCGCGGCAGCTCCCGCGCTCAAGGTAAACGATGCGGTGCGGCATAAGGCTTTCGGCACAGGCACGGTGCGCAGCGTCAAGCCAATGGGTGGCGATCAGCTGTTGGAAATCGAGTTTGCCAAGGGTGTGAAGCGCCTGATGGCAAAAAGCGCAATGCAGTTCATGGAAAAGCTATAAAATATCTTCCGAGCGGCGCTGCATCAGCAGCGCCACTTCTTTGGACGTAAAAATCCCCCTGATGCAGTCTTCTGCATCAGGGGGATTTTTTGTTGCGTGAGGGACGAATTACGCCTTGCCGTTGCAGCCCAGGACGTTCACCAGCTTGTGGGAAACCATGTCCTTGACAGCCTGACGGGCAGGCTTGAGGTACTGGCGCGGGTCGAAGTCCGCCGGATTCAGAGCGAAGTGCTCACGAATCGCCGCGGTGATCGCCAGACGAATGTCGGAGTCGATGTTGATCTTGCAGACAGCGCCCTTTGCAGCCTCGCGCAGCATCTCTTCCGGGATGCCGATCGCGTCGGGCATTGCGCCGCCGTACTGGTTGACCTTCTTTACGAAGTCCTGCGGAACCGAAGAGGAACCGTGCAGCACGATCGGGAATTCCGGCAGACGACGCGAAACATCTGCGAGGATGTCAAAGCGCAGCTCCGGGTTCTGGCCGGGCTTGAACTTGTAAGCGCCGTGGGAAGTGCCGATTGCGATTGCAAGCGAGTCAACGCCGGTCTTCTCGACGAAGTCCTGTACCTGCGCCGGATCGGTGTACTGGTGATCCTCAGCCTGCACGTCATCCTCGACGCCTGCGAGCTGACCCAGCTCGGCCTCGACGACAACGCCGTGCGCGTGCGCGTACTCGGCAACCTGCTTTGCAACCTTGACGTTCTCGTCGTAGGGGAGGTGAGAACCATCATACATGACGGAGGTGAAGCCGCCGTCGATGCAAGCCTTGCAGATTTCGAAGTCGGAGCCGTGATCCAGATGCAGCGCAATCGGGATGTCCGGGCACTCGATGACCGCAGCCTCAACCATCTTGACCAGATAGGTGTGGTTTGCGTAAGCGCGTGCGCCCTTGGATACCTGCAGGATAACCGGAGCCTTCTGCTCCTGGCAAGCCTCGGTGATACCCTGAACGATTTCCATGTTGTTCACGTTGAAAGCACCGATGGCATAGCCGCCGGAATAAGCCTTCTTGAACATCTCGGTAGTAGTTACTAATGGCATGTTCTATCTTCCCTTCAAAATAAAGATTTTCAAAAGTTGCGCCCCTCACGAAGAAGCTATTGCTATTTTACCAGTCATGTATGTTAAAATCAAGGCATTACTTGCACTTTTGTAAAAAATCGTCCTGATTCTACAAAACTGCATAATATGAATTGATTTTTGGCACAACATATGGTATTCTTTTTTAAGAAAAGTAAACGGCGGAATAGGCTGTTCTACGAGGTATTTAGGAGGTTTTTTTGATTATGAGTGAACTCAAAGGCGCTTGCGTAATCGGCCAGTCGGGCGGACCGACTTCGGTCATCAACACTTCGGTTCTCGGTGCGATCGAGACCGCGCTGGACAATTCGTCCATTACCCGCGTGCTTGGCATGGCGCACGGCATCAAGGGTCTGCTGAACGACGAGCTGTACGACATCGATAAGGAAGACCGCGATGAGCTTGCGCTGCTGCGCTTTACCCCGTCCTCTGCGCTCGGCTCCTGCCGCTACAAGCTGGCAGATCCCGATGTGGACGACACCGACTACAAGCGCATCCTCGAGATCTTCAAGAAGTACGACATCCGTTACTTCTTCTATAACGGCGGCAACGACTCTATGGACACCTGTAACAAGGTTTCCAAGTTTATGCTGAAGTCCGGCTACGAGTGCCGCGTCATGGGCATCCCGAAGACCATCGACAACGACCTCTTCGGCACCGACCATTGCCCGGGCTATGCTTCTGCGGCAAAGTATATCGCGACCTCCTGCATGGAAATCTATCAGGACG
>CAZOJP010000018.1:35589-36837 GCA_964580155.1 uncultured Intestinibacillus sp. | reverse complement strand
CGAACCCACGTGTTCAGCTTGGAAGGCTGACATTCTACCATTGAACTACACCCGCGGGTTACCTGGGACTTGAATATTATAACAAGTAATTTTACACTTGTCAACACCTTTCGCAAACTTTGTTGCGCGCGGGATTTGTGAGCATGCGCGTGCGCGTGCGCATGCCCTTTCGGTCTTAGGTGGACTGCCGCCAGCAGATTTCGCATGGCAGGACGCACTCCGCCTCGCTTTCCGCGCCGCCCTCGATGCGCGCGAGCAGCATCTGCGCCGCTGCAACGCCCGCTTCGAACGTGGGCTGCACGATCGTGGACACGGTCGGCACGGAAAGATCGCACCATTCGGTCGAATCGAAGCCCAGCAGCCCGATTTGCTGCGGAATTTGGTCGCGTAGGGGCGCAAGCGCCAGAAAGACCTTGCCCAGCAGCCAGCAGCTTGTGACATACACGAGCAGCCGCTTGCCCGGCGCGAGCTGTGCGCGCACCACGCGCAGGATGTCCTCGTCCGGCGTGTCCGCGCCGATGACCTTGACGCGGCAGTGCAGCTCGGTTTCGCGCAGCGCGTCCAGACAGCCATTCATGCGCTCAATGCGCGGAATCATGTGCTCGGGCGCGGCGGTGAGCATGAGGCAGCTGTCGTAGCCGCGCTCCACGCACGCGTGAATCGCCTGCTGCGACGCTTCGTAGTTGCTCGTGTGCACCCACGGCCAGTCCCCCTCGGGGCGGCTGTCCACAAACACAACCGGCGGCCCGCCGAGCACCTCGTCGCCGGAAAACTGCACGGTCGGCTGCACGATCAGCCCGTCCACGTTCATATCGAGCAGGCGGCCGATGTGCTGCTGCTCCTCCTCGCCGTGATAGTCCGAGCTGCCCACGATCATTTGGTAGCCGCGCTGGCGGCACACCTCGTCGATGCCCTTGACAAGCTGGTTGGAAAAGCCGTTTGTGATGTCGCCGATGACCACGCCGATGAGGTGGGAGCGGTCGGCCCCCAGCATGCGCGCGGCAAGGCTCGGACGGTATTGCAGCCGCTCGACGACCTCCGCGATGCGCGCCTGCGTCTCCTGCGACATTTTATTGACCTTGCCGTTGAGGAAAAAGGACACCGTCGT
The DNA here is from genome assembly GCA_964580155.1 of uncultured Intestinibacillus sp. GTDB lineage: Bacteria > Bacillota > Clostridia > Oscillospirales > Butyricicoccaceae > Intestinibacillus. The sequence goes on along the minus strand of CAZOJP010000018.1, from coordinate 35,729 downwards.
TTTGGAAACTCCGGCTTCCCGCGCGATGTCCGCGATGGTATATTTTTTCCTGTCCTTCACCCTGCACACAACCTTTCGCGGTTTTTTCGTGTGCTTCGAGTATAACACGATTTTTTGAGAAATGCAAACCGCTTTACTAA
>CAZOJP010000018.1:19895-35489 GCA_964580155.1 uncultured Intestinibacillus sp. | reverse complement strand
GCCGCGCCGCACCGGTTCCGCGCCGTTTGTGTTACGTTTCGTGCTCCAAACACCATCTTCTGGTGTCGTTTGCGGTCTGGGTCGACGGCGGCTCGATGTGATCCTTCCGGCACGCCTCGACCAGCGGGTCGGTCTGATACATGCGGTCCCCGTACGCTTGCGCGGCATAGCGGCTGTTCGCCTCGGTCGCGTCAAAGCGCCAATTTCTCTGCTTTTTTTTCATCGGTACTCCCCCTTTTTTGGCATACACTGTGTCCGTCAACGGCGTTATAAACAGTATGTGCAAAAGAAATTGCGGGATACCGGCAAATATTTCTGGATTTCGCGTGTATTGCACCTTGCCCGAAACGGCAAACTTTGATAAAATAGAAAAAGCTGATACATGATATTTAAAATAAACTTTTGTTTTTATGAAGAATAGGAGACAATCATAATGTCCAATCCCATTGTTACAATCGAAATGGAAAACGGCGACCGCATCCGCGCCGAGCTTTATCCGGAAATCGCGCCCAACACCGTGCGCAACTTCGTTTCGCTCGTGCAGAGCGGTTTTTATGACGGCACGATTTTCCACCGCGTTATTCCGGGCTTTATGATCCAGGGCGGCGATCCGCAGGGCACCGGCATGGGCGGACCGGACTACTGCATTCGCGGCGAATTCACCGCAAACGGCTTCCGCAACGATCTCGTGCACACGCGCGGCGTGCTCTCCATGGCGCGCACCGCCGTGCCCGACTCCGCAGGCAGCCAGTTCTTCATCATGACCACGGATTCCCCCCATCTGGACGGCCAGTACGCCGCCTTCGGCAAAATCATCGAGGGCATCGAGGCCTGCGACACGATCGTAAACGCGCCCCGCGACTATAACGACCGTCCGCGTGCGGATCAGCGCATGCAGCGCGTCACCGTGGACACCTGCGGCCAAACCTACGAAGCACCGGAAACGGTGTAATCGTTCTCTCGGCGTGCGTGCTGCGTGCGTCATCGTTTTTGTGATAAAAGAGGCTTCAAAACTATGTTAATCAATTATACCGACATCTTCATTGTGTCTGCGCCCGCCTGCCTTGGCACGGATGCGGACAGTCTGGAAGCCGTTATGGCGGGCAACGAGGCAGGTGCAAGCGGCTGTGCGGTCGATCTTGACGTGACGGCGGACGGCATTGCCGTGCTGTGCGCAAACGGCGGCTACACTCTGGCGGACGGCTCGCGCCTTGCGCTGTCCGACGCGACCTTTGCCGAAGCGCGCGCGGCTTATCCCAAGATTGTTTCGGTCGGGCAGGCCGTCGAGCTTGCCAAATCGTGCGCTGCCAAGCTGTGCATCCATCTCAAGGACGTCACCTCCTGCGCGCAGCTTCAGCTCGCGCTGCATCACGCGGACTATGCCGAGGGCGCTTACTTCACCGAACTGACGCTGGAGCAGGCGGCAAAGCTCGCCGCGCGCTTCCCCACCCTGCAGTTCATGGCCGACGTGCTCGAAGCGCCCGAAAACCAGAACGCGCTTTTGCACGCCGCGCAAGCCGCGGGGCTTTTCGGTCTGCGCGTCGCGCCCGGTGTCATCACCGCCGCGCTGTGCGAAGCCGCGCATTCGGTCGGGCTGCTGATTGCCACCACCGAATGCCACGACGAAGCCATGCTGCAGCGCCTCATCGGCATGGGTGTCAATTTCATCGAAACCCTGCGCCCCGACATCGCCTACGGCCTGCTGCCCACCGATGCCGATCAAACGCAGTTCACCCTCTAGCACCTCGCCGGTGCGGGCACTGTCGCGGCACCTCGCCGGTGCGGGCACTGTCGCCTGCGGGCGGGACGGGGGATGAGGGCGCGCAGCATTCTCAGACTGCCAAAATGACCACTTCGGGCGGCTATCAGCCGCCCCTCTGTTTTTCATCCACATTTTTTGACCACAGGTGATAGTATGGCCGATCTGTCCATTCAAAACTTAACAAAATATTACGGCGACCGGCTGATCCTCGATCACATCAGCTTCGACATCCAGCCCGGCGAAAAAGTCGCGCTGCTCGGCGCAAACGGCACCGGCAAAACCACCCTGCTGCGCATCCTGACCGGCCGCCTGCCGCATGACGACGGCTCCTTTTCCATCGGCGCAGGGCGCACCGTCGGCATCATCGACCAGATGCCCGTCGTCGCGTCCGGCGCGACCGTCGACGATGTGCTGCGCCTTGCCTTCCGCGAAAGCGACGACATCGCCCGTCAAATGGTCGAGCTGGAGGCGGAAATGGCGCGCGACGCGTACAATGCCGGCCTGCTCAAGCGCTACGGCGCGCTCGGTCAGCGGCTGGAAGCCCTCGGCGGCTACAACCACGATTTTCAGATTGACAAGGTCGCAAACGGTCTGGAAATCCCTGCCGCGCAGCGCAGCCAGCCCTTCGCGCTGCTGTCCGGCGGCGAGCAAACCCGCGTCAACCTCGCGCGCATCATTTTGGAGCAGACCGATATCCTGCTGCTCGACGAGCCGACAAACCACCTCGACATGGGCGCGGTCGCCTGGCTCGGCGAATACCTCGACGGCTACCGCGGCACCGTGCTCACCATTTCGCACGATCGCTGGTTTCTCGACCGCTGCTGCACGCGCATCATCGAGCTGCACGACCACAAGGTCGACTTCTATGCCGGCTCCTATTCCTTCTACGCCGAGGAGCGTCCGCGCCGCCTTGCGCTGCAGCAGGCACAGCACGAAAACGAGCTGGCCGAGCGCAAGCGTCTGGAAGCCACCTCGCGCAAAATGCACGAGCACGGCACCGAGCACCTCGCCAAGCGCGCCGCCTCCATCGACAAGCGCATCGCGCGCATGAAGGTCACCGATCGCCCCCGTCCGGAAAAGCGCATGAGCCTGACCTTCGGCGACCCAAACTACGAAACCGAGGAGGTTCTCAAGGTTCGCGGCATTACAAAGAGTTATGAAAACCGCATTATATTACAGGACGTAAGCTTTAACGTGCGCAACCGCGAGCGCATTGCCCTGCTCGGCGACAACGGCGCAGGCAAGACCACGCTGCTGCGCCTGCTGCTCGGCGAGGAAGCCGCGGACGCAGGCACCATTCGCAAGGGTGTGGGGCTGCGTCCGGCCTATCTGCCGCAAAAGGTGCACTTTCCGAACGAGAACCGCAACCTCATCGACACGCTGATTTACGACAAGAACTGGTCGATGCAGCAGTCGCGCAACCGTCTGGGCGCGTTCCAGTTCACGGGCGAGGATCAGCTCAAGCTGGTGGGCAGCCTGTCGGGCGGCGAAAAAAGTCGTCTGCGCCTGTGCGAGCTGCTGTACGATCCGCTCAACATGCTCATTTTGGACGAGCCGACGAACCATCTCGACATCCTCGCGCGCGAATGGCTGGAGCAGGCGATCGAAGGCTTCACGGGCACGCTGCTGTTTGTCTCGCACGACCGCTACTTTGTCGAGCGCTTCGCCACGCGCGTGCTCTATCTGCGCGACGGTGGGCTGATCGATTTTCAGGGCAGCTACGAGGAATTTTTATCCTATATGGAGCGTGGCGGCGCGCTGCCGACTCCGCAGGATGCGCCTGCACCGGCGCGGCGCGATGTGCCCACGCTTGACGATGTGCCGCGTCCGCCCGAAAAGAAAAAGCGCACGGGCGGCGCAAAGCCGCTGCAAAAGCAGCTTGCCGCGCTCGAGCGCGAAATCGCGCAGCTTGAAACCCAGTCCGCCGATTTGGAGCAGTGCATGGTGGACGCGTCCAGCGATTCCGCCAGGCTGCTCGAGCTGATGACCGAAAAGCAGACCTGCGACGAGGCGCTCGCCGCCAAGCTTGACGAGTGGGAGTCGGTTTCCATCGCGCTCGACGAACTGGAGAACGGCCCATGACCGAGCAGCGCTTTTGGAAGTGGCTCACGCTTGCGCTCACCTTGTGCGGCGTGCCGCTGCTCTTCCCCGCGCCCTCGCGCTTTGGCGGACTGTTTCTGTGCACGCTCGCCGCGTGCTGCGCCGCGCAATATGCCGCGGTGCGCACCGCTCCGCGCAGCCGCCTGTCGCGCGCGATTGCGCGGATTGGGCGCGTGCTCTTTGGCGCGTTTGTCGTGTCGTTTGTGCTTGTGCAGGGCGTGATTGTGCACGGTATGCGCGCCGATACGCAGGCCGACCGCGCGGATGCCGTGCTGGTGCTCGGTGCGCGGGTCTATGCCCTTGACCATCCGAGCGCGACGCTTGCCAAGCGGCTGGACACCGCGCTTGTCTACCTCGACACCCATCCGCAGGCCGTTGCGGTGCTGTGCGGCGGACAGGGCGCGAACGAGCCCGTGACCGAGGCCGCCGCGATGTATGCCTACCTTGAAAAGCACGGCGCGGACACCGCGCGTCTGCTGCTCGACGATGCGTCGAACAACACCATCCAGAACATCGCAAACGCCAAGCTGCTGCTCGCGCAGCGCTTTCCGGACGGCTGCACGACCGCGGTCATCACGAGCGACTTTCATCTCGCGCGTGCGCGGCGGCTCATGCTGCACGCCGGACTCGATCCCCACGGGCTGCCCGCCCCGACACCCTACCTCTATCAGCGCGTCGCGCTCCATCTGCGCGAATACTGCTCGATTATGGGGCTTGTGCTGAGCGGACGGTTCTAGGGCGATACCCATTCTTTTTCATTCAAAAAAACAGGAGGCTTGCCCCATGTTTGATAAATTAGATGCGCTCGAAGTGCGCCTTTCCGAGCTGGAGAGCCGTATTTCCGCGCCCGATCTCTACGACGATCCGGAAAATGCCGCCAAGCTGCTGCGCGAGCAGGGCGAGCTTGCGCCCATCGTCGAGGCCTACCGCGCCTACAAGCGCGCGCAGCGCACGATTGCGGACGCGACCGAAATGCTGTCCGATTCCGAGCTGCGCGAGATGGCGCAGGACGAGCTTGCCGCCGCCAAGGCGGACGAAGCGCGGCTGGAAGCCGAGCTCAAGCTGCTGCTGCTGCCGCGCGACCCGAACGACGGCAAGAACATCATCGTGGAAATCCGCGGCGGCGCAGGCGGCGAGGAAAGCGCACTGTTCGCCGCGTCGCTCTACCGCATGTACACCATGTATGCCGCCGCGCGCGGCTGGAACGTGGAGGTTCTGAGCACAAACGAGACCGAGCTCGGCGGCTACAAGGAGATCGTCTTTCAGGTGACGGGCGACAGCGTGTATGCGCGGCTCAAATTCGAGTCCGGTGTGCACCGTGTGCAGCGCGTGCCCGAAACCGAGTCGCAGGGACGCGTGCACACCTCGACCGCGACCGTCGCGGTGCTGCCCGAAGCCGAGGAGGTCGATTTTAAGATCAATCCGAGCGATTTGCGCGTCGATACGTTCCGTTCCTCGGGCGCAGGCGGCCAGCACATCAACAAAACCTCGTCCGCCATCCGCATCACCCACCTGCCGACCGGCACGGTCGTCGAATGTCAGGACGAGCGCTCGCAGTTTAAAAACCGCGACAAGGCGATGCGCGTGCTGCGCACCCGTCTGTACGAAGCCGAGCTGAAAAAGCGCGACGACGCGATCGCCGCGGATCGCCGCAGTCAGGTCGGCACGGGCGACCGCTCCGAGCGCATCCGCACCTACAATTTCCCGGAAAATCGCGTGTCCGAGCACCGCATCGGGCTGACGCTCTACAAGCTCGACCGCTTTTTAAACGGCGATCTGGACGAGGTGCTCGACGCCCTCATCACCGCGGACACCGCGGAAAAGCTCAAAGCGCAGGAAAGCTGACCGCGAAAAAAGCCGCCGAACAGGCGGTTTTTTTGCGGCTTCGCGGCGGGATGGGCGCGCGGACGTATGATTTTCGCAAATTCGGCAAAAAATATGCGTGTACCCTTTGGAAAATGCGGCTATCATGCTATAATAAGGCTGTATTGGTCGCGTCTTGTGCGCAAAAATATCATACAAATGGTTATAAAATTTATTTTAATTACAGGAAGTGTACCCTATGGAAACCAAATTGCTCGATCCCGCGTGCGATCCCACTGCGCTGGCGCAGGCCGCGGCGCTGCTGCGCGCAGGCGAGGTTGTCGGCATCCCGACCGAAACGGTATACGGGCTGGGCGCGAACGCGCTTGACGAAGCCGCGGTCGGCAAGATTTTCGCAGCCAAGGGGCGGCCGCAGGACAATCCGCTCATCGTGCACATTGCGGATTTTGACACGATTTACACGCTGTCCCCCGCGGTGCCCGATGCGGCGCGCGCGCTGGCCGCGCAGTTTTGGCCCGGGCCGCTGACCATCATCGTGCCCAAGGGCGACTGCATCCCCTCCGCGACCTCGGGCGGTCTGGACACGGTCGGCGTGCGTCTACCTGCCCACTCCATCGCGCGCGCGCTCATCCGGCTTGCCGGTGTGCCCATCGCCGCGCCGAGCGCGAACACCTCGGGGCGGCCGTCCACGACGAGCGCGCAGCATGTGCTGCGGGATCTCGCGGGCAAAATCCCTGCCGTAGTAGAGGGCGGCGCGTGCACCGTCGGCGTGGAATCGACCGTGCTCTCGCTCGCAGGCGACACGCCGCGTCTGCTGCGTCCGGGCGGTATCACGCTTGAGCAGCTGCGCGCGGTGCTCGGCGAGGTCATCGTGGACCGCGCGCTGCGCGAGAAAATCGATGACAGCGAAACGGTCTCCGCCCCCGGCATGAAATATCGTCACTACGCGCCCCAAGCGCCCGTCACCGTTGTGCGCGGCGCGCCCGACGCGACCGCGGCCTATATCCGCGCCCATGCGAGCGCGTCCACCGGCGTGCTGTGCTTTGACGAATATGCGGATGCTTTCCGCGGACTGACCGTGGAGACCTTTGGCAGCGTCCGCGATTTGACCGCGCAGGCGCAGCGCGTATTCGACCGTCTGCGCGCCTTTGACGACACCGCGGTGACCGCCATCTTCGCCCAGTGTCCGGACGACACCGGCCTTGGGCTTGCGGTCGCAAACCGCATCAAAAAAGCCGCCGGCTTTCACATCATCGACCTCCCCCGGGGGACCCTTTAAAAAGCGTCCCCCGGTCCCCCCGCAAACCACTGTCGCGCGCGGCGCGGGACGAAGGGCGATATGAGAGCATGCTGCGCCATGGCGTGGGGAACTGGGTGCGGTGGTATCCCCGTCCCCCGTCCCGATTCCGGAAATAGCGGCGCTCAGCCGCCCGGAATCGACATTGCCCGTGCCGGCGAGGCACCCGCTGTGCGCGGGGGGCACACAAGAAGGGGTCTTGCCCCTTCTTGTGAATCATCCCCGCTTTGGTGCGGTGTGCGCGACTGTCCGGCAGATTTTTGTTCCGGCTGCGCCGGAAAAAATCGTGACCGTACAACTGTCGCGTGGTGGCATGCGGTGGTGGTTTCTTTATTTTGGGCGTGTCGGGCGCTTGTGGGTGCAGGTGCAGCGTCCCCGGTGCGTGCGGCGCGCGTGGGCTTAGGCGGCGGTTTGTGAAAGGGTGCGTTAGAGGGTGCGGTGGTCCTATCCCCCGTCCCGCGCCGCGCGCGACAGTGCCCGGGGGCGGCGAGGGGCCCGTGCCGGCGAGGCACCGAGGGGTGTCTGGGTAAGGAGTTTATGATGATTTTGGGATTAACAGGCGGCAGCGGCACGGGCAAATCGACTGTGGCTTCGCTGCTTGCCGCGCGCGGTGCAGGATGGGTGGACGCGGATGCGGTGTATCACCGCCTGTGCGTGTCGTGCGAGCCCCTGCTCGCTGCGCTTGCGCAGGAATTTGGTGCGGTGCGCCGCGCGGAGGATGGTGCGCTTGATCGCCCGGCGCTGGCGCGCATCGTGTTTGCCGATCGTGCGGCGCTGACGCGGCTCGGGCAAATCACCGCACCCTATATCCGCAGCGCTTCGCTGGACGCGCTGCACGCGCTGTCCGATCGCCCGCTCGTGCTGTATGACGCGCCGACCCTGTTTGAAAGCGGCATGGACGACCTGTGCGAGGAGGTCATCGGCGTGCTTGCACCCTATGACGTGCGCGTGGCGCGCATCATCGCGCGGGACGGCTTGACCGAATCCGCGGCGCGCGCGCGCATCGATGCCCAGCCGCCCGACGATTTTTATCGCGCACGCTGCCGCTATCTGATCGAAAATAACAGCGATCTGGACGCACTGCGTCCGCTTGTTGACGCACTTTACGAACAAATTATCCGATAAAGGAGTATTTTTATCTATGAATTCCGAACAGCTTTTTTTTGAACGCAAATCCGGGTTTGACAGCGTGACAGAGGACGACCGCGCACGCATCGCGCCCTATGCCGAGGGCTATAAAGCGTTCCTCGACACCGCAAAAACCGAGCGCGACGCGGTCGCGGAGCTTGTGCGCATGGCGCAGGCCAAGGGCTTTCGCGCATATGACCGCACGATGGCGCTGCACCCGGGCGACCGCGTGTACAAGGTCAACCGCGGCAAGGGCATCGCGCTCGCCGTGATCGGCCAGAAAAGCCTTGCCGAGGGCATCCGGCTGACAGCCGCGCACCTCGACGCGCCCCGCATCGACATCCGCACGGTGCCGCTCTATGAGGACGGCGGCATGGCGTACTTTAAGACGCATTACTACGGCGGCATCAAAAAATACCAGTGGCTCGCCATTCCGCTTGAGCTGCGCGGCGTGGTCTGCGTATGCGATCAGGGCGAAATCCGCAAGGTTGAGGTGCGCATCGGCGACAAGCCGGGCGATCCGAAGTTTGTCATCACCGACCTGCTCCCCCACCTTGCGTCCGACCAGATGAGCAAGAAAGCGACCGAAATCGTCAAGGGTGAGGATCTCAACCTGCTGCTCGCGCTCGAGCCCAGCCGCACCGAGGACGAAAAGTGCAAGGACAAGGTCAAGCTCGCGGTCATGGAATATCTGCACGCGGAATACGGCATGACCGAGGCGGATTTCCAGTCCGCCGAGCTGTGCGCCGTGCCTGCGTGGAACGCGTGCGACATCGGCTTTGACCGCGCGTTCATCGGCGCGTACGGGCACGACGACCGCGTGTGCTCCTACCCTGCCGCGACCGCGCTGTTTGCGCTCGAGGACACGCCTGCGCACACCGCGATGGCGCTGCTCGTCGACAAGGAGGAGATCGGCTCGGACGGTGTGACCGGCATGCAGTCGCGCTTCTTTGACACGCTGCTCGCGGATATGTGTCGCGCGCAGAACACCTCCGCAGACATCTGCTGCGAAAGCTCGATGTGCCTGTCCGCGGACGTGTGCAACGCGTTCGACCCCAACTTCCCCGAGGTATCCGAGCGCCGCAACGATGCGCGCGCGGGCAGCGGCCTTGCGCTCATCAAATACACGGGCGCGCGCGGCAAGTCGGGCACATCGGATGCAACCGCCGAGCTCATGGCGCGCATGCGCACGATTTTTGACGGCGCAGGTGTCATCTGGCAGACCGGCCAGCTCGGCCGCGTGGATCAGGGCGGCGGCGGCACCGTCGCGATGTACCTCGCCAACCGCAACATCGACACGGTTGACGCAGGTGTGCCCGTGCTTTCCATGCACGCGCCGTTTGAAACCATCGCCAAGCTCGATTTGTATATGACGCACAAGGGCTTCGGCGCGTTCTACCGCGCATAATGCAGACGCAATGAAAAGGGGCGGCAGTCCATCAAACTGCCGCCCCTTTTTCTCTTGCTTCCTTTTTCCTTTTTCTCTTTTTTTCTCTTTTCCCCTTTTAAATGCGTGAAACGTGCGGATTTTGTCGTTTTGCGGGTTGTTTCACATGAAACGTTCTGTTAGGCAGCAGGACGGACGAGCACCAGCTCCTCCGCGCCGAGCATGCGGGATTTCTGCGTCGGCAGCAGCACACCTGTGTTGTTGTCTCGACCCTGCAGCACATAGCGGGGGTTGGCCTGCCCGATCGTATTCGCCGCCTCGACCGAGCACTGCCAAATCGGATCGCTCGGCTTGCGGTAGCGGTTGAAGATCACGCCGAGCTCGGTGTCGCTGAATTCGGTCATCATGTTATAGTCGCCCGCGCTGTCGCCGAATACCATAATCGGGCCTGCGCCGTTGTAGCGGGGCGCGATAAAGTTCGTGATAACGGTCGACTTGCCTGCCGCCTGCGTCTGCGCATACTTGCCCGCCGCGCCGAAATCATAGTTATATTCCGGCAGATAGCGGCCGTCCGCGTCCTTCTTGAGCTGCATCGCGAAAATTTGCTCCTCCGGCACATTGAGCCCGAAGAACGGATCGCGCGCCGCCGCACGGATGACATCGATGAACGAAGCGGAGAGCACATACACATCAATGCCCGATGCCATGAGCTTGGCATACAGGTCGCGCAGCTCGCTTGTAATGCTCACACCGGTCAGATAGCTTGCCTTGATGACGCCGGACTTGCCGGGCAGCGCCTCGGGCGAGGTCCACGTTTCCTCGGTCCATGTCGGGTATGCCATCCAGTAGCGGTGCGAGGCGTTCGCCAGCGCATAGACCTCGTCCGCGGTCATGCCCGCGAACAGATAGGTCACCCACGGATAGGAGACCGAAGCGTCAAACGTATCGCCGACCGCGGCGTACATATAGCGCAGCTTGGCCCCAAAATCGATGTATTCGTTCATTTTGTGCACGTCTTCCAGCGTCGCCTTGCCGCCTGCGCCAAAGCCGCTGTAGCTGTTATAAAGCACCTTGTAGTCCGCGGCGATGTCGCTTGCCAGCATAGCCGACGTGACGTCCTGCCCCGCGCCGTTCTTGCCGACCGCCTTGTTCATGTCGGGAATCTGGGTTTGGAGCACGCTGTACATCTGGTCGGGCTTGATTTTAAACGATAAATTCTCAATCTGGTAGATGAGCAGCGCCTCTTCCACATCGTTAATCGCGGTTGTGTTGTCAAAATCGAACACGACGTACTTGCCCGCGCCCGCGTTCCTGTCCATGACCGCCTGAATCGCCTCGCGCGTTTCCTTCGCCCAGCTGCCGGTCATCAGCGTCTGCGCGCTGTCTATATAGGGCTTTTGGGTGTCGAGCGCGGCGGTGTTGGTCTTTTCGTCATAGGTGACGCTGATGTTGAGCGCCTTTGCCAGATCACGCAGCTTGAAGTAGTTGTTGTCGTTGACCTCATAGCCTTTGAGGGCGGTATCCTTGCCGTCGAGCATGATTTTGGTGGTGGAATCCTTTGCGACAATGGCCGCAATGGCGAGCGGTGTGCTCATACCCATTAGGAACGCGATGCCCAGCGCCAGTACCTTACTTTTCAGTTTCATGCCAGCCTCCTTTGTGTCACCGTTGTCCGTTTACTTCCGGGCGGGAAACGATCTATCCATCCCCCAACACCTTGCCGCCAGTATAGCACGCGCGCACGCGCGTTTGCAATGGTATACAAATGATCTGCCCATTTTTTTACACCCCGCACAGTTCCGTGAACCGTTCTTTGTGCAAATAGTCCTGTTTTTGCCTGCATTTATCTGTCATAATTGGTGATCATGCTCAAAAATCAATGAGCATGCTCAAAAAAAGTGCCCTCACGCAGGTGAGGGCACTTTTCGGTTATGCGCCGACGAATTTTTGCCAGTAGCCGACGACCCAAATGATGAGCACGATAACCGGCAGCACATAGGAAACATAGCCGCGCACCCATTTCGGGAAGCGCAGACCATGTCCCTGATCGGCCTCCGCGACGAGGTTTTCAAAGCCCCAGCCGCGTTTGGAGGTGCAAAACAGCAGATAAACGAGCGATCCCAGCGGCAGCAGGTTGTTCGAGACGATGAAGTCCTCCACATCCTGAATGTTGCCGATGCCCGGCACGACCGCGCCGCTCCACAGGTTGAAGCCGAGCGCGCACGGCAGCGACAGCACGATGATGAGCACGATATTGACCGCAATCGCCTTTTTGCGTGTCCAGCCCCACAGGTCGATGCCGAAGGAAATGATGTTTTCGAACACCGCGATGATGGTTGACATCGCCGCGAACGACATGAACACGAAGAACAGCGCGCCCCACAGGCTGCCGCCCGTCATCTCGTTGAAAATATTGGGCAGCGTGACAAAGACGAGCGCAGGACCCTGCCCTGCATCCACGCCGAATGCCGAGCACGCGGGGAAGATGATGAGACCTGCCATGAGCGCGACAAAGGTATCGAGCAGCATGACGTTGAGCGCCTCGCCGGTCAGCGTGTGCTCCCGTCCGACATAGCTGCCGAAGATCGCCATCGCGCCGATGCCGAGCGAAAGCGTGAAGAACGCCTGTCCCATCGCGGCGAAAATGACCTCGCCCGCGCCGGCCTCGACCATCGCCTTAAAGTCGGGCTTGAGGTAAAACTCCAGACCCTGCGCCGCGCCCGGCAGCGTGACCGCGCGGAATACCAGCACAATCAGCAGCGCGAACAGGCACACCATCATGATTTTGGTGATGCGCTCCACGCCCTTTTCCAGCCCCTGCGCGCACACGCCGAAGCACAGCAGCGTGATGACAATCATCCAGGACACCTGCTCGACCGGATTTGCGAGCATGGCATTGAACACATTGCCCACGCCCTCGGGTGTGAGTCCGTGGAACTTACCCGCTGCGAGCTTGACAAAATACGCGAGCATCCAGCCGCCGACCGTCGTATAGAACATCATGAGCAGGTAGTTGCCCAGCATCGCGCCGTAGCTGTACAGATGCCACTTTGTCCCCTTGGGCTCAAGCACATGGAAGGAGCGCGCCGCGCTCTTTTGGCTGGCACGGCCGACCGAAAACTCCATCACCATGATCGGCAGACCGAGCACGACGAGGAAAAACAGATAAAACAGCACAAAAGCCGCGCCGCCGTACTTTCCGGTGATATACGGGAAGCGCCAGACGTTGCCCAAACCGATCGCACAGCCCGCCGAGATCAGGATAAAGCCCAACCGCGAGCTGAAGGATTCTCTTTCTTTCACTTTGTATGATTCCCCCTTGTCATATGTCGTATGCTTGTGCATACATTGCTATTTTAGCATACTTACAGGGGGTACACAACGTTCTTTATGATTTTGTTGGGCCGGCTTTTTCCGCGCGGCGCGCGTCAATCATGCCGTGCAGGCAGCCGAGCGCGTCGGACAGCGTGCCCACCGCGTCAATCAGTCCGCAATCGACCGCGTGCTCCGCCCCCACGATCGTGCCCACGTCGCCCGACAGCTCGCCGGTCTCCATCATCAGCCGCAGCACGCCCTCGCTCGTGATGTGCGAATGGGTGGTGATAAACCGCACGATGCGATCCTGGATGCGCTGAAAATATTCGTAGGTTTGGGGCACGGCGATGACCATGCCGGTCATGCGCACGGGGTGTATGGTCATCGCGGCGGACGGTGCGATAAAGCTGCGATCGGACGCGACCGCGAGCGGCACACCGATCGAGTGTCCGCCGCCCAGCACGAGCGACACCGTGGGCTTTTGCATACCGGCGATGAGCTCGGCAATCGCAAGCCCCGCTTCGACATCGCCGCCGACCGTATTGAGCAGCACGAGCAGGCCCTCGATCTCGTCCTCCTCCTCGACCGCGGTGATTTGCGGAATGATATGCTCGTATTTGGTCGTTTTGGTTTGCGCGGGCAGCTCCATATGGCCTTCAATCTGCCCGATAATGGTGATGCAGTGAATGACGCCGCGCGACGAGCGCGCCGTAATCGAGCCGGTCTGCGTAATCGCGTCCTGCGCCTGATTTTCCTGCTTTTCGCCTTGATTTTCCGTATTTTCCATCAATCTGCGCCTCCGTATTCCCGAACTTCATGGGATTATGTTGCCCGTACGTCGCAGTTTTATGCCTGCGTGCGTATATTCCAAAACCTCCCATATACAGTTAGTAAACCGAAAACGCCGTAATATCGTGCTTTATAACCGTACATTACTAAGAGTTATCCACATATCCACAGACTTATCCACAGGCACCCTGTAAAAGTCTGTGCAAAAGCACAAAAAGACCCCCGTCCGCCGAAAGCGGACAGGGGCCAAAATCTTGGGAGATTTACTTTGCGTTCTTTGCAGCGCGGATCGCGTCGATCATCATCGGAACGACTGCGAACAGGTCGCCGCAGATGCCGTAGTCCGCCACATCGAAGATGGAAGCGGTGTCCGACTTGTTGACGGCGATGATGCACTCAGAATCCTGCATACCGGCCTTGTGCTGGATCGCGCCCGAGATGCCCAGTGCGATGTACAGCTTGGGGTGAACGGTCTTGCCGGTCTGGCCGACCTGATGGTCAGCAGACAGCCAGCCCGAATCGGTTGCCGCACGGGAACCGCCGACGACCGAACCCTCGAACTCGGCAGCCAGCTCATTTGCCAGTGCCAGGCCCTTGTCAACATCCTTGGAGATGCCGCGGCCGACGGAAACGACGACTTCAGCGCCGGTCAGGTCGACGAGCTCCTTGGCTTCCTTGACGATTTCGAGCACCTTGGTGTGCAGATCGGAATCGGACAGGTTGACAGCCAGCTTCTCGACCTTGACTGCGTTTGCCTTCGCCTCGTCATACTCGCCCTTCTTGAGAACGCCCGGACGGACGGTTGCCATCTGGGGACGGAAGCGCGGGCAGATAATCGTCGCCATCAGGTGACCGCCGAATGCCGGACGGGTCATCTTGAGGTTGCGGTCTGCGCGGTCGAGCGCTGCGAGCTGCTCTTCGGGCAGCGTGGAAGCGTCAGCCAGGAATGCCGCGTACTTCTCAACGTCGACGTCGAGGTGGGTGCAGTCCGCGGTCAGGCCGGTGTGCAGACGAGCTGCGCAACGCGGGCCGAGGTCGCGGCCGATGTTGGTAGCCGCGATCAGCATGATCTCGGGCTTCTTGTCCATCACGACGTCGCAAATGACCTTTGCGTATGCGTCGGTGGTGTAGTTCGCGAGCTTTGCGTCCTCGCACAGGAAGACCTTGTCTGCGCCGTAAGCGCCGAGCTCCTTCGCCATGCCCTCGACATTGTCGCCGAGCAGCAGCGCGCACAGCTCCTCGCCCAGATCGTCCGCCAGCTTGCGGCCCTCGGAGATCAGTTCGAGAACGGTCGGCTGCAGCGTGCCCTGACGCTGCTCACAGAAAACCCAAACGCCGTGAAAATCAGCGAGGTTCGTGTTGTTAAAATCAGCCATTGTAGAATTCTCCTTTCAATTTAGATAATATGCTTCTTCAGCAGAGCAGCAGCGAGGGTTTCGCAAGTTGCCTTGTCCGCGCCCTCGAGCATCACGCCCTTGCCCTTCTGCGGGGGAGTGAAGGACTTGAAGATATTGGTGGGAGAACCCTTCAGGCCGATGGTGTCCAGCTCGATGAGCGGATCGTCCTTGAGTGCTTCGTAGTCCAGAACGGTGACTTCCTGCTCGTACGCCCAGAAGATGCCGCCAACGGACATGTAGCGGGGCTCGTTGAGCTCCTTGATGCAGGTCAGCAGGCACGGGGTCTGGGTCTCGATCGTCATGTGGCCGTCCTCAAGCATACGCTTGACGGTGACCTTGTTGCCGTCGAGCTCGATGCCGGCAGCGTAGGAAACCTGCGGGATGCCGAGCTTCTCTGCGATCTGGGAGCCGACCTGCGCGGTGTCGCCGTCGATTGCCTGACGGCCGCACAGCACGATGTCGTCCTTGTCGATGCCGATCTTCTTGATGGCAGCGGCGAGGATCTGGGAGGTTGCGAAGGTATCGGAACCTCCGAACTCGCGCGCGGAAACCAGAACCGCCTCGTCAGCGCCCATTGCGAGCAGCTCACGCAGCA
>CAZOJP010000018.1:0-19885 GCA_964580155.1 uncultured Intestinibacillus sp. | reverse complement strand
GGGGGGGCCCATAGTGATGACAACGACCTTTGCGCCGTAGTTGTCCTTGAGGGTCAGTGCTGCTTCAACCGCGTTCTTGTCGTCGGGGTTGATGATGGTCGCCATAGAGGCGCGGTCCAGGGTGCCGTTCGGGTTGACCGCAACCTTGCCGGACGTATCAGGAACCTGCTTTACGCATACAAAAATCTTCATGATGTACCTCCTCCTTACTTTCTCAGCAGTGCGCCGGCGATGACAATTCTCTGTACCTGAGACGTGCCCTCGTAGATCTCGGTGATCTTCGCGTCACGCATCATGCGCTCCATCGGATACTCGCGGATGTAGCCGTAGCCGCCGTGCAGCTGTACGCACTGGGTGGTGACTTCCATCGCGACTTCGGAAGCATAGAGCTTGGCCATTGCGGCTTCCTTCGAGAACGGAAGACCGACATCATGGTTGAATGCCGCGCGGCGGATGAGCAGACGGGCAGCGTCAATCTTGACGTCCATATCCGCGACCATCCACTGCAGGCCCTGGAATTTGTCAATGGTTTTGCCGAACTGGACGCGCTCCTTCATGTACTTGATCGCCTGATCAAGCGCGCCCTGTGCGATGCCGAGTGCCTGGGACGCGATGCCGATACGGCCGCCGTCCAGCGTGGTCATTGCAATCTTGAAGCCGCCGTTTTCCTTGCCCAGGAGACGGTCAGCCGGCAGAAGCATGTCCTCAAAAATCAGCTCTGCGGTCTGAGAGCCGCGGATGCCCATCTTGTGCTCGATCTTGCCGATTTTGAAGCCCGGATCGTTCTTGTCCACGATGAACGCAGAAATACCTCTGTTGCCCGCAGCCTTGTTCGTCATCGCGAAGATGATGTAGGTATCTGCACGGCCGCCGCCGGTGATGAACACCTTGGAGCCGTTGATGAGCCAAGAGCCGTCCGCCTGCTTTTCAGCAATGGTCTGCTGCGCAGCGGAGTCGGTGCCCGCGTTGGGCTCGGTCAGGCCGAAAGCGCCCAGCTTCTGGCCGGAAGCCAGCGGACGCAGCCACTTTTCCTTCTGCTCCTCGGTGCCGTACGCGTAGATCGGCCAAGCGCCGAGCGTTGCATGAGAAGAGATGATGCAGCCCGTCGTGCCGCAGAACTTTGCGCACTCCTCGATGACGATCGAGTAGCAGATGTAGTCGCCGCCCGAGCCGCCGTACTGCTTGGGGAACTGAATGCCCATCATGCCGTACTTCATCAGCTTCTGTACGGTTTCCTCCGGATAACGCTCCTCCGCGTCGATCTCCGCAGCGATCGGCTCAACCTCGTTGATGGCGAATTCGCGCGCCAGCTTCTGGACCATTGCCTGCTGCTTTGTAAGCCTAAAATCCATGCCAGTAAACCTCCCAAAAAATGTAGTCGTGTTTTTCAATACAGGCGCCTGCGCCGCTTCGCGGCTGTCCATGCGCCCAAAGCAACCACACATGCTGTATTTATGACACACCTTACCAAATGGCATGCCTATTACTATTATATACAGCGCGCGACATTTGTCAATCAATTAACGATCAAATTCCACCCAAAAGTACAACTGATTTTGCTAAAATGCGCCCATATCGCAGCGAACCGCTTTACTTACGGCGGCAAAGCGCGCAGGCTCCGCAGCCAATCTGCCGTTTTGCACGAAAATGTGATCAATGTCCGCTGTATTTTTGTCATCCCCTGCTTTGCAGCACCCAAAACAGACCTGCGCGCACCGCTTCACACGGCGCGCGCAGGCAAATCACAGCACTTTTATAGGGTTTCCAACTCCTGCAGCCACAGCGCCGCGCACGCATCCGAGGGCATGCGCCAATCGCCGCGCGGCGACAGCGTAATCGTGCCCACCTTGGGCCCGTCGGGCAGGCAGGAGCGCTTGAACTGCTGGCTGAAAAAGCGGCGGGTGAAGGTGGTCAGCCACCGCAAAATGGTCTCGTCGTCATACGCGCCGGCAAAGGCGCGCTGCGCGACCCGATAGAGCTTGCGCGGACTGTAGCCGAAGCGCAGCATATAATACAGGAAGAAATCGTGCAGCTCGTACGGGCCCACGAGCTCCTCGGTGCGCTGGCTGATTTCGCCGTCCTTGGGCGGCAGCAGCTCGGGCGACACCGGTGTGTCGAGCACATCGCGCAGCACCGCGGACAGCTCCCCTGCCGCGCGCTCGGCCTCGTATGCGACGAGAAACCGCACGAGCGTTTTGGGGATGGACGCGTTGACCCCGTACATCGACATATGGTCGCCGTTGTAGGTCGCCCAGCCGAGCGCAAGCTCGGAAAGATCGCCCGTGCCGACCACGAGGCCGCCGTGCTTGTTCGCCAGATTCATCAGCACCATCGTGCGCATGCGCGCCTGCCCGTTTTCAAAGGTGACGGTCAGCTCGTCCTTGGACTGCCCGATGTCGGCAAAGTGCTGATCGACCGACGCCTTGATATCCACGGTTTTGAGCGTCACTCCGTAGGCATCGGCCAGCTTTTCCGCGTTGCCGCGCGTGCGCGCGGTCGTGCCGAAGCACGGCATCGTGACCGCAAGGATGTCCGCGCGCTTCCTGCCGAGCAGGTCGAATGCGTGCACGAGCACAATGAGCGCGAGCGCGGAGTCCAGTCCGCCCGACAGCCCGACGACCGCGGTCTGCGCGTTGGTGTGCACGAGACGCGTCGCAAGGCCGGTCGCCTGCAGGGTGAGGATTTCCTCGCAGCGCTCGGCGAGCTTTACGCGGTCCGCAGGCACAAAGGGCGTGCGCGGAAAAACACGGTGCGCCAGATCATTTTCCCGCGGTGCGAGCGAGAACGCGATGCGCTCTCCGCCCTCGGCAGGCTCGAAGGTGCTGATGCGCTGCCGCTCGTGCAGGAGACGCTGCAAATCGAGATCGGCATAGAGGATGCCGCCCTCAAACCGGCGGCTTTGTGCGAGCAGCGCGCCGTTTTCCGCGATGAGATTGTGTCCGGCAAACACCAGATCCTGCGTCGATTCGCCAAAGCCCGCATCCGCGTAGACGTAGCCGCACAGCAGCCGGCCGGACTGCTGGCGCACCAGCTCGCGGCGGTAGGCCGCCTTGCCGATGATCTCATCGGACGCGGAAGGATTGACAATCAGCGTTGCGCCGCGCTGCGCGTGTGTCGCCGAGGGCGGCGCAGGCACCCACAGATCCTCGCAGATTTCCACACCGAGCGTGAGCGCAGGCAGGGTGTCGCAGCAAAACAGCAGATCGGGCGATAGCGGCACCCCGTGCACGCCGGAGCGGCTGCCCTGCAGCGTGACGGTGCGCGTCTGCATGCCCTTGCCCGATGTAAAATGCCGCTGCTCGTAAAATTCGGAATAATTCGGCAGATTTTGCTTGGGCACCAGCCCGAGCACCTCGCCCGCGCACAAGACCGCCGCGCAGTTATAGAGCTTGCCGCGGCTGCGCACGGGCAGACCGACGACCACAACCGCCTCGCACGCTGCGGTCGCGCGGCGCACCTGATCGAGCGCGTCCACCGCGCCCGCGAGCAGCGTTTCCTGCAAAAACAGATCGCCGCAGGTGTAGCCGGTCAGGCACAGCTCGGGAAAGACCACCACGCCCGCGCCGCACGCAGCGGCCTGCTGCACCTGCTCCACGATGCGCTCGGCATTGTAGCCGCAGTCCGCGACGCGCAGCGCAGGTGTCGCCGCCGCAACCTTTATAAATTCATCCTTCATAGCGGAGAACCCCCTCAAATCTCCCCCCTCCACAGGGGGAATCGATACCATCAGTATACCACAAACCCACGCAAATGTATGCACTCCGCGCGAAGAAGCGTGGAAAATCGCACGGCTGATTTTTACGATACCGGCAGCAAAAGCACGATCCGGCAGGCTGTGAAAATGCGTGTTCCCCCTCTGACGCTCCACGCCGCGCGCCACCGATCGACACCGCGATCCCCCGGAGAACACGCGCGGCCGGCCGCATCATCCCCCGACAGCCCCCGTTATTGCGCCCCCTACCCGAAACGGGTGGGGCTTTTTTCTGCAAACCACCCCTTCGGGTGAAGACATTCGGATGAAAAAATGCTACCATTTCATCAGAGGATCAAACGCACGCCAACCAGCCCCTCATGGGATTGGAAAGCGGATTGTTGGCGCACCCTCGCGTCAATACCAATAACAGGGAGGTTATGACGATGACAAGAAAGAGAATCAGTAAGGTATTCTGTGTGATGATGGCACTGGCTGTACTGTTGTCAGTGGGGATGTTTGGCGCAGCGGCAGCCGGCACACCCGACATGCTGGGGGAATGGAGTATCACGGCAAACAACTCCCGCGGACTCCTCAACATCACGGCGCAATCGGGAAGTGACTTTAGCGGAACTGTCCACATTGACTCCGGCAGAACCGAAAAGCTCATCAACGGGCGCATCAGCGGTGACACCGTTTCCTTCACCCGGTCATGGGATTCGGGCACGCTGCATCAGGACTATACCGGCACCCTAACGGTGAGCGCAGGGGGCAGCGCCACGATGAGCGGCACCTTCTCGCAAAACGGCAGCTCCAGCTGGAAATGGAGCGCCACCAAAACGACACCCATGACCGTGCCGACTACGCCGGCCCCCTCCGCGGGCAAGAGCTTCAGCGATCTGCCCAAAAGCCATTAGGGCTATGCCAACATCATGGATATGGTGGAATTTGGCATACTGAAGGGCTATCCGGACGGGACCTTCCGGCCTGACAATACCATCTCCCGCTCGGAATTTGCCAAGATTATGGTGCTGGCGCTGAATCTGAAGACCGTATCCGCCGGCACACCCACCTTTGCCGATGTCCCCCAGAGCCATTGGGCCTTCGGCGTTGTGGAATCCTCCCGCGATTATCTGACGGGCTATCGGGACAACCGCACCGGTGTGCTGACCTTTGAGCCTGACGGCGTGGCCGTGCGTGAGGACGTGGCGGTCGCCATTGTGAAGGCCAAGGGCAACAGCGGCATCGCTGCCGATTTAAGCCTGCTGAACAAATTTGCGGATCAAAATCTGATTTCTCCGGCGCTGAGAAACCATGTGGCGATTGCCGTGCAGCAGGACTATATGCAGGGAAGCAATCTGGGCTTTGAGCCGCAAAAGGCGCTGACGCGGGCCGAGGCGTGCGCACTGCTTTCCCGCCTGATCGACCGCAGCCAATTTGAAACAGGAAAACAAAAGGTCACCCTCTAAGCATCCTAAAAGCAGGTTGTGCCCTGCCTTCCACCGCACAAAAGCCTCCAATCGTAGTGCTATCCTACGATTGGAGGCTTTTTATTGCAATTCCTGTTTTTACATGCAGCCCGACTGCATGCGGCCGCTTTTTGCGTCGTTACCGCACGGAGAGGAACTCCGCGAGCGTATCGATGACCAGCCGATGATCATCAAGATGCGGCAGACCGGATACGCAGATGCTGCCGACCGCGCCTGTTCCGCGCAGCAGGATGGGAAAGCCGCCGCCGCAGGCCGCGTATGCGCAGGGGTCGAGCTTGTGGTCTTCCAGCGTTTCGCCGTTGGCTTCGAGCCGCGAAGCAAAGTGCAGCGAGGATATTTGCGTCAAATCCACGCTGGCGCGCTTGCGGCGCAGCCAGAGCGCGTTGTCCGCGGTTGTCCCCTCGGGCATGTACCGAAAGACGGTCAGGCCGTTGAGGGTGATTTCGATCGCGACCGGATCGGAATATTCCTGTGCGTTTTCGTTGAGCTTCAGTCCAAGCCGCAGCGCGTCGCCGCGTGTGAAGTGATCGAACTGATAGCGCTCCTCCTGCTTTTCGCAGTCGCGTCCCATTGCATTGTCCATACTCAGATGTCCTTTCTTGTTGTGTCAGATGGCTCCCCCGTCCCGCCCACAGGCGACAGTGCCCGCACCGGCGAGGTGCCCCCGTCCCGCGCCGCGCGCGGCCGTCCCGATTCCGGAAAAAGCGGCGCTCAGCCGCCCGGAATCGACAGTACCTACCCCTGTGAGGGGCTAGCGGAGGGCGTCTTGACCGCCCATGTAGGGCCGCAGCGCTTCCGGAATGCGCACCGAGCCGTCCGCCTGCAGGTTGTTCTCCAAAAATGCAATGAGCATCCGCGGAGGCGCAACCACGGTGTTGTTGAGCGTGTGGGCAAAAAACAGCTCCTTGCTGTCCTTTCCGCGCACGCGGATGCCCAGACGGCGCGCCTGTGCATCGCCGAGATTGGAGCACGAGCCGACCTCGAAATACTTCTTCTGACGCGGAGACCACGCTTCCACATCGCAGGACTTGACCTTGAGATCGGCCAAATCACCCGAGCAGCACTCGAGCGTGCGCACCGGAATGTCCAGCGTGCGGAAGAAATCGACCGTGTTCTGCCACAGCTTGTCATACCACATCGGGCTTTCCTCGGGCGCGCACACCACGACCATTTCCTGCTTTTCAAACTGATGAATGCGATAAACACCGCGCTCCTCAATGCCGTGCGCGCCGACTTCCTTGCGGAAGCAGGGCGAATAGCTCGTCAGCGCCTGCGGCAGCGTGTCCTCCTCGTTGATCGTATCAATGAACTTGCCGATCATGGAGTGCTCCGAGGTGCCGATGAGGTAGAGATCCTCGCCCTCAATCTTATACATCATGTTCTCCATCTCTGCAAAGGACATGACGCCGGTCACCACGTCGGAGCGGATCATATAAGGCGGAATATAATAGGTGAAGCCGCGGCCAATCATAAAATCACGCGCATAGGACAAAATGGACGAGTGCAGACGCGCAATGTCGCCTGCCAGATAGTAAAAGCCGTTGCCCGAGGTGCGGCGCGCAGCGTCCAGATCGATGCCCGCGAACTTCTCCATAATATCCACATGGTAGGGCACCTCGTAATCGGGCACGACCGGCTCGCCGAAGCGCTCGATCTCCACATTTTCCGCGTCATCCTTGCCAATCGGCACGGACGGGTCGATGATATTCGGGATGACCATCATGCGCTGACGCACCTCGGCGGCATAGGTCTTTTCGTCCTCTGCCAGCTGCGCCATTTCGTCCGCCATGTCCTTCACCTGCGCCTTGGCGGCCTCGGCTTCGTCCTTCTGCCCCTTGGCCATCAGTCCGCCGATCTGCTTGGAAAGCGCGTTGCGCTGTGCGCGCAGCTCGTCTGCACGGCCGCGCGCGGCGCGGAATTTCGCGTCCAGCTCGAGGATCTCATCGACAAGCGGCAGCTTTTCGTCCTGAAACTTCTTCTTGATGTTCTCCCGGACGAGCTCCGGATTGGTTCGGACCAGTTTAATGTCCAGCATGGTTTCGTTCTCCTTCTTATACCCTAAAATTGATTTTTTTATCGTATTTGCCGCCGCATCAGGGCGCGGCGATCCCGGTCTCCGCGGTATAAATCGCGTCCACGCCGAGCTGCGCGCACAAATCGCGGAACTCAACCGCGTTTTGCCCGATCAGCACCTCGTTGTCGCCGTCGGGCGGCAGCAGTCTGTCAATGCCGTAGTTTTGAATCATTTTATTCGCCAGCTCTTGTGCACCGGCCAAATCCTGCGCCGCTGCCATGCGCCGCACCTGCTGCAGGGCATCGAGCGCGGTATACCGCTCGTGCAGCAGATTGACCGCATCCACCATCTTTTCGCCCTCGGCCACCGCAAGCTGTGCACGCACCGTCGCGATTGCGTCGCTTTGCACGGCGAGCTTTTTCTGCTGCTCCTCCAGCGTGGTTTGCAGCTGCTGAATTTGCTGCTGCGCGCCCTGTGCGACCGTGGTCTGGGTCGTCACCTGATCCTGCAGCGTGGCGAGCTGCTTGTTCGCGCGCACCTGCGTCAAATAGCTCAGCAGGATGAGCACGAGCGCAACCGAAAACAAGCCGATGATATAGACGACCAAAAACCGCTTGGAATGCTTTTTGGCGCATTCGCTCTCCTGCATCTTGTCTTGCTCTTCCATCGTTTCCTCCTTAGATCTGTACGCCGCCGAGCGCATCGCTCAGCCGCTCAAGGTCTTCGTTTCCGTAAAATTCAAGCGACAGCATGCCGTGGGTTTTGCCGGTTTGGATGGTCACGCGCCGGCCCAGCCGGCTTTCAAGCTGCTTTTCCAGCTCCGCGATGTAGTCCACCTGCGTCTGGGAGGGCTGTTCCTCGGCCTTTTGCCCCTTATTGAGCCGTTTGGCAAGGCTTTCCGCCTGCCGCACCGACATGCCCTCTATTTTCTTCGCCGCTTCGGGGCGCAGCGCCTCGTCGCGGATGGACAGCACCGCGCGCGCGTGGCCGCCGGACAGGCGACCCTCCGCCACCATGCGGCGCGTGTCCTCATCGAGCGCGAGCAGGCGCAGCGCGTTCGCGACCGCAGGGCGCGACTTGCCCACGCGCTCCGCGACCTTGTCCTGCGTCATGCCGAAGCCCTGCATCAGCGACTCGTAGCCCTCGGCCTCTTCAATCGGGTTCAGATCCTGCCGCTGCAGGTTTTCGATGAGCGCAAGCTCCATCACCTGCTCGTCGGTCACATCGAGCACCATTGCGGGGATCTCGGTCAGCCCTGCGCCGCGCGCCGCGCGCCAGCGCCGCTCACCCGCGATGATTTGAAAATACCCGTTTTCGGTTTTGCGCACCGTAATCGGCGTGACTACACCGTGCACGCGGATGCTCTCGGTCAGCTCCGCCATCGCGTCGGGGTCAAAAATTTTTCTTGGTTGGTCGCGGTTCGGTTCGATCAGTGTCATCGAGATCGTCGAGATGCCTGCGCCTTCGCGCTCCTCCCGCGCCAGCTCCTCCCCGCCGAACAGGTCGGTCAGCCCTTTTCCAAGTCCACTTCTGTGTACCGCTTTTGCCATTATACACCGCCCTTACCCTTTGTTTTTCTCTAAAAACTCCTCCGCAAGCCGCATATATGCTTCCGCGCCGCGCGAATATCGGTCGTATGCCGTGATCGGCTGCCCGTGGCTCGGCGCCTCGGACAGGCGCACATTGCGCGGCACAACGGTTGCATAAACCTGGCTGCCGAAGTGCTTTTTGACTTCTTCCACCACCTGAATGGACAGATTTGTCCGTCCGTCAAACATTGTGAGCAGCACACCCTCGAGCCGGATGCCCTTATTGAGCGCCTTTTGCACCGTGCGCACCGTGCTCATCAGCTGCGTCAGCCCTTCCAGCGCATAATATTCGCACTGGAGCGGCACCAGAAAGCTGTCCGCCGCACACAGACAGTTGAGCGTGAGCAGTCCGAGCGAGGGCGGACAGTCGATGAGGATGTAATCGTACTCGTCGCGCACGCGCTCCAGCACGGCGCGCAGGCGATATTCGCGCTGCTCCATTCCGATGAGTACGAGCTCCGCGCCCGCCAGATTGACATTTGCACCGATCAGATCCACCCACTTGGTCTTGATAATGCAGCGGTGCGGATCCAAATCGTCCTCGACCAGCGCATCATAAATGCTGTATTCCAGGGAACGCGGGTCCACGCCGAAGCCCGAGGTTGCGTTGCCTTGCGGGTCAAAGTCGCAAATCATAATGCGCTTGCCCTGCTCGCTGAGCGCAGCCGCCAGATTCACTGCGGTTGTGGTTTTGCCGACGCCGCCTTTCTGGTTTGCAAATGCGATAATTTTCGCCATAGTCTTTCTCCCGTTCCGTTATGTGCTTTTGTCCTCTCTTATTATAGCACACATCGCGCGGGTTTCAACAGCGGCACAAAATGTTTCACATGAAACATTGGGTTTTTGCGGTGACAAACAAAAAACGTTTCACGTGAAACATCGCTAGGCTGCCTTCCTAGTGTTTCACGTGAAACGTTTTTGATGCTGCTACTTGGTGTTGTGTGCGTTCGGGATGATGATGCGCAGCAGCAGCTCGCCATCCTGCTCCTCCCGTTCGACCCGCGCGCCGACACCTGCCTGCTGCATGATGTCCACCGCCTTGTCGACCGTGTTGAGGAAAAATCTTACATCCTTGATGAACCGCGTGATGTGGCGCTCGGGCACCTTGGGCTCCTGCTCGGTCAGCAGCCTGTCGATGTACTGCTCGCTCCGGCTGACGTTCAGCTCGTGGTCGATGATGTGCTGCGTCGCGGCGAGCCGCCGCTCCTCCTCGGGCAGACGCAGCACCGCGCGCGCGTGCCGCTCGGTCAGGTTGCCGTCGCGCACCAGCTGCATATTGCGCGGCGACAGCTTGAGCAGACGCAGCTTGTTCGCAACCGCGCTCTGCGTCTTGCCGACGCGGCGCGCGGCCTCCTCCTGCGTCAGCCCGTGCAGCTCGATCAGCCGCTTGTAGCCCCACGCTTCTTCAAAGAAATCCAGGTCGCGCCGCTGCAGATTTTCCACGAGCGCAATCGCCGAGCTCTGCTCCTCGTCCGCGTTGATGACGATGCACGGCACCTCGCTCAGCCCTGCGATGCGGGATGCGCGCAAACGGCGCTCCCCTGCAATCAGCTCATATCCCGCGTCGACCCGCCGCACGGTCAGCGGATTGAGCACGCCGTATTGCCGGATGCTGTCTGCAAGCCGGTCGATCGCCTCTTTGTCAAAGTTTTTGCGCGGTTGGTACGGATTCCGGCTGATCGAGGCGATCTTGATCTTTCTGAGCGGCCGCACGGTATCCAGAAACGGGATTGGCATGGACGGTTCCTCCTCCAAGGTGTCAGTTTGGGGCGGTTTTCATTGCTCCCTGTAACCAGAATACCATTTTTAACCACTTTGTAAAGGAATTTCGCTCGCATTTCTCGACAGATCGGCCATGCAAATGACGGTAATGACGCATTTCCGCATATTTTCCGCGTTTTATTTGCATAAAATATTACAGTCTGTCAATATAACATCGGGTAATATTTCTCGGGAAACGCTTCAGCGCGCGGCGAGCGGCGCGGCGCTGATCTTGGCAAAGCGGCGCGGATACTGCGCCGGTGTGGGCGCGGTCTTGCGGATGAGCACGAGCCGCTGCCGCACACCGGTCAGCGGAATTTCATAGTCGCGCACGGCTTCGAGCGTGCCGCCGAGCACCCCAATCGCGTACGCGGCCTGCGCCAGCTCGTCGTCGCTGCCCGTGCTCTTCATCGCGGCAAACACACCGCCGACGCGCACAAACGGCAGGCACAGCTCGCTGAGCATGCTCAGGTTTGCCACCGCGCGCGAGGTCGCGACATCGTACTCCTCACGGTGCGCCGCCGCATATTCCTCCGCGCGCGCATGCACCGCGCACGCATTGGGCACGGGCAGCGCGTCGATGCACGACTGCAAAAACGCGATGCGCTTGCCGAGTGCATCGAGCAGCGTAAACTGCCCCTGCGCATGCAGCAGCGCGAGCGGCATGCCCGGAAAGCCCGCGCCGCAGCCCACGTCAATCACGCGCTTTCCCGACAAATCGAGCGGCGTAAACGCTGCGGCGCAGTCCAAAAAGTGCTTTTCGATGACTTCGGCCTGGTCCTTCGCGCCGGTCAGATTCATCACCTTGTTTTTTTCCAGCAGCATGCCGCAGAACGCCATCAGCTTATCCACAGCCTGTGGACAAGTCTGCGGATCGAGCAGGCGCAGCCCGCGCTCCAGTGTGTCTCTCATGTCCGGCCCCCCTGTTCGCGCTGCTCAATATAAATCATCAGCGCGGTCATATCCGCAGGCGACACGCCGGAAATGCGGCTTGCCTGCCCGAAGCTGATCGGTCTGACCTGCTCGAGCTTTTGCCGCGCTTCGATGCGCAGCGAGGGCACCGCCTGATAGTCGATGTCCTGCGGCAGGGCGCGCCCCTCGAGCTTGCGGAACTGCTCGACATCGCGCTGCTGCCGCTCGATATAGCCTGCGTACTTGACCGAAATTTCCACCTGCTCGCGCTCGGCATGGCACAAATCCGGACGGTCGGGGTCGAACGCGGCGAGCGCCTCATACCCCAGCTCGGGGCGGCGCAGCAGCTCGAGCAGGGACGCGCCCGATTTCAGCGGCGTGCTGCCCCGTTCGCGCAAAAATGCCTGCACCTGTGCGCTCGGGCCGACCGTGACCGTGCCCAGACGCGCAATTTCCGCCTGAACGCGCGCATATTTCGCCGCGACACGCGACCCGCGCTCCGCGGAGTTCAGCCCGACGCGCACGCCGATCGGCACCAGACGGCAATCGGCATTGTCCTGCCGCAGCAGCAGCCGGTATTCCGAGCGCGAGGTCATCATGCGGTAGGGCTCGTTTGCGCCGCACGTCACCAGATCGTCAATCAGCGTGCCGATGTAGCCGTCCGCGCGGTCGAGCACCAGGGGCGGCTTGCCCGTCAGCTTGAGCGCGGCGTTGATGCCCGCGACAAGCCCCTGCGCCGCCGCCTCCTCATAGCCCGACGAGCCGCAAAACTGCCCTGCGCCGTACAGACCGGAAATCTTGATCGTCTCCAGCGTGGGCAGCAGCTCCAGCGGATCGATCAGATCGTACTCGATCGCGTATGCCGGACGCATGACCTCGGCATGCTCCAGCCCTGCGACCGTGCGCATCATTTTCATCTGCACCTCCTCGGGCATGGAGGAGGAAAAGCCCTGCACATACAGCTCCTCGGTGTCCAGTCCCATCGGCTCGAGGAACAGCTGGTGGCGCGCCTTGTCCGCAAAGCGCACCACCTTATCCTCAATCGATGGGCAGTACCGCGGGCCGATGCCCTCGATTTTGCCCGAGTAAATGGGCGATCTGTCCAAATTCGCGCGGATGATTTCGTGCGTCTTTTCGTTTGTATAGGTCATGTGGCACACCGCGCGGTTGGGCGGCGCGCTCTCGGTCTCGAACGAGAACGGGATGACGTCCTCCTCGCCGTACTGCACCTCGAGCGCGGAAAAATCCACCGAGCGGCGGTTGACGCGCGCAGGCGTGCCGGTTTTAAAGCGCAGCAGGTTGAGTCCGAGCTCGCGCAGGCAGTCGGTCAGACCGATCGCGGCGAACATGCCGTCCGGGCCGCCCTCGCGGAAGTGCTCCCCGATGATGATGCGTCCGCGCAGGTAGGTGCCCGAGCACACGATCGCGGCGCGCACGCCGTACACCGCGCCCATCTGGGTTTCAACCGCGCGCACCGCGCCGTTTTCCGTGTGGATTTTGGTGATTTCCGCCTGCTTTAAAAACACATTCTCCTGCTTTTCGAGCGCGTGCTTCATATATGCGCGGTACGCAATGCGATCCGCCTGCGCGCGCAGCGAGTGCACCGCAGGGCCCTTGCCGCGGTTGAGCATGCGGTACTGGATGCACGCGGCATCCGCCGCCTTGGCCATTTCGCCGCCGAGCGCGTCAATTTCGCGCACCAGATGCCCCTTTGCCGTGCCGCCGATGGCAGGGTTGCACGGCATGTTGCCGACCGCGTCCAGATTGATTGTAAAGCACAGCGTGCGCAGCCCGAGCCGCGCGCAGGCGAGCGCCGCTTCAATGCCCGCATGCCCCGCGCCGATCACCGCCACATCATATTGTCCTGCATCCCATGTCAAGCACAAGCACCCCTTTCGCACGCCGAATTTTTGTTGCATTTTTTATGAATCATTTATACCATAACCTATTGACATGATTACCCCCACCCTGTTGATAACTCTGTGTAAACTGGGGATAACTCTGCGTTTTTTCGCTTAATTTTAAACTATTCGTAATATTTTATCACTATTATACAGTATGAGGCCCTATATTTTGTGTTGCGCGTCCACTTATCCACAGCATGTGGAGAACGCGCGCACGCCGCTTTCCGCAAACAGGCAAACAGGGGAAGCGCATGCGCTCCCCCTGTCCGGTGCTGTTATTTGCCGACGCAAAAGCTGGAAAAAATCCTGCTGACCACGTCCTGCGTGACGTTTTGGCCGGTCACCTCGCCCAGCGCGGCGATCGCACCCTCCGCGTCCATGACGACCGCATCCGGGGTCATGCCGCACTGCGCGGCGAACAGCGCCGCCTCGCAGCGTTCGGCCGCGCGCGCAAGCGCCGCCGCCTGCCGCGCCGATGTGATGATGCTGCCGTCATACACCGCGCCGTCCAGCCCGACAAGGGCGGGAATCAGGTGCAGCAGCTTGTCCATCCCCTCGCCCGTGCGCGCGCTGACATGCACAATGTGCGCAAAATGCTTTTCCAGCCGCGCCAGATCGAGCGACTGTGTCTTGTCCGATTTGTTGACGACCGCGATGGCGCGGCGGCCGTGGCTGCGCGCGATGACCATGAGATCATCGTCGGAAAAATTCTCCGCGCCGTCAAACACCGCGAGCAGCAGCGTCGCGTCGTTCGCGCGCTGCAGCGCGCGCTCGATGCCGATTTTCTCCACCGGATCGTCGGTGTCGCGCAGGCCGGCCGTGTCCAAAATACGCAGCAGAACCGGACCGATGCGCACGGTTTCGTCGATGATGTCGCGGGTTGTGCCCGGCTGCTCGGTGACGATCGCGCGCTCCTCGCCCACGATCGCGTTGAGCAGCGAGGACTTGCCCACGTTGGGGCGGCCCAAAATCACACAGGGCACGCCCTCCGCGATGATGCGGCCGCGCTCGTAGCTTTCCGCAAGCTCATAGAGCGCGCTTGCGGCCTTGTGCAGGGTTTCCTGCGCCTGTTCAAACAAAAACGGATCAATCTCCTCGTCGGGAAAGTCGACGACCGCGTGAAAGTGCGCGACAAGCTGCAGCAGCGCATCGCGCGTGTGCTGCACGGTCGTGCCGACGCGCCCTTCGATTTGGGCGACCGCGTTGCGCGCGGCCTCCGCGGTGCGCGCAGAAATCAGCTCCTGCACGGCCTCCGCCCCCGAAAGATCCATTTTTCCGTTCAAAAACGCGCGCTGGGTGAATTCTCCGGGCGCCGCCTGCCGCACGCCGCGCGCAAACAGGGCGGCAAGCGCCTCCCCGAGCACGGCGGGCGCGCCGTGGCACTGCAGCTCCGCCATGCACTCGCCCGTGTAGGAATGGGGCGCGCGGAACACCGCCGCAAAGCAGCAATCGAGCAGCGCGCCCGAGCGGTCATGCAGCTCGCCGAACACCAACCGACCGGAGTCGGCATCGTGCAACGGTTTGCCGTTTTTTGGGGCAAAAACCGCGGAAACGACGTCGATTGCGGCGTCTCCCGACACACGCAGAATACCGATGGGCCCGCCTGTCGCCGTAGCGATGGCGGCAATGGTGTCACTCATTCTTCTGTGACACCCCTTTTAGCGCGCGCGGTCGTCGCGGTGGCGCGGCGCATAATCGCTGCGTCCGCCGGCGGGGCGACCCTCAGGCGCGATGACGACGCGACGGCCCGGCTCGGTGCCGGTCGAATAGGTCGTCACACCGCGGACATCCTGCAATGCCGCGTGGATAATGCGACGCTCATAGGGATTCATCGGCTCGAGCG
The DNA here is from genome assembly GCA_964580155.1 of uncultured Intestinibacillus sp. Lineage (GTDB taxonomy): Bacteria > Bacillota > Clostridia > Oscillospirales > Butyricicoccaceae > Intestinibacillus. The sequence continues at coordinate 4,681 of CAZOJP010000018.1, read as the reverse complement.
TCATGTTTTTGTGGTATTTGAGCACCTTATTCGCCATTTTATGCGCAAGGCGCTGCAGGCTCTCCTCGCGCTTTGCGCGATAGTTTTCGGTGTCGATCGTGATGCGCGTGTGGCTGTCGCGGCTGCGGTTTGCAACCAGACTCGTCAGATACTGGATCGCATCCAGCGTGTCGCCGCGGCGGCCGATGACAGGGCCCATGTCCGGGCCGACAATCTCGATCATCACGGTGTCGTCCGTCGTCGTATCGAGCACGACCGCGTGCCCCTCCACGCCCAGCTTTTCCAGCAGACCGTCGATAAACGTGACCGCGTCGCGGCCCGCCTGCGAGATTTCCCCCTGCGCAAGCGGTGTGCCGGGCACATAGACGGGTGCGTCCTGCTCCTCGCGCGCGGCGCGCGGTGCGGGCTTTGCGCTCTCGCGGCGCGGCTGCGGCGCGGCAGGCTGTGCCGCAGGTGCCGCCGGACGCACGGGCGGCGCCGGCATTTTAACCGGCACCTCGTCCGCCACTTCATAGGTGACGCGCACGCGCGCAGGTGCTGCGCCAATGCCGAGAAAGCCCTTTTTGCCGTTGTCGAGCACTTCTACCGATACCGAATCGCGGTCCAGACCGAGCTGCGCCAGTGCCGCTTCAATCGCGTCGTCGCGTGTTGTGCCCTGCGTTTCAATCGATTTGAGCATCTTAAAACGTCCCCCTTACTTTTTCTCTCTCTTTTTGCGGCTGGTGTTGGGGTTGGGGCGTGCGCCCTCCTCCTCCAAGCGCCGCAGCTTTTCATCGCGTGCCGCGCGCTTTTCCTCCAGCTCGCGCTGACGCTTCTCGGTGTCAGTCTGCACGGGATGGCGCTTGTTGATGTACTTTGTCAGCGCATATTCCTGCACCGTGGTCAGAATATTGTTCGTGACCCAGTAAATGCCGATGGACGCCGGAAACAGAAAGCCGAAATAGACGCTCATCAGCGGCATCATGTACAGCATGGTTTTCATCGAGCCGACCGCCTGGGTCTTTTGCATCTTTTGCATAATGAAGCTCGACAGGAACGCGGTCAAACCGGACAGAATCGGGATGAGCCACAGCACGGACGGCTGGCTGATGCGCGGTGTGAGCGACAGATCCAGCCCGAAGAAGTTGAAATCAATCGGAATGAGCAGATTTTTGATATTCTCCGACAGACCCAGGATATCGCCCGAAAGCGCGCCCGACGCATCGACAAACTTGTTGAGCCCCTGCGCGATGTCCAGCTGATAGGTGACGCTTTTTGCCGCGACCGTCGCGACATCGATGCCGACCTTGCTGCCGAGCAGCTCGATATCCGCCGCGCCCAGACCGATCATAAAGGTCAGCGGCTTTTGCACCGCATAGTACAGACCCATCATGATGGGCAGCGTGATAAAGGTCGGCAGGCAGCCGCTCATCGGACTGACACCCTCGCTCTCATAGAGCTTTTGCATCTCCTCGTTGAGCTTAACCTTGTTGTTGGCATATTTTTTCTGAAGCTCCTGCAAGCGCCCCTGCACCGCGTTCATTTTGATCATGCTTTTCTTGCTCTTGTAGGAAAGCGGAAACAGGATGAGCTTTGCGAGCATTGCAAACAGGATGACGGCCAGACCGTAAGAGCCGACCAGCTGGTAGATCCACATCAGAATCAGGCCGAAGGGCCGGACGATGACCAGACCGAAAATATCACCCATAAATTTCGTTCCTCCGATAAAGTGTTGTTACGGGACGGGGTCGTAGGGACCGCGTCTGGACAGCGGATGACAGCGCAGAATGCGCCGCAGCGCAAGCCAGCCGCCCTTTAAAAATCCATACTTCTCCAGCGCCTCCACCGCATACTGCGAACAGGTCGGGATATAGCGGCAGCGCGGCGCCATCGCGGGCGAAATATGCTTTTGATAAAAGCGAACAAACCGGATTGCCAAGCGTTTCATGTGTCATTCCCCGCTTTTTTGTGCGATTTTCCGCAGACCGAGCGTGTCCGCCGCCTTGAGCAGCGCGCGCTCCGCGTCCTGGCATTTTGCGCCCGTCAAGCGCGTGCGCGCCACCAGAACATAGTCCCAGCCCTGGGGCAGCTCGTGCTCGTGCAGGCGGTAGGCCTCGCGCAGCAGCCGCTTGCAGCGGTTGCGCACGACCGCGCCGCCGAGCTTGACACCCACGGTCAGACCCAAACGGCGGTGCCCCAGCCGGTTCTTCGCGGCATACAGCACGAGAACACCGGTCGGCGCGCTCTTTGCGCGGTGATACATTCTGCGAAAATCGCGGTTTTCCTTGATGGAAAAGGTTTCTTTCATGAAAAACAGACTCCTTCAGTCAGGAGATCGTGACAGCGCACGGTTCCGGCGGTACCCTGTGCCGGCGCGTGCGCCGCCCATGCTGCCGCGGCACAGCAAAACAGACCCCTGCGCGCATGGCGCAGGGTGCCGCGGCTTATCCACACGGTGTGGACGACATATCGAAAATGAATGGTTGGCGGCGCGCATCATCGCAATCCACAGCCTGTGGAAAATCATGCAACACGCCGTGCTTTACAGACAAAAAATGGACCGCTTGCGCGATCCATTTTTGTGTCTTCGTTACGGGTTTAGCGGCTCAGACGGGCTCTGCCCTTCGCGCGGCGGCGGGCAAGGACCTTTTTACCGTTTGTGGTAGCCATTCTCTTGCGGAAGCCGTGAACCTTCGAGCGCTGACGCTTCTTGGGCTGATATGTTCTCTTCATGCGAAATGCACCTCCATTTCTCAAGATTTTTGTGAAATCGGGCACCGGCACGTGTCCGCTGCTGCGCGGGCGATGCCATCGGGCGCGTGCCGCTGCCCGTCCGATTTTCGGCGTGACCAAATAGGACGGAATTACACCATCTGCACTTTAAGTCAGAATTTATTATATCGGAAACCAAAGCACCTTGTCAACCACAATTTCTGGGCTTCTTGCGCATTTTTCGTCCATATCTGGTTTGCTCTCCGTATGCACGTCAAAAAATCATACAAATGTACGTTTTCCTGTCATTTTCCCTTGCGACTTGCGCACATCCGTGCTATTATAGATTCTGAATAAGACTCTGTAAAAATAAAGGAGGGACGCATGGCTTTGGGCACACAAAACGACATTCTCATCATGGCGCTGGACCAGATGCAGAAAACGCAGGGGATCAACCCCGTATCGCTGACCGCGTGGTTTGACGACGCGACGGTCGTCGATTTTTCGGGCAACGTGCTCACCCTGCACACGCCGAACGATTTTAAGAAGGACATCATCACCGAGCGTTTTTTAATTCCGCTGACGACCGCGCTGCGCGAGCTGATGAGCAGCACGGACATCGAGGTCACCGTGACGACCGGCGAAATGGAAAACGCAGGCGGTGTCAGCTATGGTCTTGCGCCCGATGACGGCTACACCTTCGAGCAGTTTATCGTGGGCAATTCCAACAAATTCGCGCATGCGGCCGCGCTTTCCGTCGCAAACAGTCCCGCACAAAATTACAACCCGCTTTTTATTTACGGTCAGTCCGGTCTGGGCAAGACCCATCTTTTATATGCCATCGCGGCGGTCATCCGCAAAAACCATCCCTCTTACCGCATTATTTACGTCAAGGGCGAGGATTTCACAAACGAGCTTGTCAGCGCCATTCAGGAAGGCGACGTGCAGAATTTCCGCGGCAAATACCGCATGGCGGATTTGCTGCTCATTGACGATATTCAGTTTATCGCGGGCAAGGAGCGCACGCAGGAGGAATTTTTCCATACGTTTAATGCGCTTTACGAGGCGCACAAGCAGATTGTGCTCACCTCGGACCGGCCGCCCAAGGAAATCAACACGCTGGAGGACCGCATGAAGACCCGTTTTGAATGGGGACTGCTCGCGGACATTCAGCCGCCCGATTACGAAACGCGCATGGCGATCACGCGCGCCAAGGCGGAAAATCTCGGCTTCGACTTACCGGGAGACGTGGTGCAGGTCATTTCCAAGACCCTGCACTCCAACGTGCGCCAAATTGAGGGCACCATCAAGAAAATTCAGGCGATGCACAACCTGCTCGGCCAGGAGATTAACGTGGATCTTGCCAACCGCGCCATCGAGGAGGTGCGCGGCTCGGACGAGGATCTCATTCCGACTCCGCCTAAGATTTTACAGGCTGTCGCGAATTATTACAGCATTCCAGTCGAGCAAATCGTGGGGTCGCGCCGTTCCAAGGATACTGTGCAACCGCGGCAGGTCGCCATGTATCTCGTGCGCGAGCTGACGAATTATTCCCTGCCCGAAATCGGCAAGGTTTTTTCGCGCGATCACACAACCGTACTGCATTCCATCAATAAAATCGAGGACGAACGCAAAAACTCCGCAGAAATGGACGCCATCCTCAAAACCCTCATCTCCAACATCCAACCCTAACCCCTCGCCGGGGCGGGCACTGTCGATTCCGGGCGGCTGAGCGCCGCTATTTCCGGAATCGGGAGCCACTCGCCGGGGCGGGCACTGTCGCGCGCGGCGCGGGACGGGGAATACACCACCGCACCCAGACGCACCCTTTTATAAACCGCCGTACAAGCACCTCCGCGCCGCACGCACCGGGGACGCTGCACCTGCACCCACAAACGCCCGACACGCCCAAAAATAAAGAAACCACCATCTCACCCCCACCACGCGACAATTGTACGGTCATGATTTTTTTTCGGCGCAGCCGGAACAA